>NZ_NUHI01000017.1:0-119460 GCF_002575105.1 Bacillus sp. AFS053548 | reverse complement strand
AAATATAGTAACTCATAAGGGGTTCATGAGGAAGTAAAAAACCAAAAAGATGAATATTGCATACTCATAAAAGGATCATGAGTAATTTAAAAACATATAGACTGAAATCCCATACTCAAAACAGGCTTATATGTAAGGAAAAAACAAAAAACCTCATCTAATTGTTAGATGAGGTTATTTTAGTTATAACTGTACGCTCTCTTCAGGAAGGGAGGGCTTAGGATCAATTCTTAAAGCATCATCTACATTAAATGCATTTTTTAATACTAAGAAAAATGAACCAATCATACCTAAAAGAATAATAAAGAAAAAGAAAAAGATGAGTACATCATATCCCAATATTTATACCCCCTTCGAAACTCTGTATTCATATATATGATTAAAGAAAAGGACAGATAACCAAAATTCACAAAGTGTTCAAAATTTAAATGCATATTTAAAATGTGGATAGAATGTTTTTAATATTTGGTTGGATCGATTTAACTAAAAGCAAGTGACATCACCATTTGTAGCAGTTAAACCTAAAATATTAAGAAGAACTACCAAAACAAAAAACAAGTTAAAACTCAACGCCATTACCGTTGACATAGGTAAAAAATGTCGTTGAACCATCGAATATAATCATGTTACATTTTTCACATATTCAACTGTGAGTTCAACAAAGAATCAAAGTTGGAGGTTTTGATGTGATTTTCATAATAAAAGGCAACTAGTTCTACTCTATTTGTGTATTGCAAATAAATCGAACAAAGAAACTAAATAACTGTAACCTAATCTGCATGAAATTTTTTAGTCAATTTCAAAAAAAGGAGCTATCTATGAATGTACTAAAAAAATTTATTATTATTTTATTTCTTATTAATATTAATAATTTTCATGCAATTGCAGCTGAGATGAACTTTGCAGTATCGCCTGTTATTCCAACTAATCAAATTGATCAGAGCAAAACTTATTTTGATTTGAGAATGAAACCAGGCCAAAAACAAATCTTAAAAGTTCAAATAAAGAATGATACTGATAAAAAAATAGTTGTTGAAACAAAAGCTAATTCAGCGATTACAAATAGTAGTGGAATTGCGGATTACGGTAATTCAAATTCAAAAGTAGACGCTACATTAGAAATTCCTTTCACTAATATAGCTAAGGTAAAAAAAGAGACGATAATTCCAGCAAAAAGTGAAGCAACAGTAGAGATTACGATTGAGATGCCAAAGCAGCAATTCGATGGTGTTATATTGGGTGGACTCCATTTTAGTGAGAAAGAAGACGAGGGACAAGCTAAAAAAGAAGATGGAAGCATTCAAATAAAAAATAAATATGCGTATGTTATTGGTGTTTTAATAAGAGAAACCGATAAAGTAATCAAGCGAGATTTAAAATTAAATGAAGTAAAAACATCACTAATCAATGCACGAAATGTAGTTACAGCTAACTTACAAAATATAGAACCAGCTATGTTAAAAAATTTGAGTGTAGATGCGAAAGTATTTACAGAACAAGGGAAAAAGATCCTGCATGAAACAAAAAAAGAAAATTTAAGAATGGCACCTAATTCAAACTTTGATTATGCAATTGATTGGGGTGACCGAGCACTTGAATCAGGTAATTACCGTCTAGAAATGAAAGCCACAGATGGGGAGCAATCATGGAAATGGACAAGAATATTTACCATTAAGGAGAAATCAGCTGAGGAATTTATGCCTTCAGATCTAGAAAAGGATTATAAAATGTGTTACTTAATTGGCGGTATTTTATTACTATCACTTGTCATACTTTTATTTATTTTAAGTAGACGTTTAAAGAAAATAGAAAAAGAGTGAAGAAAAATTATTATTTTGGATTGGAGAAACATAATGGTAAAAAAAAGAAGGCGACTTTTTAAAGCGACTGTTTTAGCTTCCATTTTTGTCATCATGACGAGCGGGATGCAACCGAGACTTCTTGGATTAAAGGGACTACTTAAACCAACTATTACAGAAGCAGCAACACTTCCAAACTTGATTCAAAACCCTACATTTAATTTTGATAGTCAAACAACTACTTTTCCAAATTGGTCATTTGTGGGGTATTTAAATAAAAACCAAAGTCAAAGTCCTTATAGCTTCAATTTAGAGGATCAAGGTGACGGCTGGTATAAGGTTTTTGGTGAAGTCAACCCAAAAGGTTATGTTAAACCAGTTCTAGAGGGTGGAATTTTATTAAAATTATTAAACACATCAGATTCTCAAGAGTTTATAGCTATGAGACAAACGATTAACACAATTCCAGGACAGACTTATATCTTAAAGTTTCCTTTTAAACTTATTGAACATAAGAATACTCATCCTAGGTATAATTGGTTTGTAACTGACACAGAAAGTGGTACCCCTCTAACCACAGATACAGAATGGAGAGACTACACAGGTCCTCAAAATGTAACGACTACTTTCACTGCGATCGGAACTAAAGTAAATTTTAGAATTGCTTTTGAAGACGGTATAAAAGATGCACTTGATGGTAGTGGATTTCAAATCTTTCAGGTTGATAATGTTTCTGTTACAGTACTAGATACTAAGGCACCAAAAATAACAAATGCGACTATTACCATACCAGAAGGCTACACAGGTGGAGCATCATGGACCAATAAAAACACGACAATTCACTTTACAGCAACTGACGATCATGGGGTCGATCCAACAACGTACGAAGTTTCTACTGATAATGGTAGCACTTGGAGTAAAAACGGTTTAAGTAATGGCACCTCAACAGGCGTTGATTATACAGTTTCAACCCAAGGTACGACAAATATTCTAATCAGAGCAAAAGATGATTCTGGAAACCAAAGTAATCCATTAACCGATCCTGGAGCAAAATTTACAGTCAAAATTGATAAAGAACTACCTATTACCAACTATGCTGACGGGCAATTATATAATAAAAATACAGCAACAAACATTACATTCAGTGATGCGCTAAGCGGTATTGATACAGCAAAATTAAATGGGACATCCATTTCTTCTAGCACAATAAACCCAGCTGATGGTGAACACACATTAGTCATCACTGATAAAGCAGGTAATCAAACTATTTTACACTTTACAGTAGACAAAACTATTTTACCGCCAGTTGTAAATCCGATTACAGATATCAGTGCAAGGATAATGGGAACAGCGGAGGCGAATAGTACAGTAAAGATAATTTTACCAGATCATTCAAATCTAACGACAAAAGCCGGAGCAGATGGTTCATATTCGGTATCCGTAGAGCCATGGACATTGTATGCGGGGGATGTAGTGAGTACAACTGCAACAGATGTCGCAGGTAATACAAGTACAGAAACAAATGTAACGGTAACGGCAGAAACAAAAAATCCAGTCAATCCAACAAACCCGACAAGTCCAGTCGAACCAGTTAACCCAACTGATCCAGAAAATCCTCATGAACCGGGAGCAAAGAGTTCATTAAGTATTGACTATGTGTCAAATTTTCACTTTGGTGAACATGAAATTTCGGGTAGTAATGAAGTTTATTCTGCTCAATTAGATCAAGTAAAACAAACTTCAGATGGTTCGGTCATTCAAGTACCAAATTTTATTCAAGTAACAGACCATCGTAGAACAAACACAGGCTGGAAATTATCCGTACAACAAAATGAGCAATTTAAGAGTGGAAATAATGAGTTAACTGGTGCCGTATTAAAATTAAATAATCCTATTTTAAACTCAACTACTGAAGAGCAATATAAACCAGTAGCCACTACAGTAACATTGGTACCGGGTGGAGGTGCACAGGATGTAGCCTTTGCAGATGAGGGTAAGGGACTCGGTACGTGGACGATTGCATATGGTCTGAATTCATCAAGTGTAACTCTTTTCGTGCCAGGAGCAGCTTATAAAGAAGTAGGGGCTAAATATAAGACGACTTTAACGTGGACATTAGCAGATACGCCACTCTAAAATCATGAAATAATTTGATGTAAAAGGAAATGAAGAGAATCCCCCATTGAGTAGATCATAAAAATTCGATGGAGGATTCAGTTCTTTCTTATTTAATTGTGTAAACCTACAAAAAAGTCTCTATACTTATGCTGCTTGATTTCGATTCTTTTTAACATGAACAAGAACTGGCGCAGAAGAAAGTAAAATAATTAATAGAACTGCACTAATAATAAAAGAAGGAACCATGTACCAAGCATTATATACTAATGAATAAAGTGAAACCGGTGTTCCTTTTGGAGCGTATGAACCGTAAAATACGATTCCAGCAATAAAATGGCAGATGAATCGAGCTAGTGAGCCGATAAAAGTTCCTAAAATTATATAGGCTGCTGCACTTTTTTTATTGCCATTTGCTAAACTATTTTTTATTTGTTTATATACAAGACCAGCTAATCCGAGACTTGTAAATGCCAGAATATAGTCTAAAAATACTTGGATTGGATGAACAAAATATAGCTTTGTAACGATTTGTAGTGCTGCTAATAATAGACCAGTAATTAATCCTTGTTTTAATCCCCAACGAAAAGCAATTAGAAAAACTGGAATCATTGATAATGATACAGAGCCACCTTGAGGTGCAGTAAACAATGGTAAGAAATCAAAAACGATTGCTAGTGCTGCACACATCGCTATTTCTGCCATTAATTGAATCTTTGATGTCTTCATATATATATATCCCCCTTTTTCTCGTGGACAACTTATGTAGTGAAACACTTTGTAAGTAATGATGTTGTGAGCGACTAATCGCCCACATTTTGTAATGTCTAGTTTCAGCGCCGTGCCCTTTCTGGTGTAAGGGCAAAAGCGAGCCGCTTCCACATTTCAAATTAGGGAGATTTCAGTAGGAATAAATAAAAAAGCAATACTGGGTAGCATGATGATCCCGGAATTGCTTTTTCATCGTGCCACATCCCTACGTTAGTACTAACTAACAGGTTCAGAGGGTAAGAATAGCTAATCTATTCACTCTCAGCCAAATGGCTCCCCTTGTGGTTTTAGCTTACATTTAGTTGTCTTTACTAAATATAGTCAAGGTCATTTAAAAATACAATTAATTTATCTGAAAAAATTAAAAAAAATTTGGTCATTGTTAATGGAATCTGTGTAAGAATCGCGAAAAACATTAACAAAGTTAACTTTTTAGATAGTCATTAAAATTATTTTAAAAAAAAGAGTGTAATCATAGCTATTATGTAAAAAATAAGCATTATAACTTTTATCTTATTTATACTAGTCATAAATTATTCACAATGGCTTGCTTTTCATTTTAAAATTTACCGTGTAGAATGAATACAAAAGAAACAGCTAAATTTTGGCAGAAAGTGTAAATAATTTGAAGGAGACATTGAGATGATTCAAGTATTATTTGTCTGTTTAGGTAACATTTGTCGATCGCCAATGGCTGAGGCTGTTTTTCGTCATATAGTGACAGAAAAAGGGTTAGATAAACAATTTATGATAGACTCAGCTGGTACTGGAGATTGGCATTTAGGTCACCCTCCACATAAGGGAACACAAGGTTTATTGAGTGAAAAAGGTATAACGTGCGAAGGTATGAAAGCTCGAAAAGTGACAGAAAATGACTTTAAATATTTTAGTTATATTGTTGCTATGGATGCACAGAATAAAGAGGATTTAATGAATTTAGCAAGAAATAATTGTATAGGAGAGATTTCACTACTTTCAGATTATGTTCCAGCATCAATGTGGAAGGAAGTGCCTGATCCATATTATACGGGTAATTTTAATGAAGTATATGACATCCTTACAGAAGGATGCTCTCATTTACTTCAGCATATTTTAAAGCAACACCAATTAACAGTTTAGAGGAGGATGTAGAATGTCAAAACGTAACAAAGCTTTACGCAATATTCTAGTCGGAGTCGCAATTGGTGCAGGGGTTACTCTACTTAACAAGGAAAATCGTGAGAAAATCTCACGTAAAGGAAGAAGCGTAACAAACAAATTAAATCAAATTAAAGAAGATCCTGAAATCGTAAAAGGTGCTGTTCGAAATCAATTGAGGGTAGTACAAAGCTCAGTTGAGAAATTAGAAGGCAATGTACAGATTGTAAAAGATAAATGGATCGAAATTAAAGATTCAACATTAAATAAGTTTGATAAAGGTTCTTCTAAAGTATCTGAAAAAGCAGTTGAAGCTGTAGAAGAGAAAATTGAAGATTCAATCGATCTAGAAGAAGGAAAATCGCAAATTTCAGCGACTTCACTAGAAGTAAATCATGAAAATGAATCTTCTGAAACTGACGAGCAGTTAGAAGCTACTCTTGAAGGTATTGAAGATTTAACTGATGAAAATGCAGATGAAGTACAAGAGAAAGTAGAATCAATTTTATTGGCAGGTAATACATCTAAAGAATAACAATTGAAGGTGTCAATTTGATTAAGAAAAAGAATTCTATTTTAGCATTTGTTTGGGATTTAGTGAAAAAGTGTATGGAAGACGAAATAGTATCTCGTTCAGCGGAGCTAGCATATTACTTAATGCTATCTCTTTTTCCATTTCTACTTGTTCTAACTCAAGTCGTAACTTATTTACCGCTTTCTACTGATCAAATATTGTCATTCTTGAGTCAATATGCTCCGCCAGATGCTATGGCTATTATACGAAGTAACTTGCAGTTAATAATCGGGCAATCACATGGTGGAGTTTTATCAGTAGGGTTAATTGCGACTATATGGGCCGCGTCCAATGGGATTAATGCAATCATACGAGCACTTAATGATGCGTATGATGTAGAGGATAAACGAAATTACTTTGTTACAAGAGGAGTTTCAATTCTTTTAACAATTATTATGATTTTTGTTATTGTCTTTGCATTATTAATACCAGTGTTCGGGAAAGTAATTGCTAAGTCTGTATTTCAATTTTTGGATATATCTCAGGATTTCTTATATACTTGGAGCCTGATTCGCTGGTCACTAAGCTTTGTAATCCTAATGATTGTATTTACTGTTCTATATTCCATTGGACCGAGTAAAGTAGTTCACATTAAAAAGACATTCTTTGGTTCACTATTTGCAACATTTGGATGGATCATTTCTTCATTTGGATTTGCTTTTTACGTTGATAACTTTGGTAATTACACAAGTCATTACGGTAGTTTAGGTGGAATTATTGTCTTGATGATTTGGTTTTTTATTTCGGCAATGGTTGTGATTATTGGTGGAGAGCTTAATGCATTAATAAAGCAAAGACAGTATGGTAAGCACAAAGCTAAACCAAAATTAATTGATCCTAATAATCCAAATCCAAAATAATTTCTTCTATAATATAATGGAGTTTTCTTCCATGAGTAGTCTTATTTTAGAGAGGTAAACTAAAAAAGACTTCAAAAAGGGAGGAACTTTAAAATGAGTAATAATAAGAAAAACCATAATGATAAATCGAATAAGAAACAAAAAAGCAGCTCGCATCCAAAGGGCAAAACTAGCGGTTCTGCAAACGGACATAATGATTACCATTGATTTTTAGACTGACAAGAATACCGCTTTTCCTGCTAAAAAGCTCATTATTGTTCAGTATAGAGAAAAAGCATCGTACAATTTTGTACGATGCTTTTTTTAATCTCTTAATAATCTTAATGAGTTAAGAATAACTAAAATTGTACTTCCTTCGTGACCGATTACTCCATAAGGTAAATCAATGATTTGTAGGAAATTCGAGCAGATAAGGAATGCGATTACGCTTAGTGAAAAGATAATATTTTGTTTTACGATCTTGTTCATGCGTTTAGATAAAGTGATTGCTTTAGCTATTTTTGTTAAGTCATTTTTCATCAGAACGACATCTGCAGTTTCTAGAGCAACTCCAGTTCCGCCACCCATTGCAATCCCTACATTTGCAGTTGCTAGAGCAGGGGCATCGTTTATACCATCACCAACCATTCCAACTTGACCATAGTTGTCTTTTAGCTTTTTAACAATCGATACTTTTTCATCTGGTAAACATGATGCAAAGTATTCATTGATTTCACTTTCGGCAGCAATTGCTTTCGCTGTTTGTTCAGAGTCACCTGTAATCATGACTGTTCGAACACCTAATTTATTTAAAGTAGATAAGGCTTGCTTTGATTCGTTACGAACTAAATCTTTTAATGAGAAAATCGCAACAACTTTATCTTGAGTACCTACATAAACAATTGTATTTCCTTCTTGTTCCCATTGTTGCTCAAAATGAATGAGAGGATTTTGTTTCATTGTTACGAATTCTTTTTTACCTACTCTATACTCAGAACCATTTAAAATCGCTGATACACCGAAACCAGGGTGGTCATCAATTTGTTCAAATGACGAAGATACTGTGATTCCTTGTTTTGTTGTGTACTCAACAATAGCTGCAGCTAGCGGGTGAGTTGAGTATCTTTCAATTGAAGCAACGATCGATAATAACTCTATACGATCAAAATCTTCTATTTTCTCAAAACCAGTTACTTCTGGCTTACCAATCGTTAAAGTACCAGTTTTATCAAATGCGATTGCTTTTAATACACCTAATCGCTCTAAATGAATACCGCCTTTAACAAGAATACCTGACTTTGCACCATTTGAGATTGCAGATAAAACAGCTGGTGTAATCGATGCTACTAATGCACAAGGTGATGCAACAACTAGTAAAATCATTGCTCGATAAAACGTTGTTGTCCATGACCAATCTAATGCAAAATGCGGTAAAAACATCATGAATAATACGGCAATTAATACTCCTTTAACATAAACACCTTCAAATTTTTCAATGAATTGTTGAGAGGGAGTTTGTTCACTTTGAGCTGTTTGAACGAGATTAATGATTTTTTGGAAAAGAGTCTCATCACTATGTTTCGTAATTTCTACTACTAGTGTTCCTTTAATGTTGATTGTTCCTGCAAACACTTCATCATTTAAGTTTTTAACAACTGGAACTGACTCACCTGTAAGAGCAGCTTCATCTACTAATGTTTCTCCTTTAACGATCTGTCCATCAGCAGGAATACGTTCTCCAGCTTTAATTAAAATATAATCACCAATGTTTAAACTTTTAATGCCGACAACTTCTTCAACTTCATCGACTAATCGAATTGCTGTTTGTGGCTGAATAGACAATAGTGAAGAAATCTCTTTATTTGTTTTATTTAGTGTATATGTTTCAAGTGCGCCACTTAAAGCAAATATGAAAATCAGTACTGCACCTTCAGTCCAATAACCAATTGCAGCTGAACCAACTGCCGCAATAATCATTAGCATTTCAACGTTTAGTTCTTTTTCAGCAATCGTATCTTCAATGCCTTCCTTTGCCTTTGCATATCCTCCAATACAAAATGCTAAAACATATAAAATAATCGACATGATAGAATTATCGTTTTTAACAAATGAAGCAATTAGAATTAATACACCAGAAACTAAAGCGGCAATTAATTCTCCATGTTTTGATAGAAATGATGTAGATTCCACATGGTCGGCTTCATATGTAGCATGAATCGTAGTAACTTTTGGACTTGCTTCCATAATAAATACCCCTTTCTTATTTCAAATGAGAAAAATAATCAAATTCACTATCCTTATAAAACGACGAAAGCTGCCGTCCTAGGACAGCAGCGTACATTTTATAAGACCATACTATTTATTTAATCTCTTAGATGTGTAGTTCACAGATTTCTTAATTAAAATAATTCTTATTAAATATATATTACCACATTACTTTATATGTGATGAAAAAAATTTACTTTTAGATTAAAAATTTTTTAATGAATGTGATCGAGTTGTGAAAATAGAGGTAGGGTTGGGTGGACAGGGCTTCTGTCTGCCTATTTATTAATAAAATTTTTGACGTTTATTAAAGAATTTTAAGCATCCAACCGATATTTATACAGTAAGCACATTAAATACATATTTGTTACTACATTAAAAGCTAGTTTATCTATTTCAAATTCAAAAAAGTATAGCAAATAAAAATAAAAATAAAAAGCTGGTGGAGATTTTGAAAAAAAAAATTATAAAATCGATTGCAATCATAGGATCTGTTTCATGTATTAATTCTATGGATCAATTAGAAGCGGATGCAGAAAGTACAACTGTAAATCAACCTAAAGCATCGATCTCATTCGTGGATCACTATATCTCAACAGGGAACGGAGTACGTATTCGTTCAGGGGCAGGAACGAATTATAGTATTTTAGGAAGTGTAAATAAGAATGCTAAATTAGATGTCATATCTTCCTCAAATGGTTGGTATAAGATTAATTATAAGGGGAGAATTGGATACATAAGCGGTACTTATGTTAAAAAACAAAGTAGTGATGTTGAAAATGAAAAAATAGAAAACAATACTTTCAATTATATCTCAACAGTGAACGGGTTACGTATTCGATCAGGAGCGGGAACGAATTATAGTATTTTAGGAAGTGTAAATAAGAATGCTAAGTTAGATGTCCAATCTTCCTCAAATGGCTGGTACAAGATTAATTATCAAGGAAGAATTGGCTACATAAGCGGCACTTATGTTCAGAAACAAAAGAATATTGAAGATGAAAGACCAGTATACGATACGACTAAATATATTGTAACTGGGGTCAGAGTTAATATTCGCTCAGGTGCGGGAACGAATTACAATATAATAGGAAGTGCGACAAAAATGCAGAAGTTAGACGTTATTTCAACTTCAAATGGTTGGCGCAAAATAAACTATCAAGGAAAAATCGGTTATATAAGTGCTGGATATACTGAAAAAGAAATTGATCATTCAAATGGTTCGACTAGCGATATTGATGAGAAAAATATGATTTCTTTTGCAAAACAATTTTTAGGAGTTCCCTATAAGTGGGCAGGAGTATCGCCTACGGGTTTTGATTGCAGTGGCTTTATCTATTATGTTCTTAAGGAAAATGGTAAGCCGTTTGGAAGAACAAATGTATCAGGTTATTGGCATAACAATACTTCATTCCAAAAAGTAACATCTTCACAGCCCGGTGATTTGATATTTTTTCAAAATACTTACACGTATGGACCATCACACATGGGCATTATGTTAAACAAAAATGAATTTATTCAAGCTGGTAGTAGTACTGGCGTTACGATTTCTAATATAAATGACTCATATTGGCAAAAGCATTTTTTAGGATATAAGCGAATAAAATCATAATTTAAAATCCACATAAAAAGATTTCCAACAATTGTCTTTACCTTCAAGGCTTTCGCAAAATCAAACCAATAGAAGGAATGCCCTATAGATGATAGAATAAACTGTATTCTATAGAGAGAAAAAGGCTTATGGAGGGAAACAATGTCTGCTAAGAGATTTTTTACACATCCTTTGGGAGTGATTGCATCAGCGGTTATTACAACTTTTTTATGGGGAAGCGCATTTCCGTTTATTAAGCTAAGTTATGAGCACTTGCATATTGGGAAGAATGAAATTTGGAAACAAATGATTTTTGCGGGTTATCGTTTCTTTCTGGCCTCATTGTTAATTTTAATATTTTTTACGATAATTGGTAGAAAGTTAACTTTTAAGCGAGATACTTTTTTAGTAGTAGGAAAAGTAGGTTTGTTTCAAACGTTTTTACAATATGTGTTGTTTTATATTGGATTAAGTTTTTCAACGGGAGTTCAAGGCTCGATTATTGCTGGAACTACTTCGTTTTTTCAACTTTTAGCAGCGCATTTTATGTATAAAAATGATCGTTTAAACTTGCGTAAGATTCTTGGGGTATCGGTAGGGTTTGCGGGTGTAATTATCGTGAATATTACAAAGGGCACTCTTTCTTTACATTTAGGAATTGGCGAGATTTTATTATTGTTTGCAATGGCGTTTGGTGGCTATGGTAATGTACTTGCTAAAGAAGCTGCAAAGAAAGTGGATGTTGCCTATTTAACGGCATATCAAATGATGATCGGTTCGATTGGATTGTTATTAATTGGTGGTTTAACGGCAGGGTTTTTACCGTTCCACTTTGATTTAAAAACGTTTGGCATGCTAGTGTATTTATCGGTGCTTTCATCTGTAGGTTTCATACTGTGGAACAATGTCATGAAATATAACCAAGTTGGAAAAGTTTCAATGTACTTATTCTTAGTTCCTGTTTTTGGTGTAATTTTATCATCAATCATGCTAAATGAAGTGTTATCTTATCTTGTATTTATTGGTTTAATTATGGTTACGTCAGGTATTATTATTGTGAATTATCAAAAGGATCAACGTAGCACTCATATGAAGAGTGCATCTTGACTCGAATAGAATGCATCCCGAATAAAAGCAACTCTACTTTTAAATAATAAGGTGGAGTTGCTTTTTTTTTGTAGATCGTTATGAAGGGAGGTACATAGTTGTCAAAGTTTGATAAAGCAATGAATAAAGAAGTTGAAACAGTTGTAGATGATGCTACTGACTTTAAAGTCTCCTATCGAAAGAAACGTAGAAATAGTGGAAGTTTTATCGTATTTGTTGGTCCAGCTTTTCTAGTATTTGCAGCTTTAGTACTAATTCCGTTTTTAATGGGTCTGTATTATTCCTTTACAAACTGGAATGGGGTAGTTGGAAATATCCATTATGTCAGTTTTGATAATTATAAGTACATATTTACGCAAGATGCAGACTTTAAACAGTCCTTTATAATTACGACAAAGTATACGTTTTTTGCTGTGATCCTAACGAATTTGATTGGTTTTGGCTTAGCTCTATTAGTTACTAAGGGGCTTAAATCAAGAAATATTCTTAGGACAATTTTCTTTTTACCTAACTTAATAGGTGGTTTATTACTCGGTTTTATATGGCAATTTATTTTTAATAAAGGTCTCACTTCATTAGGAGCTGCGCTAGGGATCGATTCATTAATGCAATCATTGTTAGGTACTGCAAATGGAGCGTTTTGGGCAATTATTATTGTCGCCATCTGGCAAGGTGCAGGATATATCATGATTATTTATGTAGCAGCACTCCAAGGAGTACCTCAGGAATTGATTGAAGCAGCCCAAGTTGACGGCGCAGATCGTTTTACAACTTTAAGGAAAATCATCATTCCAATGGTAGCACCAGCTGTAACTGTTTGTTTATTTTTAACAATCTCTTGGTCCTTTAAAGTATTTGATCAAAATTTATCACTTACTGGTGGGGGACCATTTAAATCGACAGAAATGCTTGCGTTAAACATTTATACAGAAGCATTTGTAAACAATCGATACGGATTAGGGGAAGCAAAAGCAATTGTCTTCTTCGTCGTTGTTGCAGCTATTTCAATTCTCCAAGTTTATTTAACGAAGAAAAGGGAGGTTGAAGCATAGTGGAAAATGAACGCTATACCGGACTGACGTTTTTGCTTGAGCTATTTGGGATCATTTTAGCGATATTTTTCCTTGTTCCCTTCTACTATGTATTAGGAAACTCGTTTAAATCCTTTGCAGATATATTGCAAAATACATCATCTCTACCAAAATCCTTAGATTTTACAAATTACTCTCAAGCGATTGCCGTTATGGATTTTTGGAGGGCTTTATTGAATTCTTTGATAGTAACAGTAGCTAGTAATGTGTTTATCGTTTTATTTTGCTCAATGGCAGCTTATAAACTCGTTCGCACAAGGCATAAAATTTCAACGGTTATTTTCTTTATTTTTGTTGCAACGATGGTAATTCCTTTTCAATCAATTATGATTCCTCTTGTTAAAGTTGGAAGTACACTTCATTTAATGAATAGTCATTACGGACTTGTTGTTATGTATTTAGCGTTTGGCTCAGCACTTTCAATTTTTCTCTATCACGGTTTTATAAAAGGTATTCCAATTGAGCTTGAAGAAGCAGCGATAATTGATGGATGTTCACCATATATGGTTTTTTGGAAAGTAGTGTTTCCTTTATTAAAGCCGATCACCGTGACAATTGTTATTTTAAATACTCTATGGATTTGGAATGATTTCTTGTTGCCATCTCTAGTTTTACGTGATGAAGAGCTCCGCACAATACCGCTAGCTACTTTTTATTTTTTTGGCGCATATACGAAACAATGGAATTTAGCACTTGCCGGGTTAGTCTTAGGTATTATGCCATTATTGATCTTTTTCTTCGCTGCCCAAAAGCAAATTATCCGAGGTATTACAAGTGGTTCAATAAAGTAAGTTAAGGAGGATTATATGAATAAAAAACTATTTAAGTCGATAGCCGTTTTATCAACTAGTATGTTGTTGTTTACTGGATGTAATAATAAGAAAGAAGAAACAAAAAAGCCTGGTGCTGGTGAAAAAATTACATTAAATATTTTTCAATTTAAAGCTGAAATTGCAAAAGATCTAGAGGCTTTAGCAAAGGAATATCAAAAAGAGAATAAAAATGTAACGGTAAAGGTTCAAACAGTAGGTGGAGGTGCAGATTATGGAGCAGCATTGAAAGCTCAATTTGCATCAGGAAATGAACCAGATATTTTCAATAATGGTGGATACCAAGAGGCTGTTACTTGGAAGGATAAACTCGAGGACCTATCAAATCAAGATTGGGTGAAGGATTTATATCCGGAAACCGAAAAACCGATGACAGTTGATGGGAAATTACTCGGAATGCCTATGAACACGGAAGGCTATGGATTCATTTACAATAAAGATTTATTTGATAAAGCTGGTATTACACAATTGCCAAAAACATTAACTGAATTAGAGGCAACAGCAAAAAAATTAAAAGACGCTGGCATTACGCCGTTTTCAGTTGGATATGGTGAGTGGTGGATTTTAGGAATTCATTTATTAAATATTCCATTCGCACAACAACCAGATCCTGATAAATTTATCGCCGATTTAAATGCTGGCAAAGTGAAAATTCCTGATAATGATAAATTTAAGGAGTTTATAAAATTATTTGATTTAACGATTAAATATGGAAATAAAAATCCATTAACTACGGATTATAATACACAAGTTACTAATTTTGCATCTGGAAAAACAGCTATGATGCAACAAGGAAACTGGACACAAGGTATGATCGATGGCATTACACCAAATATGAAACTTGGTCTTTTACCAATGCCGATTAATGATGACAAAAACGCAATGGACAAAATCCCGGTCGGTGTACCAAATAACTGGGTAGTTAATAAAAATTCAAAAAACAAAGAAGAAGCGAAGAAGTTTTTAAATTGGATGGTTTCTTCTGATACAGGTAAAAAATATATCGTTGAAAAGTTTAAATTCATTCCAGCAGTTAAAACAATTGAAGGGAAAGGCTTAGGCCCAATTGCTGATGATATTCAAAAATACTCAGCTGATGGAAAAGTACTTTCATGGAACTGGTTTAAGTATCCAAACGGTGCAACAAATGAATTTGGTGCTTCAATGCAAGCATATGTTGGAGGACAAAAAAATCCACAGCAATTACTGCAATCGCTTCAGGATACTTGGGATAAGTTAAAGAACCAGTAAACGAAAAAGAAATTTATGGCAAACCTTATTTCGAAATAATTTCGAATGAGGTTTGTCTTTTTTTTGTACACATTTTTAATGTAGCTTTTGTTAATGATTTATCAATTGGAAGATTTTATGTGATGAACAAAATTAATTATCGTGATATAGTAATTATCGTTGCGAATAGAAATGAAATTCCTGAGTTTAACCTAGATAAATAGATTAATAGTAAGGGAGAGTAATCAAATATGAAAAAATCGATTAAAAATGTTATTTTATCAACTGCGATTGTCTTTTCTTTAGGAACTGTAGTCGGACCAGCGAATGCTGCATCTGTTGTTTATAAAGTTAAAAAAGGGGACACGCTTTATAAAATTTCTAAAACATATAAAACATCTGTTACTGAGCTTAAAAAGCAGAATAAATTAAAATCGAATTCAATACGAATTGGACAAAAATTAATTATTCCTACAAAATATAAAGTTGCTACAAAAAAGCCAGCAACACAAACGATTAGTCCCGTGAAGCTTCCAGCAAGTGAATCAGTTAAAAAGATGGCATTAGAAATCACTTCATGGTATGAAACATCATCATCTGGATCTGATGCATTTGGTGCAACAAGTGGTAATTTCGATGGTGCCGGTCTATCTTTTGGTGCCCTTCAAGAAAATTTTGGAACAGAAACGATCCAACCAATTATGAAAAATATGTTCGCAAATCATAATGATGTTGTACTAAAAGCTTTTAATGGAGATACGGATTCTTATAATACATTTAAAGATGTCATTATGAACAAAACCACAAAAGAACAGGTAGCTTGGGGAGATTCAATCAGTGACCCTAATAATAAATACCAAGTTGTAGAGCCTTGGAAGACTTACTTTAAAAATCTAGGTACGAGTAAAGAATGTATCGATGAACAAATTAATGCTTCAAAATGGTACTTCGATCAAACAGAAAAGTATTACAAAACATTCGGATTATGGACAAAAAGAGGATATGCACTAATGTTTGATATATTTGTTCAAAGTGGTGCGATTTCGGATAAAACGAAAAATTTAATATTAGATGATTTTAAAAAAATTGATACAAAAAACATGACAAAAGAACAAATCGAAACGAAAAAAATGAATATTATCGTTGATCGTCGTGCAGCAGATGTAAATGAACAATGGAGAGAAACATGGAAATCTAGAAAATCAGTCATTGCGAACGGCAGCGGTACAGTTGTTGGTTATGGTGACTTCTTTGATGTAACTCCGTATGGTGCGACGTTAACACATGTTAATAAGTAAGTTATTTGATGAGGGAGTCCGAATTTGGACTTCCTTTTTTATTTGAACACTGATATTTTTCATTTTTTTAATAACAAATATGTGATTTGATTTTTTTATGGGAATATTAAAAAGGAAGTATACACTAGCTTTTGGATAAAATAATTTCTTAGGAGAGATCAGTTGTGCAATGGTATTTAAAAGTATTAAAGAATTATGTAGGATTTCATGGTAGAGCGAGTCGAACTGAATATTGGATGTTCTTGTTGATTAATGCAATTATTACTTTTTTACTTAGTTTATTAGATAACTTTGCAAATACAGATAATATGATTTCAGGAATTTATGGTTTGCTTACCTTACTGCTACTAATAGCAGTCGGTGTTCGCAGATTACATGATATTGGTAAAAGTGGTTGGTGGTATTTAATTAGTTTATTTCCGTTTATAGGATCAATTATTTTATTAATACTTGCTTGTTTTAAAAGTGAAAATCACGAGAATCGTTTTGGACCAGTACCAAGATAAGATTAAAATTAAGAATGTTCATTGGGTATTAGGAAAAGACTTAAATGTACCATATTATTTCTTAAATAAATTGATCTTTGAAATCTTATACCCAATGTATGTCCCTATCGTATTTAAAATAACATCATCTATATCTGAAGTTCTTAAAGACATCATAAATTGGACAACTTCTATGCTTACCGATAAAAATAAGCCAATTAGGATAACTTTTTTTGATCTCTTAATGGATGTTAAAATAAACCCAAATGGCACAAAAAGAATGATATTTCCAAAGATATTAACTATAAATTGTTTAATGCTACTAAACTCATTAAACATTTTGATTAATGGAATTAAATTTAATCCACCTTCAGAAACACCTATTCCTAAAGAAGCGACTGGAAAAAATGTAAACCTAAAAATAAACACAAGTGAAAAAATTAACAGTAAATATTTAATGAAAATAGGTTTCAAAATAAATCTCCCAAAAATTGTTTTAATTAATAATAAGTTATTATACATTAATAATTTTGTATTTCCTCAACAAACTTTGAAGTAGATGATGATCGCATTGGCCCAACACCTAGATAAACTAAGCTTAATACCCGCCTAATTTTAGGCGGTTTTTTGTGTTAATTCAAAATAGATTGTCCTATTATTAAAAATTAATAATGTTACCTGGGTATTAAGAATAGACTTAAATGTACCGTATTTACTTCTTAGGAGGGATCCATCGTGGAATGGTATTTAAAAGTATTAAAGAATTACGTAGTATTCAACGGAAGAGCTAGAAGAACAGAGTATTGGATGTTTTTCCTGTTTAATGCCATTATCACTATTATACTTTCGATTTTACAAAGCATTGCGGATATTGATAATATATTAACTGGAATTTACGGCCTTTTGACGATATTGCCATCTTTAGCAGTAGGGGCTCGCAGATTACATGATTCAGGAAAAAGCGGTTGGTGGTTGTTAATTGGTTTGATTCCGTTTATTGGTACGATTATTCTTATTATTTTCTTCTGTATGGATAGTGAAGAGGGAGATAATCGATTTGGGGCGAATCCTAAATTGTAGATTGAGGATTGGATATTAATTTTAAGGATTTATCTGTAAACCGTCTTGAAAAGGGCGGTTTTTTGTCATTTTTCGAACATACTTTAATCATACTTTTTAATTTTTAAAAAAATGTATTTCAATCTTATCATTTAAAGAAAGAATATGTACTATTTCACCGTTCTTACTGAAAACCCTCCGAATGCCTAGAGCTTCTTCTTTTATTTCATTCCATCCCCACAATTTTAAAATTAATTCATAATAACCTGGTAAACCATGTTCTTCAGATGTCATTTTCCATTTGTAGACTGCGTATTGATGTTTGTAGTCAATCTTGGACTGAATTGCAGTTAACGGAATTGGGAAACCCTTATGTAATTTAGATGGTTTGTGAGCAATGAAAAATATAATAACGATCAAAAAAACAAAGATAAATAAAAACTTCTTATGTAATTTATTCATGCGGAATTCCCCCTAACTTCTTTGTTTATAAACAATTTATCATTTTTAATAAAGTGTTTATTTAGAAGTAGTAAGGAGATTATGAAACTTTTATGAATATAGTTACAAGCAATGTTTTTTATCAGAAATAAACAGTTCAAAGATTAAGTAGAAAATTTATATTATTTAAACCTAAAAATTAATCTAGTCAATATATTCCACCCTACTGTTCAAATGAATACGTTTTCACAACTTGAGAGGTATTTTATGATGATAGTGGAGGTGTTACAGATGATTGAAACGAAAAAAGTGATTGATACAAATTTAACAGATGCCAAGACAAAGAAGTCATCTAAAAAATTAAGAGATTTTTTAAATTATCTTACGTTTGTAGGACCAGCAAGTATTGTTTTTGCAGCAATCGTGTTAACGCCATTTTTAATCGGCTTTTTCTATTCATTTACTCAGTGGGATGGTGTAGCTGATTCTGCTAAGTGGGTTGGACTTGAAAATTATAAATACATTTTTACGAAAGATACGGATTTTATCCATTCGTTTATTTTAACTGGTAAATATACATTATTCGCTGTGATCTTAACCAATGTGATTGGTTTTGGTTTAGCGTTAATCGTAACTCAAAGCTTGAAGACTAGTAATATTTTAAGAACAGTCTTTTTCCTTCCAAATTTAATCGGTGGATTATTATTAGGTTTCATTTGGCAGTTCATTTTTAATAAAGGTTTAATTTCAATTGGACAATTATTGCATTCGGACTTTTTACAAAGAGCACTTTTAGGAGAAGAAAAAGGTGCGTTCTGGGCAATTGTCATCGTAGCAGTTTGGCAAGGTGCAGGTTACATAATGGTTATTTATGTAGCGGCTCTGCAAGGTGTACCACAGGAATTAATTGAAGCGGCTCAAATTGATGGTGCAAATAAATTCCAAGTGTTACGCAAAATCATTATTCCAATGGTAGCACCAGCTGTAACAGTTTGTTTATTCTTAACAATTTCATGGTCATTTAAAGTGTTTGATACAAACCTTTCATTAACAAATGGTGGACCGTTTAAGTCTACTGAGATGTTGGCTTTAAACATTTACACTGAAGCTTTTGTAAATAACCGTTATGGATTAGGTGAAGCAAAAGCGATTGTATTCTTCGTAGTCGTAGCGTTAATTTCAGTTATTCAAGTGTACATTACGAAGAAGAGGGAGGTTGAGGCATAATGCTAAAAGAACGATATACTGGCTTTACTTTAATATTAGAAATAGCGGCAATTATACTTGCTCTCATCTTCTTAGTTCCTTTTTATTATGTGTTAGGTAACTCATTTAAATCATTTGCTGATATTTTACAAAATACATCTTCGCTTCCAAAAAGCTTAGATTTTACAAACTATCAACAAGCAATTGAAGTAATGAATTTCTGGAAAGCGCTAATGAACTCATTAATCGTGACAATTGCTAGTAATGTTGTAATCGTCTTTTTCTGTTCAATGGCAGCTTATAAACTAGTTCGTTCAAAAAGCAAAATTTCAAATATCATTTTCTTTATCTTTGTAGCAACAATGGTTATCCCGTTCCAATCAATTATGATCCCATTAGTGAAAGTTGGAAGTACGCTTCATTTAATGAATAGCCATTGGGGATTAGTAGTAATGTATTTAGGTTTCGGGTCAGCATTATCAATCTTCCTATATCATGGGTTTATTAAAACAATTCCGATTGAGTTAGAGGAAGCAGCAATTATTGATGGATGTTCACCGACTATGGTTTTCTGGAAAGTTGTATTTCCTCTATTAAAACCAATTACGGTTACTATTGTTATCCTAAATACGTTATGGATTTGGAATGACTTCTTATTACCATCACTTGTATTAAGAGATATGGAGTTAAGAACAATTCCTCTTGCTACATTCTACTTCTTTGGAGCATATACAAAACAGTGGAACTTAGCGTTATCTGGACTTGTTTTAGGTATAACACCACTACTAATTTTCTACTTTGCAGCACAGAAACATATTATTAAAGGGATTACGAGCGGTTCAATTAAATAACGTGACTGGGTGGAAGCTATCAATATATTCCACCCATCATGTCAATATAGGCTATCCATAGTTGTTTATTTTTAAATGTATAATGAAAGCGTATTCAAAATAAAGAATATTGAGACGGGGGTTTTTAGGATGAAAAAGATGCTAAAGGTAGCAGCAGCATTAACAACTTCAGTGATGTTATTCTCTGCATGTTCTGGGGGATCTTCAGACAAAGGGTCAAATGATTCAAAGGATAAAAAAGTAACATTAAACGTATTCCAGTTTAAGGCTGAGATTGCGAAAGATTTAGAACAAATGGCTAAGGATTACCATAAGGAAAATCCAAACGTAACAGTTAAAATTCAAACTGTTGGTGGCGGTGCTGATTACGGTGCTGCATTAAAAGCTCAATTTGCTTCAGGTAACGAGCCTGATATCTTTAACAACGGTGGATTCCAAGAAGCAGTAACTTGGAAAGATAAATTAGAAGATCTTTCTGATCAATCATGGGTAAAAGACTTATATCCAGGAACTGAAAAACCAATGACAATTGACGGCAAACTTTACGGTATGCCAATGAACACTGAAGGTTATGGATTTATTTACAATAAAGATTTATTCGCAAAAGCTGGTATTACTGAAGCACCAAAAACGTTAAGCGAATTAACTGCTGCAGCTGAAAAGCTTCAAAAAGCAGGTATCACACCATTCTCAGTTGGATACGGTGAGTGGTGGATTCTAGGAATTCACTTATTAAATATTCCTTTCGCTCAACAGCAAGATCCAGACAAATTCATGGCTGACGTTAATTCTGGTAAAGTGAAAATTCAAGACAACGAGAAATTCAAACAATTTATGAAACTGTTTGATTTAACAATCAAATACGGAAATAAAAATCCTTTAACAACTGATTACAACACTCAAGTTACAAACTTTGCTCAAGGTAAAACTGCTATGATCCAACAAGGTAACTGGATTCAAGGTATGATTGATGGAATTACTCCAAACATGAACTTAGGCGTGTTACCAATTCCAATCAACGATGACAAAGCAGCTATGGACAAATTACCAATGGGTGTACCTAATAACTGGGTAGTTAACAAAAACTCTAAAAACAAAGAAGAAGCTAAAAAATTCTTAGAGTGGATGGTTACTTCTGACACAGGTAAGAAATACATTGTAGAAAAATTCAAGTTCATCCCTGCTTTAAAAACAATTCAAGGTAAAAACTTAGGACCAATCGCAGACGACTTACAAAAATATTCTGCTGAAGGTAAAACATTATCTTGGAACTGGTTCAAATACCCAGATGGAGCTACAAATGAGTTTGGTGCATCAATGCAAGCTTACGTTGGAAAGCAAAAATCTGCAGACGAAATGTTAAAATCTCTTGAAGATACTTGGATGAAATTAAAAAAATAAGTTCTTAATTTTAGGCTTCCCTGAAATACCCTATAGATTAAGGCAACCCACAAGGAATTAATTTCCTTGTGGGTTTTTAATTTTTTATGCCCTGTTAAGGAATAAATTAATATTTCGAATAAGATCGATCTAAGTACAAAAGTTAATAAATTTTTTAGACTCTTTTTTTCATTAATAGTAGTTTGTACAAGCCCTCCTTCATTTCGAACATATATTTGAAATAAAGGAGTGATTTTAAATGAAAAAGAGAAAATGTAATTGCTCTTGTGGAAATAAGGTGACAAAGGTAGATATACAACGAATGCAAGAAATACTAAATAAACTTAGAAAGCTAGATGAAGACGATATTGAAAATTTAGAGCCTACTGATTGTTTTGAGTTTAGAGGTGTATTTTGTTGTCGTGTGGATGGTCGAATAATATGTATAGAATAACCAGTGTGTTAATGTCTATAAACTAAATCCTTAAATAATACAAGTTGGTAACATATTATTTGCAATAGAATAGAAGCCCACTTCTTGACCTATCGACGTGATTTAGTTGAACAACAAGAGCAGCCATTCGGTTGCTTTTTTTTATTTATGTATTTGGCAGTTTAGTCAAAGAAGGAAGCGAATTATCATAAAAGCCCTGGAAAAGAAGTTTATGTTTATCCCCTTTAGTAGACACGCGAAAAAGCCTACCCATTAAAATGAACCTCTCTAGCACGTATCAAGAATAAGAGCTAACCTCCAGTTTACTATATTTAAAATTTAAACTTTCTGATAAACTAGATAATAGAAAGTGCAAACGTTTCCGCAAAGGATGTTATCATGAAAAATAGTATTAGAAGTAAGTTGATTGTCTTATTATTAATCGCCACGATTATTCCTTTTGGATTATCGATTATCGCAAATTATTTTTATACGAAGAACACGGTAACAAAGGAATTTGTAAATACAAACCATGATTTATTGAAGCGTAGTGGGAATGATTTATTGAATTATTATAATGAGATCTACGGTATTCCATTGTCCATTTATAGTAATAGACCGTTTTTGTCCGTGTTAGAAAATGGTGCTACTGCATACATCGAACAAAATTCTGCTGAAATTCAACGTAGTTTATTAGGACTTTATTTTTCTAGAAGAGAGATCGAGCAGTTGCATTTGTATTTAACAAAGGGTAAGGATGATTACACCGTATACAATGCAAAGGTGAGTAGTCGCGGGAAATTGTATAATTTCAATCAAATTCCTGCATATCGAAATTTAAGTTATTCGAGGGACTCGTATTATATTCAACCGACTCATCCGATTCAAAACTATAATAATTTATCTGATTTTCGAATCGAGCCAGTTAAACAGGTTGTATCATTTCATTATTTTTTAAATAATGTTACTTCAGACCAATGGTTAGGTTTCTTATCGATTGATATTGAATTAAGTAGAATTAAAGAGATTTTCGATCGTATTTATAAAAAAGGAGAGGAACATCTTTTCGTTGTTGGTGATGGGAATGTTGTTCTGTATTCTTCTGAAAAAAGACTAATAGGTAAAAAGCTAGAAACAAAATGGTATAAAAAAATAACCTCAGATCGTTCGGGTGAGGCAAGTTTTGATTGGAAGGACAAGGACTTTAGTGGGGTTTATGTGTATGACAAAATCACAAGTAACCATCAACAATGGACGGTCATTAAAAGCATTCCTTATAAAAATCTCTACCATAATTCAAATCAATTGTTGAAAATTACAGTTACACTAGGAGCGATTTCAGTCTTATTAGTCATCATTTTAACCATTATCGTATCCTTCAGATTTACACGGCCAATACGAATCTTAATTCGAGATATGCAGCGAATTGAGAAGGGAGAACTTGCTGTTTCCTTTGATACGTTAGGAAATGATGAGTTTGGGCAACTAGGTAAACATTTTACTTCAATGGTCGATACGTTAAACGATTTATATATAAAAGAGTACAAGCTTCAAATAGAGAATAAAACAAATCAATTAAAAGTACTTCAGTCTCAAATAAATCCGCATTTTTTATACAATGCCTTGCAGTCAATTGGAACACTTTCATTAAAAAATGATGGAATTAAAGTGTATCGATTAATCATGTCACTATCAAAAATCATGAGATATAGCATGAAGAATAATGAAGATTTTGTAACGCTTAAAGATGAATTAAACCATATAAAAGATTATTTATCGCTCCAAAACGAACGTTATGACGGCAAATTTGTTTATAACCTGGAAGTGGATGAAGAGCTAAACAAAGTAAAAATGCCAAAAATGATTTTACAGCCAATCGTAGAAAATTTCTTTAAACACGGCTTTGAAAAGCAACAAAAGCTTGGTGAATTAAATATTTCGATTCATAGACAACAAGATGATCGCTTAAAAATAGTCATTGCTGATAATGGTGAAGGTGCATCAGAAGAGGAATTAGAAAACATCAATTCATCGCTATCAGAAGGTGGGTTAAATACGAACGAGAGTATCGGTTTAAAAAATATTTCTGATCGTATTCATTTCTATTATGGTAAAAAAGCAGAAGTGAAAATAGAAAGTGTGAAGCATGAAAACTTTGTTGTAACGATAATCTTACCGATTGAAATGACAAGAGGAGAAGTTAATCATGAAGGTTCTACTAATAGATGACGAAAAGCATGTACGTGAAGGTGTAAAACTTCTTGCAGATTGGGATGCAATTGGTGTTACTGAAATATTAGAAGCAGAAAATGGAGCGATCGCTCAAGACATCATTATAAAGGAAAGACCGACAATAATATTTACTGATTTAATGATGCCAGAGCTAGATGGTAGAGGATTATTAAAGTGGCTTCATTCAGAAAATATTAATTGTAAAGTAATCGTTGTAACGGGCTATGATGACTATCATTATATGAGAGAAGCCATTCAGTTCGGTGCATCTGATTATTTATTGAAACCAATTGATCCAGATATATTGAATGAAACTTTGTTAAAAGTAGTTTCAGATTGGAATGAAAAAGAAAAAGAGAGAATTGATGCATTAAACGATTTTCGTTTGCTGCAGGAAGTTTTACCTGTTTACAGAGATAAACAATTAACAAATGCAATTTACGGCAAAGAATATAATCAGAACATGTTAAACCAATTAGGATATGAAGAAGGGCAAACTCTACATGTTTCTTTACTAAAATTACGAAATTTAGAGACCTTCAAAGATATTTGGCCAGAGGATTTATGCTTTTTTGCCTTATTGAATATTGTAAATGAAGTTCTTCAAAACCAAAATGGAGGAATTGCGTTTCGTAATTTACAGGGTGCAAAAGAGATTTGTTTACTATATTGGGGCGAGCAAGTAACTGACAGTATTCAGCATATCGCTAAAATTTTATCTACAGTTGTACCTTTCCCGTTTCATTTTGCAATTAGTAGAAAGCTAACAATTGAATCAATTCAGTTTGGGTACGAGGAAGTTGTAAATGTTCTACAGCATGTAAATATTTTAGAAAAGCGAGATGTACCAGTTTATTCTTATGAAGTTATAAAAGAGTATAATCCGATTAATCTAGTAGAAATCATCAACTTATTTGAACAAATGGTTGAGAAACAGGATATTTATATTTACGATGAAGTCATTCAACTTTTTAGTAAACGAATCGCACAGAAGAATTATTTTCCTTTTGCACAGTTACTTTCATTGCATCAGGAGTTTCTAATTTTCCTTAATCACTGGATTAATAAGCTATCACTTCAAACCATTCAAGAAGTAAATCTAGAATTGTTCTGGAATGCGAGAGGGCATTTTGAAATTGGTGAATATGTTTCGACTCAAAGGGAAAGAGTACAGTCGATTATTCAAGAAAAAAATCAAACGAACCAAGAACTAAATAGTATTGAAGCAATCGCAAATTATATTCAACTTAACTATGCTGAAGAAATTTCACTTCAGGAGTTTTCAGAGAAATTTTATTTAAGCCGCGAATATATATCCCGAAAGTTTAAACAAATTTATAGTGTGAATATATCAGATTATATTGTTTCGATTCGGATCGAAAAAGCAAAGGAATTATTGAAGTTCCCCAATTTAAAAATTTATGAAATAGCTGGGAAAATCGGCTATCAAGATGATAAATACTTTCGAAAAGTGTTTAAGAAAATCGTTGGGATGACCCCAAATGAATACCGAAATATGAATGGTTAGTAATTATTTAGTAAAAAAGTTGCAGGAAATCCTTGGAAACTGAGGAATAAGTAATTAGATATTTATTCTATGTATGTTTCGGGGGATTAAAAAATGGAACAGGCAGTTGAAAGAGTTTTTACTAAAGAGATTTTAACGAATGCAGCATCACAATTTGGTATTACAGTAGAAGAAAAACCAGTCGGAGAGTTCGAGAACTATCTTTTTAAAGGTAAGCTGGCTGATGGAACGGATCGCATTTTACGATTAACGCATTCATCTCATCGCTCAAAAGAAGAAATTGAGGCAGAGCTAGAGTTTTTAAAATATGCTAGAGAAAACGGAGCGAATGCAGCAGGTTCTTTATCTTCTTTAAACGGTAATTTAGTAGAAGTCCAAAATGCAAGCGATGGCACCAGTTTTTACGCATCATTGTTTGAATGGGCAGATGGTCAATTAGTTGATCGTACAAACCCAGCTGTGTGGAATGATGACCTAATGTACACATGGGGAAAAACAATCGGAAAGCTTCACGCGTTAACAGTTGATTATCCTGTAACAAATCATCGTGAACATTGGGACGAAGAAGCTTATTTAAATGATATGTTAGCTGATGAAGAACTTGGCATTTTTACGAAGGAATTAATAGAAGAAATCCAAACTTATGATAGAAAGAAAGACTCTTATGGATTAATCCATAGCGACTTGCATCTCCACAATTTCTTCGTAAATGATAAAGGTGAAATAACGGCTTTTGATTTCGATGATCTGCAATATAATTATTTCATTTCAGATATCGCAATTGTCTTATATTATACTGCTTGGGGTAGTAAGGCATCATTCGAAGAAAAATCTAATTTCGCAAAAAGACAGCTAGAAATCTTTCGAAAAGGTTATGAAACCGAATATGTATTAGATGAAGAATGGTATAGTCGAATTCCATCATTTTTAAAATGTCGTGATATTACGCTTTATCATGTACTAAATATGAAATATGAAGAGAAGACGCAAAGAGTTATTGAACTTTGTGAAGAATTAAAAGAGCGAATTATAAATAAGAAGACGATCATTGATCTTTAAATTAAACAAAAAGCTACGATTCAAACACGAATCGTAGCTTCTTTTTATATTTAAATTGGGGGGGAGTAAGGTTATTTGTGTCTAGCTTCTTCTATTTTATTAATATTGATTTCATATTGCTCATCTTCTAATGGGATATAGCCAACTTGCTCAGCTAAAAGTGGAGCATTTTCATTCGCAAATTTTAAGTAGTCCAAAACGACAGGATGTTTAAGTGAGTTTATATTTACATATGTGTAGAGTTCACGTGAAAGTGGGTAAGTCCCATTTTTAATTGTCTCTTCAGTCGGTAAAACTGCTTTACCTGTTTTCGGATTAACGATTGGCACGATTTTTAATTGATCTTTGTTTTCTTCATAGTAAGCATGACCAAAGTATCCAATTGCACCTTTTTCACTAGCAACATCAGCGACAAGATTTTTGTCATCTTCAGACGTTTGAGCATCTTTCCGTTCGCCAGCTTCATTTAAGATTTTTTTATTAAAGTATTCGTAAGTTGCTGACTCATTACCAGGGCTAAAGAATCTAATTTCTTCCTTTGGCCAAGCCGAGTTTAGTTCGTTCCAAGTTTTTATTTTGCTATTAACAGACCACAACTTTTTTAATTGTTCAACTGTTAATTGATTAACAAAATCATTGTCTTTATTTACTACAACTGATAGACCGTCGTAAGCTAATTTTAATTGAATATAATCGATGTTATTGTGCCTAGCGATTGTATCTTCTTCATTTGTTATTGGACGAGATGCGTCGTTTATATCAGTTATACCATTTGCGAATTTTTTAAAACCATCTATTGAACCACTATTACCTAATGAAATAGTTACCTCGGGTTGTGCAGAACTATATTGTTTCGTTATTGTTTGCATAATCGGGAAAACGGTAGATGAACCGTCAATTAGTACACTACCAGTTAATTGTTTTTCAGATGTACTTGAATTAGGATGATAGGCAAATCCACAAGCCGCTAAAGATAACATAGCTGTGATTACGACGACTATTAAAAGTACTTTGTATAGTTGCATCTACATTTTCCCCCTTCGTTGTTTTTACTACATTTCTTACAATATCCCACAAAGATTAACTTGCTTTTAACGCTACGTAAAGAATTTGTAAAGGTATAGTGAAAGTCCCCCTTTTTTGTTAATAACCAATTAAAATGACCGTATAAACAGTAAAAAATGGGAGAGATATACGGTGGAGCAAATTGTCATCATCCAAGATCAAAACGAGATTGAACATGTGCTTCAACAAAGTAAACAATTCGGATTAATTAAAATCAGCACATATCGATATGGAGAGTTTAATGAAGACATACATCTTGGTTTCTTAAAAGGCTGCATAGTATTAATGAAAAGCCAGGTTTTGGACGAGTTTATTCCATTAATCATGAGAATAAGACGGATATCAGAAATACCGATCATATTATTAGTTGAAACGTATGATTCATACGAGGCAGCGATTTGCATTGAAGCTGGAGCGGATCAATATGTTAAATATCCAATTCATCCAAGAGACTTATCCGCAAGAATAAAAGCAGTTATGAGGAGGGCAGGCACTGAAAAAATAGAAGAAGACCGAGAAAAAGTTTTATATTTTGGAGAGATTTCCTTCTATTTAAATCGAGAAGAGGTTTACAAAAACAAAATGAGGATTGAATTAAATGGTAGGGAATACGCAATTTTACTTTTTTTAATAAAAAAGGCTGGCTTTATTGTTACGAGAGAAGAATTAATGGAAGTCATTTCTGTTTATAAAAATAGAAGATTAATCGATATTTATATTCATAGTTTACGACATAAAATTGAGGAACTTCCGAATTATCCTAAATATATTAAAACGATTAAGGGAAAAGGGTATCGGTTTGAAACGCTTGCTTATTGAACATGAGTGTAATTAAAAAGCTAGGTGCATTCTTTTTTAAGGATGTCATTTAGCTTTTTTATTTTTATATGGCAGAGCATTGGGGAGAGTAGGGAATACGTAATTTTACTCTTTTTATTAAAAATGATGTTTTTTCTTAAATAAGAGACACATAATAAATTTTTTATATACAAACCCGAATAGACAAAAAAACTAGGGTGAAAACGGGAGAATCTTAAACGCTTTCGCAACTTAAACAACAAAAAGGACTAATTTGTTTTTACCAAATTTTGTAAAAAATAAAATTTCGATATAACAAAATGATGCATAGAAAATACTTTTTTTAAATGTTTATGTCTCAAATTGAGGAATATAGTCGGAGAAGTAGGACTTTTGGTGTCTATAGTAAAATCGAAAAAAAGAGGAAATGTAAGTAATTAGAAACAGTATTTACCAACGAAACGTTTGTAAATGGAAAAGCTAAGTGAATCCGAAAATAGGGCTCACCTAGCTTTTTATTTTTATAAGTGCAGTAAACAAAAGTGGTAAGATCTTATTCAGCGTGATGTAACATGTGTATAAGCTGTGTCGTAAAGGTGCTCTAAATCAGCATCCGTCATGAAAACTAAGTCCTCAGTTGAAAATCCTTTTGTTAATTCAAAAAATTGAACCATGTTTTTACGCTCTTCTCTACTCATCATTAACAACACTACCTTTTATTTAAATGATTGATTAATTTGTTTTCAATCTGTTTTAATACAGTGTACTTATTTTGTTAGTTACTATATAACTCGAAAGTTAAAATGTGCTAGTAATTTTTACTAAAAAAGTAAAAAATTAATTTAATTAAATCACTAATTATTTTTCAAATTACAACGTATTGATTATTCTAGAATAATATCTAATGTTACAATTTTCGTTAATGAATTTAACATAACTAGAACAGTTTGTGAGGGTTTCCATAAAACGGGTTAATAAATCGACAAAAAACCTTATTTTATGGTAAAATTAGACAAAACTTCCTATTTATAGATTAATTCCCACTTAATTTTTTGTTAAGTAATTGTTATACTAGGTACTGTTGAATCTGAGGTTATATTTTAATAGAATAATAAACGGTTACATTATTAGGAAGAAATGATGGAAGAGACGATTAGTTTACAGGATGTATTGAAAGAAAAAGCTATACCCTTAACGATTTTACTAGGGCAAGAGGTAAGGCTTTATGGAGAATTGATACAAGACTTTGAGCTTAAGCGAATTGTTTCAATTAATGATGGAAGCCGCTATTTACTATGTGAACTTCCGTCATCCCATATACCACAATTTACAAATAGGTTATTTTACTAGATGTAATCAAATCGAATTATGCAGATTCTTGTACATCCTGAACGCAACAAAGTTCTTATAAACGAACCAGATATTCTTTTTGAATTTGTCCAAAAGGGTATATTAACTCAAATAACAGCTCCATCAATAACAGGTAAATTCGGTAAAAAAATTAAAAAGTTTGCTTTTAAATGCATTGAGGCACAAAACTCGAAAAAACGGAATTTTGAGTTAAATGATACATACAAATCATCCGAGAAAAATTGGGGATAGAAACTGAGTTCCAAATGAGGGGAAATGCGCAATCAATTGTGAATGGTGTCGTTCTTTATCCAGAAGAACCTCTTAAATTAAAGCAAAATATTTTTAGTCGTTTACTAAGAATCTCTAATAAATGATAGGTGTTATCTCCTTACCGTTATCAATGGGGGGACTCGACTATATTGTGGTAGATGATTAAATTGATTAGTTTTCCATTTATCTTAATGCAAATAGTTCTCTTGAAATTAATCAAACTAAAGGGCTAAGCGTATTGGAGAAAAGGAGTAAAACAACTTAATATGATCTGCTTAGACGCAAGTCGTCAGAGGTATAGTGTGAGGAGGGGCTAGATGCCCTAAATTATATTTATTTTAAAAGAAAATAGAGTTTCTTCTTGTGTATTTATTGACATGACTATAGAAGTGGAAACTTTATTAATTTGGGGAAAGAAAGCAATGAAGGGAATTTGAAAATGAAGAAAGTAAGAAAAGCAATTATACCAGCAGCGGGTTTAGGGACACGCTTTTTACCTGCAACAAAAGCAATGCCGAAAGAAATGCTACCAATCGTAGACAAACCAACAATTCAATACATTGTTGAAGAAGCAATTGAATCAGGAATTGAAGATATCATTATCGTAACAGGTAAAGGAAAACGCGCAATTGAAGATCATTTTGATTATTCATTTGAGCTAGAACAAAATTTATTAGAAAAAGAAAAATATGCGTTATTAGAACAGGTTAAAGCGCCATCTAATATCGACATTCATTACATAAGACAAAAAGAACCTAAAGGATTAGGTCATGCAGTATGGTGTGCACGTAATTTTATTGGGAATGAACCATTTGCAGTATTACTTGGAGATGACATTGTTGAGGCTGAAACACCAGGATTAAAGCAGTTAATAAACCAATATAACAGTACTTATTCATCTGTAATTGGTGTACAAACTGTTCCAGAACAAGAAACACATCGATATGGAATTGTTGATCCAATTCTCCAAGAAGGAAGAAGATATGAAGTACAAAACTTTGTTGAAAAACCAGCACCTGGTACAGCGCCTTCTAATTTAGCAATTATGGGTCGTTATGTATTTACACCTGAGATCTTTATGTTCTTAGAAGAACAAAATATCGGTGCAGGCGGCGAAATTCAATTAACAGATGCTATTGAAAAATTAAATTCTATTCAACGTGTATTTGCATATGACTTTGAAGGGAAACGTCATGATGTTGGTGAGAAGTTAGGATTTATTAAGACAACAATTGATTTTGCTTTAAAAAATGAAGACTTAAGAGAAGATTTATTGAAGTATTTACATGAAATGTTAACAGTCAATGTTAATTAAAGATAGATAATTAGATTGAAAGCAATGAGATTTGAACAATCAGAATATGCTTCTAAAGCTACTCTTATCGAAAGAACAATTGAAAACAGAAGGATCTATTTATTTACTAAGCGCTTAGTGGATTTATCTGGCGCTTTTTTTGGGTCTTATACTACTATTACCAGTTCATATTATTATTGCTATTATTTTAAAGTTAGAAGATCCTAAAGGTCCAATTTTCTTTTTTTAAACTCCGGTAAAAATGGAAAAGAGTTTATTCGGAAAAGGATGGGAGATTTTTAACGTGATAATTTAATCTGCCCACCCATAAATAGTTAAAACATTGTATTTTTTTTAAATAGGGAGTTGACAACAAGAGGGATGAACGAAATGAAAAGACAATTTAACACTGAAAGCAATTTGGAACCATTACCAAGAGTGCATGAAAAACCATCCACTGCAAAATTGACATTGAATCGAATCTATATTTTGTTTACGATTGGATTTTGGCTGCTTTATGTAGCATCCACAATTTTTGATCAACTGCATAATGGGAATGGTACTTTTAAACAAGTCGTTGAAGCGGGATTATATATTTTGATTGTTACGACACTATGTTTTTCCGCATTGATGTATCTTTATTCTAGACAAGGGGCATTGATCCGATTTAAAGAGCATACTCGGATCCCACGGGAAACCTTATCTGCTTATTTTTCTGAGAATCAACCAGGAATTACTGTTTTGGTTCCTTCGTATGATGAAGAGGTTGGCGTTATTCGAAAAACATTACTATCAGCTGTTTTACAAGAATATCCGAAAATCGATGTACAACTCTTGATTGATGATAAGCCGAATCCAACGGATCCGCAAAAAAGGGAAAAATTGCAAGCAACTATGAATCTTGCAAAAGAAATTACAGAGCTTTTGGAAGTCCCTTATACAAAATTAGCAAAAGCTCGTGACGATTTTGAAAATGCATATAACAAAACAGGGGAAATCTCTTCTTCTACTTTAAATGATTTAATAAAGCAATATAATTATGCTGCCAAATGGATTAATAAATTTGCTGATGAAGAACCTTCGGAGAATCATGTAGATGATTTCTTTAATAATCATGTTTTAAGAGCTTTAGCTGAGGAATTAACCGTAACGGCAGTAGCATTAGAGAAATCTTCAAAAGAAAATTATAGCATGAGCTATGAACGTATCTATCAGTTTTATTCTCGATTAGTATGGATTTTTACCGGAAAAGTAGGGTATTTCCAACGAAAACAGTTTGTTTCTTTATCTGATGAAGCCAATAAAGCTATGAATCTTAACTCTTATATTGATTTAATGGGAGGGAGCTACAAGATTCGCCAAACACCAGCCGGTAAAGTATTGCAGAGAGTATCTTCAGAGGCAGAAGCAGATTTAGTAATTCCAGATACTGAATTTTTACTGACGCTTGATGCCGATTCTATTCTGCTAAGAGAGTATTGTTTACGTCTGGTATATCTATTGAAGCAAGAAGGAAATGAAAAAGTAGCTGTAACACAAACTCCTTATTCTTCTTTCCGTGGATGTCCAACTCGAATCGAACGAATTGCCGGTGCTACAACAGATATTCAACACACCTTACACCAAGGAACAACGTATTATGGCGCGACCTTTTGGGTAGGGGCGAACGCGGTCATCCGAAAACGTGCGATCGAGGAAATTGCCGAAACAGAATATGTAAATGGATTTAAAATTCGCCGTTTTATCCAAGACCGTACAGTAATTGAGGATACGGAGTCTAGTATTGATTTAGAAAAAAATGGTTGGACCTTGGCGAATTATCCGGAGCGTATGAGTTACTCAGCAACTCCACCAGATTTCGGTTCTTTAGTTATCCAACGTCGTCGTTGGGCCAATGGTGGATTAATCATTATGTCGAAGCTATTTGCTACTATTCGCCAACGCCGTCAAGAAGGGAATCCAATTAAGTTAATGGAAATCTTGTTGCGAGTCAATTACATGGCATCTATTGCTTGGGCTAGTTTTGGCTTAATCTTCCTATTAGCCTATCCCTTTGACGACCGTTTATTGAGTATTTTTATTGTTGGTGCTGCTATCCCTTACTTTACTGCAATGGCGAGTGATTTAAAATACAATCGTTATAAACGAATGGACATTTTCCGAATTTATGGTCTCAATCTAATCTTGTTGGCTGTTAATTTGGCTGGAGTGCTAAAGTCAATCCAACAGTTATTAACAAGTGAAAAAATTCCTTTTGCACGAACACCTAAGGTTAATGATCGGACTGGCACGCCAACACTTTATATCTTAGCGCCGATCACTATTATTGTTTATTCTGCTTTTATTTGCTATCGCTCTTTCATGCTCGGAAATTGGCCGAATGCTTTATTTTCCTTTTTTAACGCCTTTACTTGTGGGTGGGCTGCATTAACATTTATCGGACCTGTCAATATGCTTGTGGATTTAATTCATAACTTTAAAGAATGGATATTCGTAGAAGTAAAACCTAAGCAAACTGAAAAAGATGAACAAAATCAATCAGAAATCAATTGGCAATCGGTCTTATACTATGGTGATGAGAAGGGGCGAACAGAAGTCCCATTAAGTATATCACTTGGTAAATTGGAAAATACAGAGACAACTGAAGTTGAAGATAAACTTAATTTCAGCAATAAAAAAATAGGATGAAAAAAGATTATGCAAAATAAAAAGAAATTGTCTATACCGCGTTTAATGTTGGTATGTTTAGTTGTGGTTGCTGTAGGAGCAAGTTATTTTTATCGAGATAATATAGTCGTAGTTAGTAAAATAGAAAAAACAAAAAAAACAGAAAAAACAGCAGTAGAATCAAAACCTTGGTTTGCCGCTTATGTCGATGCTACACTTACACCTCAATATGAATTTGAAAAAATCGATGGTAATGTTGTGCTTTCTTTCATAGTAGGTGAGAATAAAAATAGTGCTGTTCCTAGTTGGGGAGGCGCCTATTCGTTGGATCAGGCATCTGAGGATTTAGATATGGATCGGAGAATTGCGCGCCTACGACAAAAGGGCGGGGAAGTCATTGTTTCATTTGGTGGCTTATCCAATTCGGAATTAGCAATTACAACAACAGATGTTGGAAAAATAAAAAATGCATATGCAAAAGTAGTAAAGCGTTATGATCTGAATACGATTGATGTGGATTTAGAGCAAGAAGGATTGACAAATAAGCATGCCGCTAAACTTCGTGGGGAAGCTTTGGCAAAATTGCAGCAAGAACGAAAAAAAGATAAAAAAGACTTAGCTATTTGGGTAACATTACCAGTAACCCCGCAAGGATTGACTGAGGATGGTACGGATGCTGTAACAACATTATTGAAAGCTGGAGTAGATTTAGCTGGCGTCAATATTATGACAATGAATTATGGGGAAAGTCGAAATTCAGCACTTTCTATGGCGGACAATTCGATTAATGCCTTGAAAAAAACCCATCGCCAACTAAAGATTATTTATCAAAAACAAGGAGTTAACTTGAGTGATAAAGCATTATGGAGAAAACTCGGCGCAACACCAATGATTGGTCAAAATGATATCCAAGGTGAAGTTTTTAACTTAGAAGATGCTGCTAAGCTGAATAATTTTGCCATAGAAAATGGTTTGGGACGATTGTCTATGTGGTCAGCAAACCGTGACAGGAAGTCCAGTGAGAATAGTGTTGGAATTCAAAGTGTTTCCAACTTTTACAGTGGTGTTAAACAAAACAATCAAGAGTTTGCAACGATTTTGAAACAGAATATGAATGGTAGTGTTTCTAGTGATGCAAAACGGACAACCAAGTCAGATGTAACTAATATAGATTTGAATAAACCTGATGATCCCAAAACTTCCCCGTATGAGATTTGGAATGAATCTACAACCTATTTAAAAGGTACTCGTGTTGTCTGGAGGCACAATGTGTATAGAGCTAAATGGTGGACAAAAGGAGATGCTCCTGATGCACCTATCTTGGATGAAAATACAATTCCTTGGGAACTTGTTGGTCCGGTATTGCCTGGAGAAAAACCATTGCCAATAGTTAGCTTGCCTAAAGGAACCTATCAGGAATGGGAAGAAGGAGAAGTCTATGGAGCTGGTGATCGGGTAATGTTTGATGGCATCCCGTATGAGGCAAAATGGTGGAACAAAGATGAAAATCCTGAAAAACCCCTTGCTAATGATGATGCAGCACCATGGAAACAGTTGACTCAAGATGAAATTAAGAAAGTGTTGCAGGAAATTAACAAATAATGATGGTTAGGCTTATGATTGATATTGATACGTGCCTATTTTTTGCCTACCCAAAATAAAAAAATGAAACAATATGAAAGTCCATATACCAGAAATGCAGATAAACCGGTATATGAACCCATTTAAAAACCTTCCACATTCAAGTATGTAAAAATAAAAGATTAATCGATATTTATATTCATAGTTTACAACATAAAATTGAGGAGCTTCCAAATTATCCTAAATATATTAAAACGATTAAGGGAAAAGGCTATCGGTTTGAAACGCTTGTTAATTGAATATGAGTAAAATTAAAAAGCTAGATGAATTCTTTTAAAGGATGCATTTTAGCTTTTTTATTTTTATAAAGCAGAGGTTTAGATAGAGAAATGTACTTTTATTGTTTTTAATAAAAAAATAGACAAATTTTTTTATTAAAAATAAAAAAAAAAATTTTTTTGTACAAACCCTATTAGACAAAATGACTAGGGAAAAAACGTAAAAATTGTATACAATTTTTATAACTAAACAACAAAAATAATCAATCTGTTTATTTACCATATATTGGTAAAATTAAAATTTCGATATAACAAAAAGATGTATAGAAAATACTCTTTTAAAATGTTTTTGTCTCAAATTGAGGAATATAGTCGGAAAAGTAGGACTTTTGTTGTCTTTAGTAAACTAGAAAAAAAGAGGAAACATAAGTAATTAGATACATCATTAACCATAAAAACATTGGTAAATGAAAAAGCTAGGTGAATCCGAAAAAGGGAGTTCACCTAGCTTTTATTTTATAAGTGCAGTAATCCAAAGTTGTAAGATCTTACTCAGCGTGATGTAACATATACGTATACGCCGTGTCGTAAAGGTGCTCTAAATCAGCATCCGTCATGAAAACTAAGTCTTCAGTTGAAAATCCTTTTGTTAATTCCAAAAAGTGAACCATGTTTTTACGCTCTTCTCTACTCATCATTAACAACACTCCCTTTGATTTAAATGAATGATTAATTTGTTTTCATTCTGTATTAATACAGTGTATTTATTTATACTTTATTATATAACAGAATAATCAAAATGTGCTAGTGATTTTTACTAAATAAGGAAAAAATTATTTTTATCATTTCATTGATTATTATTCAATTTACAGCGTATTAATTATTCTGAAATAATATCTAATGTTACAATTTTCATTAATGAATGTAACATAACTAGACCGGTTTGTAAGGGCTTCCATAAAATGGGTAAATAATCCGACAAAATACCTTGTTTTATGGGAAATTTAACCAAATTTCCCTATTTCTAGATTAATTTTTACTTAACTTTTTGTTAAGTAATTGTTATACTAGGCACTGTTGTATTTGATGGTATATTTTAATAGAATAATAAACAGTTATGTTATTAGGAGGAAATGATGGAAGAGACGATTAGTTTACAGGAATTATTCGGCGTTATTAAGAAACGTCTAATCATGATAATTAGTATTACAGTTGTAGCCACAGTGGTTACAGGAGTCATTAGCTATTTATTTTTAACCCCGATTTATCAATCTTCAACACAATTATTAGTTAATCAAAAAGAGACGAAAGATTCTTCGATTTACCAGAATAACCAAGTACAAACAAATGTTCAGTTGATCAATACATATAATGTCGTTATTAAGAGTCCAGCTATTTTAGAAGAAGTTATTAAACAATTAAATTTAGATTATACAGTTGCAGAACTGACTAAAAATATCACAGTAGTAAGCGAAGCAAATTCACAAGTATTTACGGTTTCTGTACAAGATACTGATCCTAAGCAAGCTCAAACGATTGTGAATACGATTGCAAATGTATTTCAGGCAAAAATTAAAACAATTATGAGTGTAGATAATGTAACTGTTTTAGCAAAAGCAGATTTAAGTGAAAATCCGATTAAACCAAATAAGAAATTAAATGTTGTGATTGGATTTGCAGTTGGGTTAATGATTTCGGTTGGTATTGCATTCTTACTTGAGTTTTTAGATAACACAGTTAAGACTGAAAAACAGCTTGAAGAATTATTAGAGTTACCGATTCTAGGTGTCATCTCTGAAGTAACAAAGGGAAAAATCACACCTAAAATAAATTTAAAATTGGGAAAGGGTGCGTAAAATGGTTAGAAAAACGACTAAAGAAAAATTAAAAAGATTTCTTATTACATTAACAAACCCTAAATCGCCATTTGCAGAGCAATATCGAACAGTTCGTACGAATATTCAATTTTCTTCGATCGATCGAAAAATAAAATCAATTTTAGTGACATCTTCTGAACCATCTGAAGGTAAAACAACGACAATTGCAAATCTAGCAGTGACATATGCTCAGCAAGAAAAGAAAGTTCTTTTAGTAGATGCTGACCTACGTAAACCTCAATTGCATTCTGATTTTAAGTTAGAGAATTTTAAAGGTTTAACAACTGCAATTGCGCAAGAAAAGTCCTTAAAGGACGTTATCCAAAAAACTGATATTAGTAATCTATCAATTCTAACTTCGGGTCCTATTCCACCAAATCCATCTGAGTTATTATCTTCAGAGAAAATGAAGAAATTGATTGCACAAATGTATGAACAATATGATGTGATTCTTTTTGATGCTCCTCCATTGTTAGCAGTTACTGATGCTCAAATCATTTCACAAGTATGTGATGGTACGATTTTAGTTGTCCGTAGAGGATACACGGCAAAAGAAAAAATTAAAAAAGCGAAAGAGCTATTAACACTAGTAAACGCAAATATCCTAGGTGTTGTATTAAATAGAGCCGAACAGGATAAAGACGGTTATTACGATTATTATGGTAGCGAAAAATGATTGATCTTCACTGTCATATTTTACCTGGCCTAGATGACGGTCCAATTACAATGGAAGATAGTATTAATATGGCGCGAGCAGCCGTGGACAATGGGATTCATACAATTGTTGCATCACCTCATCATCAGAACGGACGTTACAATACAGACAGAAAAGAGATATTAGAAAAAGTAGAAGAGCTAAATAAAGTATTAAATGAAAAAGCTATCCCTTTAACAATTTTACCAGGGCAAGAGGTAAGGCTTTATGGAGAATTGATACAAGACTTTGAGCTTAATCGAATTGTTTCAATTAATGATGGAAGGCGCTATTTACTATGCGAACTTCCGTCATCCCATATACCGCAATTTACAAATAGGTTGTTATACGAGATGCAAGCAAATCGAATTATGCCGATCCTTGTACATCCTGAACGAAACAAAGTTCTTATAAACGAACCAGACATTCTTTTTGAATTTGTCCAAAAAGGGATATTAACTCAACTAACTGCTTCATCAATAACGGGTAAATTCGGTAAAAAAATTCAAAAATTTGCTTTTAAATGTATTGAGGCAAATTGGGTACATATTATTGCATCTGATGCACATAACACGAAAAATCGGAATTTTGAGTTAATTGATGCATACGAGATCATCCGAGAAAAATTTGGGATAGAAACTGAGTTCCAATTGAGGGAAAATGCGCAATCAATTGTGAATGGTGAGATTCTTTATCCAGAAGAACCTCTTAAATTTAAACAAAATATTTTTAGTCGTTTACTAGGAATCTAATAAATGATAGGTGATATCTCCTTACCATTATCAATGGGGGTACTCGACTATATTGTGGTAGATGATTAAATTGATTAATTTTCCATTTATCTTAATACAAATAGACCTCATGAGATGACTCAAACTAAACAGGCTATATGTATACGAGAAAAGGAGTTTCAAACTTGAAATTGTCTGCTTAGACGCTAGTCGTCAAAGGTATAGTGTGAGGAGGGGTTAGATGCCCTAAATTATATTTAATATAAAAGAAAATAGAGTTTCTTCTTGTGTATTTATTCACATGAATATAGAAGTGGAAACTTTACTAATTTGGGGAAAGAAAGCAATGGAGGGACTTAGAAAATGAAGAAAGTAAGAAAGGCAATTATACCAGCTGCAGGTTTAGGAACACGCTTTTTACCTGCAACAAAAGCAATGCCGAAAGAAATGCTACCAATAGTAGACAAACCAACAATTCAATATATTGTTGAAGAGGCAATTGAATCAGGAATTGAAGATATTATTATCGTAACAGGTAAAGGAAAACGCGCAATTGAAGATCATTTTGATTATTCATACGAGTTGGAACAAAATTTATTAGAAAAAGAAAAATATGCGTTATTAGAGCAGGTTAAAGCTCCATCTAATATCGACATTCATTATATAAGACAAAAAGAACCTAAAGGATTAGGTCATGCTGTATGGTGTGCGCGTAATTTTATAGGCAACGAACCATTTGCAGTATTACTTGGTGATGACATTGTAGTAGCTGAAACACCAGGATTAAAGCAGCTAATGGACCAATATGACAATACATATTCTTCAGTAATTGGGGTTCAAACAGTACCAGAAGAAGAAACGCATCGATACGGCATTGTTGAACCGATTATGCAAGAGGGTAGAAGATACGAAGTAAAAAACTTTGTTGAAAAGCCTGCACTAGGTACAGCGCCTTCTAATTTAGCAATCATGGGTCGTTATGTATTTACACCTGAAATTTTTATGTACTTAGAAGAGCAATCAATTGGTGCAGGTGGAGAAATTCAATTAACGGATGCGATTCAGAAGCTAAACTCAATTCAACGTGTCTTTGCATATGACTTTGAAGGAAAACGTCACGATGTTGGAGAAAAACTAGGGTTTATTAAAACGACAATTGAATTTGCGTTAAAGAATGAAGAATTAAGAGACGATTTATTAAAGTATTTAGATGATATGTTAACAGTAAATATTAAATAAGGATGGATGATCAGATTGAAAGCAATGAGATTTGAACAATCAGAATATGCTTCCCAACCACTCTTATCGAAAGAAACAGTTGAAAAAAATTGGATGTACTCATTTACGAAGCGAATAATGGATATATTTGGTGCTTTTTTTGGTCTTTTATTATTATTACCAGTTTTAATTGTTGTTGCTATTTTTATAAAGTTAGAAGATCCTAAAGGCCCAATTTTCTTTTTTCAAACTCGAGTAGGTAAAAATGGAAAGATATTTAAAATGTACAAGTTCCGTTCAATGGTAACTGATGCTGAGGAACGATTAAAGGAACTTCTACAATATAATGAAGTTTCAGGTGCAATGTTTAAAATGAAGGATGATCCAAGGATTACTAGAATTGGTAAGTTTATTCGCAAAACATCGATTGATGAGTTACCGCAATTCTTTAATGTCTTATTAGGTGACATGTCTCTTGTTGGACCAAGACCACCACTTCCGAGAGAGGTAGCTGAATATACAGCTTATGATAAACAGAGATTACTAGTTACCCCAGGGTGTACAGGTCTTTGGCAGGTTAGTGCTCGAAATAGTGTTGGTTTTGATGAAATGGTCCAATTAGATTTAATTTATATAGGTAATCGGTCAATTATTTATGATATTAAGATTATTTTAAAAACATTTAGCGTATTGTTTGGTTCAAAAAATGCATTTTAATAGTTATGTATAGAGAATGAAACTAATTATTATTTAAAGTGAGTTTTTACTTAATTATTTGAACGGGGGAAAATTAAAAATGATCAATCAAAAAACAATTATTGAATTTAGTAAGGTCTGTGTAGTTGGACTTGGATATATTGGACTACCGACAGCTAGTATTATTGCTTCTAGTGGAATTGAAGTTCATGGAGTAGAGGTAAATGAAGATGCGATAAATATGGTGAATAACGGCAAAATTCATATTTATGAGCCAGATTTAGATGTACTCGTACAAGATGTAGTTAAAAATGAGAAACTTAAAGCTAGTAAGATACCAGAATTTGCAGATGTGTTTATTATTGCTGTTCCAACGCCTTTTAAAGAAGATCATAAGCCGAATTTATCTTATGTAGAATCAGCTACGAGAACAATCGCTCCTTACATAAAACCAGGTAATTTAATTATCTTAGAATCTACTAGTCCAGTTGGTTCTACTGAAAGAGTAGCAGACATTTTAAGAGAATTGCGTCCTGAGCTTGTTATTCCAAAGGATGAAAGTGAAAATGATAATCAAATTTACGTGTCTTATTGTCCAGAACGCGTTATTCCAGGACGTATAATTATCGAGTTACGTGAAAATGATCGTATTTTAGGGGGAATAAATCCTCAATCTACCAAAAAAACTGTACGTTTCTATTCCAAATTTGTAAACGGAAAATTATTAGAAACAAATGCAAGAACAGCTGAAATGGCTAAACTAACAGAAAATTCGTTTCGTGATGTAAATATTGCATTTGCAAACGAATTATCAATAATATGTGATGATTTAAACATAAATGTATGGGAACTAATTGATTTAGCAAATCACCACCCTCGTGTAAATATTTTACAACCAGGTACAGGTGTAGGTGGTCACTGTATAGCGGTTGATCCTTGGTTCATAGTCGACTCTGCCCCAGAAAAGTCAAAGTTGATTAAAACTGCTAGACAAATTAATGATTATAAACCTGAATTTGTAGTAAATAAGATTATAGAAGTTTTAAATGGTAATAAAGACTTAACAGTAACTTGTTTAGGTTTAGCGTACAAACCGGATGTTGATGATTTGAGAGAAAGTCCTGCAATTGAAGTTGTAAATTATTTAAGTGAACGAGTAGAAAATAGGATTAATGTTGTAGAACCATTCGTAGATGCCTTACCGGATACGATTAATCAAAAAGTAAAAATGGTATCTTACAAATCTGCTTTAGAGATATCAGATATAATTGTAATTTTAGTAGGTCATAAAATTTTCAATGGGATTTCAGATGATTATTCTAGTGAAAAGATTTTAATAGACTTCATTGGAACAAAAACTAAATATTGAGGTATGAGGTAGTTAGATGAATAAAAGAATAAAGCTATTAGGCAGTTATCTAGATTGTTTAACTATGGAAGAGACAATTGAGAGAACAATAGTAGCAGTTGAAAATAAGGAAAAAATTCAACATGTTGTAATTAACGCTTCAAAAATTAACTTAATGTACGATAACAAGGATTTACAAAATATTGTTAATTCTTGTCCAATTATAAATGCAGACGGTCAGTCCATAGTTTGGGCTGGGCGTTTTCTTGGGCATAGTATTCCTGAACGTGTCGCAGGTATAGATTTGTTTGATAATTTGATTAAAGTTTGCGTCGAGAAGGGCTATAAACCATACTTTTTTGGAGCTAAGCAACAAGTTGTAGAAAAGGTAGTCGAACATTACTTGTTAAGATATCCCGACTTGAAAATTGCAGGATTTAGGAATGGTTATTTTAATTCTGATGAATCAGTAAAAATTGCTGAAGATATTTGTAAATCTGGAGCAGATATGCTTTTTGTAGCATTTTCTAGTCCAAAAAAAGAATTTTGGATTAATGAAAATATGCCTTTTATGAAGGTGCCATTTGCAATGGGAGTTGGAGGTAGTTTTGATGTAATTGCTGGAGAAATGACTAGGGCACCTTTATGGATGCAGAAATTTGGATTAGAATGGTTCCATCGTTTTATCCAAGAACCTAGAAGAATGTTTAAAAGATATGTGATTGGTAACTTCAGATTTTTATGTAAAACTTTAAAAGAGAAATATAAATATTAATACTTTTAATTCTTGGATAAGTTTGTGTATTTCAAAATAAATTATTTATTTGAAATTTATTAAGGTTTTATATTGAAATTAAATTAATTACCATTCGGAATATAGCGAAAAAGATTTAATTTCAATAATTAAGGGATGAATAAATATGAAAATTAAAAATCTAATTAAAGGGAACACACTGTATTTAATATGTTCCCTTATTATAGTAAGAGGCATGGAATTTCTTGCGCGAACAATTATTGCTAACAATCAAGGTCCTGCTGTAAACGGTAAAATCCAAATCTTTGAAACTTATTTTAATATATTTCTTCTAGCAACTATATTTGGTATGAATTCATCGATGTTAAAGTACACAAGTTCAAAAGATTCTAAGAAAAAATTAGCTGAGGTATTTTCCACAATACTAGGTTTAAACTTTATTATATCAATTATAGTCTCAATAATAATAAGTATATTTGTCCGTATATTATTTAATGGTCAAACTGATTTGATTTTTGCATTTACGTTGATATCAATTGTTTTACCTATCTTTTCTATAACCTCATTTTCACAAGGTACATTTGTTCATTTATTACTTGGAATTGGAGATATAAAAAAAAGTTCTAAATTTAAACTCATAGCTAGTTTTATAATGTTTTTATTACTAACTTTTTTTACTATAAAATTTGGTTTTAAAGGTTATTATATTACTTATTTTATTTATATTATTATTTCTATTTTTCCTTGTATATATCTATTTAAGGAATATTTAGATTTACGTAAAGTTTTAGAAGTAGTGGTTTCTTTTAAAACATTAATTAAAAGTGTGTATATTAAATTTGCATTGCCAGCCTTTATAGCTAATTGCTTGTCTCTCTTAATAATTAATGTAGACGTTATTGTATTATCATTATATAGTATTTCATCACAATTAATCGGATTATACAGTATAGCAATTCTTATAAGTAGGGGGATATTAATTATTCCAATGGGGTATTTACAGAGTAATTTTTCAAAAATAAATCAAAAGTTAACTGAAGATAAGAAACTATATATTTTTATATATAAAAAGGAATTACGTAATTTGTGTATATTAATGTTACCAATTACTATTTTTTTTATAATATTTAGTACTCCGATAATTCATTTGATATTTAATGAGACATATGAAAACAGTATTGATCTTACTAGATTATTGATGATTTCTACTTTTTTCCAGTCCTTGGGTATGGTAGCTGGAAATATATTTTTGATCCTAGAAAAAGTAAAGTTAAATTTATATATGAATATTATTAGACTTGTTTTAGTTTCAATTTTTTCTTTTATATTTTTAAAATTATTTGGTATATACGGATTAGCAATCTCTAATATTATTACAAATTTAATATTTATTTCAATTCAAGGTTTACTGATTAGAAGTGTGAAAATAAATTAAAAATATTTTAATGAGGAATCAGTTATGAAGAAAATAAAAATATTGCATATAGGCCCTCGGTTAGAAGTGCCGGGGGGAATTACTGAATTTTGTAAGGGAATCATTAATCATAATTTAAATGATATTAAAATTAATTTTTTAGGGACAAGTGTAAGTGGGGATAAAAATAAGATGATAAAAAACATTCAGTTTTTCGCATCTATTATATTCTTTTTTAGATATATGATTTTTAGTAATACAAAAATAGTTCATATTCATAGTTCCAGTGACTCTAGTTTTTATAGAAAAAGTATATTTGTTTTATTATCAAAATTATTTAAAAAAAATATAATATTCCACATCCATAGTGGAAAATTTTTAGAATTCTACAATAAAAAAAGTCTCTTTCAAAGGAGATTTATAAAAAAAATATTGAGCATTTGTGACGAAATATTAGTATTAACCGAATCATGGAGTCAAAATATATTTAATGAACTTAAAATAAAATCAAAAGTTCTACCAAATTATATAGATGGTTCTCTATATAAAGATACTAAACTTAAATCACAATTTAACGAAATAAAAAAAATTGTTTATATGGGTAAAATTTGCGAACATAAAGGGATTTATGATGTTATCGATGTAGTAAAACATTTAAAATCAAAAAATATTAGTTGTAAGTTTATCATAGCTGGAAATGGTTCTAAAACTGATATTAATGAACTTAATAATTTAATCGAAAATAATTCAATTGAAGAATATATAGAATATGTTGGGTGGCTTAATATTAAAGAAAAAATAGAGCTATTATCCACTTCAGATATTTTTATACTACCTTCGCATATTGAAGCCTTTGGAATTGTATTACTTGAGGCTATGCATTTTGGTCTTCCAATAGTCGCAACGGAAGTCGGTGGGATACCAGAAGTTGTAATAAAAAACAAAAACGCATTGCTAGTCCCCGCTAAAAGTCCGATAGATTTATCTAAATCTATTATTACACTATTAGAAAATAAAGATTTATTTAATTTAATGTCAGAAAATAACATGAACAGATCAAGACAGTTTGAAAAGGAAATAGTGCTTGAAAAATTAAGAAATTATTATCTTAGCATGAGAAGAGGAAGAAGTATATGAATGAAGTAATTGATAAAATGAAGTGGTATTATAGTAGACTTCAAGCCATGTCAGTTAATGAAATTCCATATAGAATTGAACAAAAATATAAAAATATTCAATATAAAAAATTATATTCAAAGAAAATACCAGTATATAAACAAAAATTAAAAAGTAATACTTCATTAGTTTTAATCAAAGAAAATTTAGGTATGTTAACTAACTTGGAAAATATTAATCTTGAATCTAAAACTAAAAATTATAATGTTTTTAATGACGAAATTTCACTTTTAAATAACATTTTATGGCATAAAAGTAGTCAAAAAGAATGGCCCAAAGAAAAGTACTCTCGAAATTTTACTTTTTCAAACTCCGATGATATAGGAGAAATACGTTATACTTGGGAAATTAACAGGTTGCAATTCCTACCATTAATTGGACTTGAATATAAGTTATCTGGTGATAAGGAGCTTTATCAACTAATAAAAAAACATTTTTATAATTGGCATGAAGAAAACTTATTTTTAAATGGAGTAAATTGGTCTTCAAGTATGGAAATAGCAATTAGAGCATACCAGTGGCTATTGTTATTATCCATACTTAAAAATGATATTGAAGAACAATTTGCTGAAGATATTATAAATTCAATCATTGTGTCTATTGATTACGTGATAAATAATTTGTCAAAACATTCTTCTGCTAATAATCATTTGATTATTGAAATTGCAATTAGTTCTATGGTTGGATGGATAATGTATCCTATTATAAAACAAAATTGGTTTAATTTAGGATATGAAATTTTGCAAAATGAAATTATTAAACAAACTCATAGTGATGGAGTAAATAAGGAGCAAGCTGTTCATTATCACGCGTTTGTTTTAGATATGTATCTTCAATACAATATATTTTTGGAGAAAATTAATAAAGAACCTATTAATTTGGAATTAATTAAAAAGATGGTTGAGTTTATTGGGTATGTATATCGGGATGGAGAAGTGATTGAATATGGTGATAGTGACGATGCTAAAATTATTTATTTTGATCCAGAAATAAATTACTACAAGTATATTCTTCAACTAGCCTCAATGTTTTTTAACGTAAATTATTTGCAAAAAAAATGGAGTACTTCTATTCAAGTTAAAGTACTAACTGGAAAAAGTAGTAGTAATTTTAGTAACGAGTATCAATATGAAAACTATAAAAAATTTACTGAAGGAGGATATACTTTTACAAATTATAATGATTTTTTCATAGGATTTGATACTGGTGAACTAGGATTTGATAAATTGGCAGCTCATGGACATGCAGATGCACTTAGTATTGTTTTGAATTACAATAACAAACGAGTTTTTGTAGACCCTGGCACATACATTTATAATATTAATAGAGAATATAGAGATTTATTTCGAAGTACTATATCTCATAATACGTTACTTTATGAAAATAAAAATCAGTCTGAAATTAAGGGAAGTTTTCTTTGGGGTAAAAAAGCAAGAGCTAATCTATATAGCGAATTGGATACTGATGATTATTTAGCAATTAAAGGTAAACATGATGGATATAGTCCTTTTATTCATAAAAGAGAAATAGTAGTTTTTAAAAAAAGCAATACTTTTGTTATTATCGATGATTTCCCTTTAGAGGCTGAGATCCATTTCACATTATTACCAGAATTAGATATTACACAAATAAGTAAAGATTTCCTTCAACTTAGTAATGGCCTAAACATCACTTCAAACGGAAATATCAGTAAGATTAACAAAAGTTATTCTAGTGGTTTCATGAAAATTCAAGATTCGCGAGGTTTAGTAATTAAACATGATTTTAAGTTAAATAGTAAACTATTTACTGTTGTTAGTGATTCGAATATACATCTCGAGTATGGTAATACAATAAGCGTTAATGGAGTTAAATATAATTTAAATGAATTTTAAATAAATGGCAGGTGTGTAAAGTCGCGGTATTTAAATAAAAAAAGTACTATTTTTATAGTAGCTTATATAATTGTTATTTCTATTATTTATTTATTATTAAATATAATTTATAAAGGATACGTTGGTGAATTAGCATTATTCTTATTAGTATCTACTTATTTTATTTCAATTAGTTTTGTCAAAGATAAAAATATTTTTTCTCCATCGATTGGATATCCATTATTTTATGTAGTTTACTATTTTATTGGATCAATAAACATCACTCTTCGTGGGGGAGCAATACCTCTTGATAACGTTTATTTCTTTGTTATCGGTTTAATTTCTTACTTCATTGGAATATTTTTGTATAATAGTTTAAATAAAAACTATAAAATTAAAATTACTCACAATTACTCAATAAGAAATTTAAGGGCTTATGGCTACTTTTTTTATTTTGTTGGAATGCTTTTCCTTTTATTGCCGATTTTAATTACAAAATCCATTCCCGCATTTGAACCTGAAGTTAGAAGAGATACATCTTCATATATTATCGTATTAACAAATCTATCTTGGATAGGTTTATTATTAATTGTTTTTTCTAAAATGCAAAAATTTAAGTTTAAACTAAACGATTATCTATTAATGTTACCAATTCTAATTCTATATTTTTTAACTGGTTATAGAACACCAGTATTATTGATTATTCTTATTATTATGATTTGTATTCATTATTCATATAAAAAAATATCTAGAGCGAAGTTAGTAATGGGTGGTGGAATTTTATTTTTAGTATCTACAATAATACCAACAATTAGGGATAATATATTATACGGTAAAGAACATATGATAGGTGTATATACATCCCAAGGTATTCCAGAAAATATGATAATATTTGCGCCAGTATATAGTGTTTTAAGGGAAGGGCCAAATATTTTTAACCAGTTAATTTCAAGTTTGAATGGGAATTTTCTTTATGGAAAGGCCTTTTTATCTAATTATATAACTATATTGCCAGGAGATAATTTGAATATTAGATATATAATTGCTGAGATTATTAATAGTCCCAGTTGGGTAACTAAAACCCCTTCAATTATTGGATTTTTATACTTAGATTTTGGAGTACTTTCTATTATAATAGGAATGTTTATATTAGGAGTTTTTATGCAACACTACTATATAAAAATTAAAAAAAATAGTCAGGATGGAATCTCTTTAATAATCTTTGCATATTTTTTTACAGCCTCTCTATTAGGTATCCATTCGGGCGGTTTTTTTGAGCCCATTGTAGTAATAAATTTAATAATACTGGAAGTTGTAAAAAAACTGACTACATTAAAAAACAAATCAAAGATGGTATAATAATGTAATTATTAATAATTACATTATTATGAATGCTTCAGACTATTTGTGTTAAATTAAATTTAAAAATATATGTGTACTCTATCTTAAACTGCACCTTGATTGTTGAAAACTGTTAACAATTAATGGTGCGTTTTTTTATAAATTATTAGAAACTTGTTAAAGCAAGTGATTGATGAATAGGTTTAAAGAGTTCCTATAATATAACATTAATCTAGCACTTTAAGTACAAATCTATTGTATGAACTTCTATAAATAAAGTGCACTTGTAAATTGCTTAAGAAAATTAGAAGTTACAAAAAAATAAATATTATCTAAGTATATGCGCAGATATAAGTCTAATACGCAAAGGTATTTGGTAGTCCAACAGATAAAAGTATTACTCGTAAAAAGGAGATCTAAAGATGACTGTAAAAGTAATGACAATATTTGGTACAAGACCTGAGGCGATCAAGATGGCACCTCTCGTTCTTGAGTTAGAAAAATATCCTGATCAAATCCAGTCAATCGTGACGGTTACGGCTCAGCACAGACAAATGCTTGATCAAGTACTTGAAATATTTAAAATCAAGCCAGATCATGACTTAAATATAATGAAGGACCGTCAAACATTAACTGACGTTACAATACGCGGTTTAGAAGGTTTACAAAAGATTATGCAGGATGTCAAGCCCGATTTAGTATTAGTACATGGAGATACGACAACAACATTTATAGCTAGTCTTGCTGCGTTTTATAATCAAATTACTATCGGGCATGTTGAAGCAGGTTTACGTACTTGGGATAAATACTCTCCATACCCTGAAGAAATGAATCGTCAATTAACAGGCGTTATGACGGATTTACACTTCTCACCAACTACGAAATCAGCACAAAACCTACTAAAAGAAAATAAAAATGAAGAAAATATTTATATTACTGGAAATACAGCAATTGATGCACTGAAGACTACAGTTAAAGAAGAGTATTTTCATCCAGTATTAGATTCAGTTGGAAATAAACGATTAATATTAATGACGGCTCATCGTAGAGAAAATCTTGGAGAGCCTATGCGTAATATGTTTAAAGCAATTAAGCGCCTTGTTGAAAAACATCATGATATTCAAGTAATTTATCCTATACATATGAATCCAGTTGTACGTGAAATTGCAAATGAAATCTTAGGGGATAATGATAGAATTCAACTAATTGAACCATTAGATGTTATTGATTTCCATAATTTTGCCGCTAGATCACATTTAATTCTAACTGATTCTGGTGGTGTGCAGGAGGAAGCGCCTTCTCTTGGTGTTCCAGTACTCGTATTACGTGATACAACTGAGCGTCCTGAAGGTATTGAAGCGGGGACATTAAAGCTTGCAGGTACAGATGAGGAGGTTATTTTTGCATTAGCAGACGAACTTCTTTCGGATGACGAAGCACATTCGAAAATGTCGAAAGCTTCAAACCCTTATGGTGACGGCGAGGCTTCTAGGAGAATAGTAGAAGCAATTATTGAGTATTTTAATAGGTAACAGAAAATAATTTATCATTAGAATCGAAGATAAATCTAAAAAGGGTAGTCTTTGATTTTTTTTATTTTTTAGTAAGAAAGTTCAAATAACATTTAACACGACTTTATAGATGAAGTCGTGCTATTCTATTATCGAAACTATTAAATAATCTTTACGGAAATAATATTCAGACGGCTGTTAAATCAAGTAAGATAGAAAGTAAGTAATTTTGGTTAATAAATTAAATTCCTAATCAAAGGAGAAAAATCTTGTCCAGATCAGAAAAAAGCTCATCTAAAAAAATGTCGACAACAAAAAAAGTACTAATAATCGTACTAAGTGTACTAGTTGTCATCGGTTTAGGAATAGGCGGTTATGCATATTCAATTTACCACAATGTAAATAAAACATCAGACGCAATCTATAAAGACATAAAGAAAACAGATAAACGAAAAGAAGAAGTAAATGTTGAAAAGAAAGAACCTTTCTCTATTTTACTATTAGGGGTGGATCATCGTCCTGGTGATAAAGGTCGTTCGGATTCAATGATTGTGTTGACGGTTAATCCGAATACAAATACAACAAAAATGGTTAGTATTCCACGTGATACAAGAACTGAAATTGTTGGAAAAGGTAAGGAAGATAAAATTAACCATGCCTATGCATTTGGTGGAATTCAAATGTCTGTTGATACAGTTGAAAACTTCTTGAACATCCCAATTGATTATTATCTTGAAGTTAATATGGAAGGTTTTAAGGATATCGTTGAAGCAGTAGGTGGAGTTGATGTAAATAACGACTTAGACTTTACTTATGAAGGCGTGCACTTTACGAAGGGACCACTTCATTTAAATGGTGTAGATGCCTTAAAGTTTTCTCGTATGCGTAAGTTAGATCCACGTGGTGACTTTGGCCGTGAACTTCGACAAAGAGAAATTCTTGAAGCGGTTATTAAAAAGGGAGCTTCAATTTCTTCTTTAACAAACTATCAATCGATTTTACAAGCGATTCAAAAGAATGTTGTAACAAATATCACTTTAAATGATATGGTTTCGATTCAAAAAGATTACCGTCAGGCTGCGCAAAATATTAGTAAGACCCAGGTTAAAGGTGAAGGCAAGATGATTGATAAAATTTATTATTTTATTGTATCCAAACAAGAAAAAGATAGTATATCTAATGATCTTCGTCAGCACTTAGAATTACCTTTAGAAACAAAATAACATCTAAATCTCAAGAACCACCGTTAAAAGATAACTTACTAACGGTGGTTCTTTTTTTATGTCTTTTTTACCTCTAGGACCCTACTTTATTTCACTTAGATTTCAGCTGAATTCACCATTTCATTCAAATCCCCTAAGAATTTAACCTACACATCCCCTTAACCACCATCATAATAATATATATATTCCTAAATGTTTAGGAGGTCTTTGCGATAAAAGGGATTATACTTGCAGGTGGTAGTGGTACTCGACTTTATCCATTAACGATGGTGACTAGTAAGCAGCTATTGCCTGTGTATGATAAACCAATGATTTATTATCCGTTATCTACTTTAATGTTGGCGGGTATTAGAGAGATTTTAATTATATCGACTCCAGAGGATCTGCCTCGATTTGAGGCCTTATTAGGTGATGGTTCTCAGTTTGGAGTTTCATTGAAATATAAAGTACAACCTAGTCCAGATGGGTTGGCTCAAGCGTTTATTATTGGTGAAGAGTTTATAGGAAACGACTCTGTTGCGATGATATTAGGTGACAATATTTATTATGGCAGCGGGTTGCGTAGTATTTTGAAGAAAGCAGCGATGAAGGAAAAAGGGGCAACGGTTTTCGGTTATCATGTACAGGATCCTGAGCGATTTGGTGTTGTAGAGTTTGATGAGTCAGGGAAAGTTTTGAGTATTGAAGAAAAGCCTATGGCTCCGAAATCAAATTATGCAGTAACTGGATTGTATTTTTACGATAATCGTGTTACTGAGATTGCTAAAAACGTAAAACCATCCAATCGTGGAGAATTGGAGATTACTTCTGTAAATGAAGCATATTTAAATTTGGGTGAATTAGAAGTCGAGTTACTAGGTCGAGGTTATACATGGTTAGATACTGGAACGCATGAAAGTTTAGTGTCGGCAACAAATTTTGTCAAAACAATTGAAGAGCATCAAGGGATTAAAATTTCTGCTCCAGAAGAGGTCGCTTATATTAATGGATGGATCAATAAAGAACAATTATTACGTTTAAGCGAATCACTTAGTAAAACAAGTTATGGTAACTATTTACGAAAAGTTGCAAATGGTGAGATTAAATATTAGCTTAAGGGGTCATTATCAATGAAAATTACAGAAACTTTTATAAAAGGAATTGTAGTTATTGAACCAACTGTTTTTGGTGATCACCGTGGTTGGTTTATGGAAACATATAATGATTCTAAAATGAAGGATTTTGGAATGGATTTAAATTTTGTTCAAGATAATCAATCATTTTCTGCGTCGAAGGGAACGTTACGTGGATTACATTATCAGCTGCCTCCAAAAGCACAAACGAAGTTAGTTCGTTGTACAAGGGGTTCCATTTTTGATGTGGCTGTCGATATTCGAAAAGGGAGTCCGACATACGGAAAATGGTTCGGAATCGAATTAAGTGCAGAAAATAAAAAACAATTATTCATACCAAAAGGGTTTGCTCACGGTTTTATGACTTTAACAGATGATGCGGAAGTTCAATATAAGGTTGATGAGCTATATTCACCTGAATGTGATCGAGGCATTCTTTGGAACGACCCGGTTATTCAGGTGCAATGGCCAATTAATATTTCTCCATTATTATCTGCAAAAGACAAAAACGCACCATTATTAAAGGATGCTGAAAATAATTTTTTCTATAAGGAGTAATATTTATGAAGGTTTTAGTAACTGGTTACGGTGGGCAGTTAGGCTATGATGTCGTTAAGGAATGCGAGCGGTATGGTTTACATGTTAAGGGGTGCGGTCGACAAGATCTTGATATTACTAAGAGAGAATCAGTATATTCTATAGTAGATTCATATAAACCAGATATTATAATCCACTGCGCTGCTTATACAGCGGTAGACAAAGCTGAAGATGATAAAGAGAATTGCTGGAATGTGAATGTAGAAGGTACGAGATATTTAGTTGAAGCTGCGAAAAAGCATCATTCGAAGTTCATTTATATTAGTACGGACTATGTATTTAATGGGAAAAGTGAAAGTCCTTTTAATGAAGATGATCAACCGGACCCAATCGGTTATTATGGATTAACAAAGTATGAAGGCGAAAAAGTTGTTCAATCATTCATCGAAAACTATTTTATCATTCGTATTTCGTGGGTATTTGGTGTTAATGGGAATAATTTTATTAAAACAATGTTAAGATTATCAGAAACTAGAGATGAATTAAATATCGTCGGAGATCAAATCGGTTCACCAACCTATACAGTTGATTTAGCTAGATTAATAGTAGATTTAATTAAATCTGATAAATATGGATTCTATCACGCAACAAATGAAGGCTTTACTAGTTGGGCTGATTTTGCAAAAGAAATCTTCAAACAAACCGACAGTAAAACTTTAGTAAAATCGATTGCATCCGAAGACTACCCTACTCGAGCAGCTAGACCAAAAAATTCGAGATTATCAAAACAAAAGCTTATAGAAAATGGTTTTCAATCTTTACCTTCATGGCAAGACGCATTAGCTAGATATTTAGTTCAATTAAATAAAAGAGACGAGGTTCAGTGAAAACATGAAAGTAGCTGTTACAGGTGGTGCCGGATTTATCGGTGGAAACTTTGTTCAATACATGATAAATAAATACCCAACCTATTCAATATATAATCTAGATGCTTTAACCTATGCAGGTGACTTAACAAAGCATAAAAACATCGAACAAAATGAAAACTATCATTTTATCAAAATTGATATTTCAAACCGTGAAGAAATCATGACATTATTTAAAAAAGAAAAATTCGACTATGTCATCCACTTCGCAGCAGAAAGCCATGTCGATCGCTCAATAACAGACCCAGGTATATTCGTGACAACAAATGTATTAGGAACTCAAGTTTTACTAGATGCTTCAAAAGCGATAAACGTTAAGAAATTTGTACATGTATCTACAGATGAAGTGTACGGTGATCTGGATTTTGATCCTACAACCTTTTTCACAGAAGATACACCTCTACAACCGAATAGTCCGTACTCTGCAAGTAAAGCATCATCTGACTTATTAGTTCGTGCATATCATGAAACGTATGGATTTCCTATGAATATCACACGTTGTTCAAATAATTACGGACCATATCACTTTCCAGAGAAGTTAATTCCATTAACCATTTCTCGTGTATTAAATGACCAAAAAGTTCCTGTTTATGGTACTGGTGAAAATATCCGCGATTGGTTACATGTCCTTGACCATTGCTCTGCAATTGATTTAGTTTTGCATAAAGGAGAAAATGGGGAAGTTTACAATGTAGGTGGCCATAACGAGAGAACAAATTTAGAGGTCGTTAAAACAATCATTTCTACTCTTGGAAAATCTGAAGACTTAATCCAATTTGTACAAGATCGCTTAGGTCATGACAAAAGATATGCGATTGATCCAAGTAAACTGGAAAGACTAGGCTGGAAACCAACTTATAACTTTGATACCGGTATTGTTCAAACGATTCAGTGGTATGTAGATAATAAGGAATGGTGGGAAATGATTGTTTCTGGTGAGTATAAACAATATTTTGAAAAACAATATGGTAAATAAATAGTAAAAAATTTTAATTGTTTTTGAGGACTATAAGGGCAATATTCTTTAAACTAATAAGAGCATTTTTGACGTTTTCTTTAAATTAGTAAAACGTCTTTTTTAATTCGAATTTTGTAGTAATTTTGACGGGTGAAGATGTTTGGTTTTTGGGTCGTTTTGACTAGAGCCAGAAACCTAGTTAATTCCAATTTTTTTCTAATGTTTTGGTAAATAATCCTGAATTAATTTCTTTTAATCTCTTTTTAACTATAATTTTAATTACCATTTATAAGTAACATTTTTTTATGTTATAATACATTTTATATCAATAAATGACAATTTCATTACAAAATTGTAAGTTTTTTTATGCGAAATTTACAATTTTTTTATGTTCAAATATGTTTGTTTAAATGTTATGTTTTTTCAGAAAAATATAATGTTGTAGATTACTAGTTATATCATTAAAGAATGATTAGAAAATACTGCTTATTTTAATGAGAAATTAAATTTTACTTAAGGAGGATAAGGGATGAATCAACCGTTAATCTCGGTAATTTTGCCTATTTATAATGTCGAGAATTATATTCATGAATGCCTAAATTCATTATTAAATCAAACGATTGGTTATGAAAAATTAGAGGTAATTATGGTAAACGATTGCTCGAAAGATCGTACTTCTATAATTATTGATGAATATGCTGCGAAATATGAAAATTTTAAAGCAATTCATTTCACAGAAAATTCTGGTGCTCCAGGTAAGCCAAGGAATGTTGGAATGGAAAATGCAACAGGTAAATACACTATCTTTTTAGACCCGGATGATGTATTACCATTGGATGCATATGAAAAGTTAATTAATATAATTGAAAACAGTGAGTCTGATTTTGTAATGGGTAAGATGATCAGCTTTGATGATGAAACAAAGCGTAGACACGAACACGTTACATTTAAACAGTATCAATTACAAAAGAAATACATCGATGTAAACATAGAGAATGTTCCTTTTTTCTATCAAGTTAAAACAGCTGTTTATTTAAAATTAGTGAAAACTGAGTTTCTATTAAAAAATAAAATTAACTTTATTGAAGGCATGAAAAACGGTGAAGATAAATATTACGATATTCTATTATTCTCTAAAGCAAAAAAATTCAGCTATATACCTGAAGTAATCTATCTATATAGAGGAAGAAATGACGTGAAAAATTTATCTCTAACACAAAGAGATATTATTAGTACAGTTGAAAACGATGTAAAATCTGCTTTAACGATTAAGCCTTTACTTTCAAAAAGTGATTACAAGTATTTTCAAATCAATGTATTTAGATCAATTTTTTGGAAAACTGGAGATGCAGACTTTAAGCATTTAAAAAAGGATCAACAGCTTTATCTTTTTAACTTAGTAAAAGATGTAATGGTGGGCTATGATCCAGACTTAGCGAAGGACTATATGGAAATGGAAGAACCGATCCTTAGTCTGATTAGCTCAGGTCATATTGAAGAAGCTTTAGAATATAATCTTTTATTAATTTCTAGAAGATGGTGGTTTAAAATAAGCAAAGAACTAGAGAAAGATTATAAAAAGTCATCAAAAATAAGAAATAGTAATTTTTGGAAAGTGACAAGTCCATTAAGAAAAGTTATCAGACTTGTGAAGAGGGTGTCGTAAGTTGCAATTTAGCATCATAATTCCATTTGTAAAAGAGGAGATCAATCAAGCTCTTGATTGTATTAATTCAGTTAAGGATCAAAGTATTAAACAAAATCAAATTGAATTAATCCTTTTTAATACAGAAAATGAAGTACTGAATGAAGAGACTGAGAAAACATTAACTCTACAGTATAATGACCTAAGTGTAATAAATACAAAACTGAAGCCAGATGACCTAAATGGCAAATATGTCTTTATTTATGATCGTAAAACGAATATAAATAAGTATTTATTAGAAGTATTTTTAAGAATAGCAGATTCTGGTAAATATGATTGCATTTTTACTACTCAAAATACAAAAAAATTAGAAATGAATCCAATAAAAATGAATGATTTTATTTATTCAGATCTAATGAGTATGAATTTGTTGAGAACTGTTACCTTAAAGGACTATCTTGTAAAAAATAAAATTCAAGAGTTCAATTATTTTGAATTGAAGTATTATCAATTAAGGCAATATTTTACAAATAAAAATATTGGAACGAATGATGTATTAGCAATTAAAAATACTGAGATTAATGACGAGTATATTCATAATCTAGTTCAAGAAATTAATTATTTGTTTGTAAAAGTAAGAGAAGAATTCGATAAAGATCTTCAAAAATTAGTATATGGTATGTTCATTAAGCAACTAATGGTTTTAGTTGATAAAAAGATATTTGTCGAAGAATTAGATGAAGAGCTTCAAATTCAATTATTAGAACTATTACAATTAATAACAAAAGAAGTAAATTTACCTGAAACTTTAAAAAATATAAAACTAGAAGGCTATAAAGGATTTTTTGCAATCTTAAGCATGAAAAAATATTCTGAATCCATTAGTTATATGAAATTGTTCAGGAGTAAGAGATATCAATATCATACGGCAAACAAATATAGCAACTATTTAGAGAAGCATCCAGTCGATCCTAGTGAAGACTTAACGTGGAGAATGACGAAACCATTACGTTTAGTAAAACCAACAATGCGCAAAGTAAAAGGATTTATATTTAAGTATTTATTACTGCTAATTGTATCTTTCTATAAACTTCTATATTTAAATAAAGAGGTTTGGTTAGTTTGTGAAAGAGCTGATCAAGCTGAAGATAATGGATATTTCTTTTTTAAGTATTGTAGAGAGCAGCATCCAAACAGAAAAATCTATTATATAATCGAGAAAAATTCTCCGCATTATGATAAAGTAGCTAAATTAGGAAATGTTATTCATCACTCTTCCTTTAAACATAAAATTTACACACTATTAGCGGATGTATATGTTAGTGCTTGGACATTTAGTGAAAGTGGTTTTCCAAATCCTTCAAAATATTTCACCTCAAGATTTAGAAAGCAATTAAAGAATAAGTTTCAAGTATGTATCCAGCATGGCGTTATTATTCATAATATTTCTCCGTATTTATCAAAGAAAAAGTATCAACAAAATTTAATTATAGCTAGTTCAGAATTTGAAAAAGAAATTATTATGGAAACTCTAAACTATTCAAACGATGAAGTTGAAGTAACAGGATTAGCTAGATTTGATAATTTACATGATGCGATTACGAAAAGACAAATATTAATTATGCCAACGTGGAGACGTCATTTATTTAAAATAAATAAAAAACAATTCTCTAATTCGGAATACTTTAAGACGTATAAAAACTTGATATCAAATAAAAAGTTTCAAGATTTTATTAGTAAGGAAAATATTCAAGTTAAGTTCTATATTCATCATCAGATGCAGCGCTTCTTAGAAAACTTTATTGTAGAGCATCCAAACATTGAATTTTTATTAAAGAAAGATGCCAAAGTTTCAGATCTACTAAAGGAATCGAAGTTATTATTGACTGATTACTCATCAGTTTCAAGTGATTTCTTTTATATGAATAAACCAGTAGTATTTTATCAATTTGATCCACATAAAAATCATCATGCACCTACTGAACAAATTAAATATAGCGATCTTGGAATTATTGTTAATAATGAAGAAAAATTAATTGAGGAAATCATTAATATTTCAAATAGAGATTTTTCAGCTGATCAAGTATATCAACAAAATTCGAGAAGAATATTTAAATATAAAGATACAAATAACTCAAAGAGAATTTTTGAAGCAATTGAAACATCTTATCATAATTTCAAAGTTAATAAGAACGTTGAATAAATCAAAAAGAGGGTGATTGAAAATCACCCTCTTTTTTTATTTCGTTAATTTTATTAATTGAGCTAGAAAATTATTATAATAATTTGGTTCAAAATGCAAATGGAAAATACCCCAAGCATGATCTGCAATAGAAATATAATTTTGTTTTACATTTATTGTTGAAACCTCGTAATTTGAGATTACGTAGTCATCCAATTGGTCCCAAAAGGCATTTAATAATTCGATATCAGTGTCAGAATTAATTTTCTTAATGTTTTGTTCCTTATCGTAGTACATCCCAGTAAATCTAGCTTTGTGAAGTATGATTTTACAATTCGGAAGTTCTCTATTAATAATTTGTAAAAATTTATCAATCGATTGCTTCCAAAGTGCAAAGTATTCGCTAAGATTAGTAGTCAAATTAAATGTAGTGACTTCGTTTAATTCTCTATAAAATGATGTTTTAGTGATCTTCCAACGATTATTAGTAATATATGAACTATTCGCCTTTAAACAGCCAAAATAAATGTCCCCAAAGAAATCAAGAATAAGAGCTTCAGGTTGTTTATTGATTAGATCATTTAAAAAGTTCTTTTCTAAGTCATCGAAAACATCATTTTGCTCATATTGATTTAAGTTGTCAATTTTCTCTCTATTATATGGAATCGGATTACCCATTAAACTAATGATTGACGATTGGTTTTGGTAGCGAATTAATTCGAAATGATTTTTATAATTTAAGTTAAATTTACTATTAAAATTATCGCGTGTAACACAAGATCCAAATGCAGCGATTTTTAATTTCTGTTCATTGTTTTTAATCGAAATAATGTTCTTATTTAGTAAAAGAGAAAAGTTTTTAGTTTGATGATTAGATTCATTCTCGGTTAATAAGTTAATTAAAACTTTAACATTTTTATTTAATGTAATCTGTGTATATAATTCTAAGTCAGTCGACTCAGGATAGCTATTTAATATATCAAATACATTAAACGTTGAACACAAGATTTCACTGTTATTTCCACTATGTGCACTATATGTATGAGTATTAATCGCTAGCTCGGTTTTGATTTGATTGAATTGTTTTTGATCAGAAATAGAGAGTTGAACAAAATCTTCATAATAATCTGCTTTAACTAGATTAAAATGTAATTTATCTTGTGTTAAGTAAAGCGCAATACGATTATCATTTGTTTTATATGTCTTTACATAATAAATGTTTAGTAGTTTTGAGCTCATATATTTAGTTGGTATCTCAAGATTACGAGTAATTTCTACTGGTAACAATTCAGTATCTTTAGCTATATATAAATCAAAAATCTCAATTGGATATAATATGATATTTTTCAAATCAGAAAAGTTAATATCTACTATATATTGGTTATCAATCTTTTTTATTAAGTTCCGCAATATTTCACTGCTTACTTTCACATGTTTATTTGACCTCTTTTTTACGACTAATGAAGAGGCTTCATCTATTTTCCCATTTAGATCTTCTATGTAAAGTCTAATTCCATCATTTAAGTATTCAATTTTTTTAAGCATAAAGCCGCCCATCCCATTTAATTAAAATATTTTTTGAATTCGTAAAAATATTTACGAAACGCTAACAGTTATTAACATTAACATAATGATTATAATTATTAAACAAGACTATTGTTTTTTTAATTATTTAATGAACGAATATTAACAAGAATTTAAGATTATTTATCTATGGATCATATATTACAAGGAACTATACTCCGGTTGTATTGTTCTCTTTCCATTGGAAAAGTACGTTACAGTTGGGGATTTTTTATATTTTAAAATATTCTGATGCACTACTAACTTGAAAAATCATCTCATTATATTTTTTACATACTTTTAACAAGGATACTCATGTAAATTCACACAAACTAGTTAATCTCAAAGTAGTAAAAGTATTTTGGGTTTTTTCAATATATATAAACCTATCTACAATGAGACCCTTGAGTTTATCTTACTTGAGTTGGAGGTTTGAAATGAAGAATAGTGAATTATTGAATAGTAGTCATGTTGATTCAACAACTGTAAATTTTAAACCAAGTTTAATAGAGGTTTCGACTGAGGATTTCGATGCTAATATTCTACGGAAAAATGAATTGTTAATGAAAGAAAATGAATTTCTCTCCAATAAAGTGATGGAATTAGAAAAGAGAATGGAAGAGCAATTATTTCGGCAGTTGGATTTAATCGTAGAGCATGAGGAGTTTATGATGGGACTCGATGATTATGTTCTTGTAAACGAAGTAAAGCAGTCATTTGGTTCGTATGAATATGAAAAATTGCAAGAAGAATATCAAAAGCTGCAATTAAATTATGAAACGTTTAGGAACTCAAAGTTTGGCAAATTAGCAAGGAAGTATTGGAAGATCTTGAAGTATTTAAAAAGAAAATGAGGGGTCATTTATGTTAAAAGAATTAATCGAAAAACAAATTACTAGATTACGTAATGAAAAATATGACACAAAGATGATGCTGCAAGAATTAATGAATGTGGATGAACCCTTCTATTTTCAAAACCATGAGTTACTTCCATTTTCAATTGATGATTTTACAGTTAGTAAAGGGATTCAAAAGTTTCAAAAGGAAAAGAAAACGCTATTCAATAACAAACTAATAAAACAGACTGCGGTCATTGATTATAAAGACGAAAAAAAATTAATGGAACTACTTTTTAATGAAGGAAGAAGTCAGTTATTTACTAAATTTGGCATCACAGGCTTTGTCAGCGGTAAGTGTGAGGTCGTTTGTGAATTACGATTGATCGATTATGAGAATAACGCAAGTACAGTGAATTTTCATATAGACGAGTTAGTAGATCTATCTCAATTTAATCAAAATGAGATAAAATCGGCTTCTTTTTCGATTTACATGACAGGTACTGCCACACTCCATTTATTCCATGCTAAATTAATGGGTACATATAAAAATAGTACGATAGACAATATTAACTTGAAGAAACAAAAGAAAGAAATTAAGGACTTTCGAGTTGGATTTATTGCAGACGAATTTACGACAAGATGCTTCGATTACGAATTTCAACTTGTAAAAATTACTCCAGAGAATTGGTTGACTGAATTTAAAAAGCATCGAATCGATTTATTCTTTTGCGAATCTGCATGGCTTGGAAACGAAGGTGCTTGGAAGGATAAAATCGGTACGAAAAATCACAGAAATCATACGAAACTATTAAAACTAGTTTATTGGTGTAAAGAACACAATATCCCGACTGTTTTTTGGAATAAAGAAGATCCGTTTCATTACCAAGCATTTATTGATACCGCTAAGCATTTTGATTATGTATTCACGACTGATTTTGAATCAGTTCAGAACTATGTAGGTGAAGGCTGTGAAAATGTTTATTGCTTACCTTTTGCAGCCCAACCGAAAATTCACAATCCAATTGAATATATTCCACGCAAAGAGAAGGTAGTTTTCGCTGGTGCTTATTATGGTAAAAAGTTTCCTGAGCGTACGAGTGCGATGGAGAAGCTAGTAAATTCTTCGAAGGAATACGGACTGGATATATATGACCGAAACTATCATAATCCAACAAGTCCTAATCAATTTCCTGATGAGTATAAACCATATATTATTGGAAACTTAAAACAAAATGAAATCGACATTGCTTATAAGGGATATAAAGTAGCACTAAACGTAAATAGTATTACGAAATCTCCGACAATGTTTGCCCGGAGAGTATTTGAGTTATTGGCAAGTAATACTCCAATCATTAGTTCCCATTCAGAAGGGATTCACAGAATGTTTGGAGACATTGTAACTGCTACCGACAATGAAAAAGTGATGAAGGAACGACTTTCTAATTATTACTCAGATGAGACTTTTTATAAGAAAAACCGTTTACTCACATTACGTAAAGTATTAGAGGAACACACTTATACGAATCGGGTGGAAGATTTATTAAATATTATTAATCTACCATTCGAAAAGAATGAAGAGACTGCTACATTAGTAGGAATTGTTCGAAGTAAAACAGATTATGAGAAATTAATGGCAATTTACAATAGACAAATAGTCGGAAATAAAAAGCTAGTAATCTTACTCGACTTGTTTGACGGTTATTTAGACATATTTAATCAAAACAATCATGGGAATATAAGAACTTACCTAATTGATTATTGCCACCATTACTTTAGCATTAATGATCTTGTAGAGTCTAATTATATTGTTCCAATTCATTTAGATCATTATTATGGTGAAAACTATGTAAGAGATTTGATGTTAGCTACTAAATACACGAATGATACGATTATTGCGAAAGGGAATGGAAACAGCTATAACTACGTAAATAATTGTAAAATTGATGAAGCATTAATCTGTCAAAAAGCAACAAGATTTATCAATCCAACTGAATTTATGAGCCTTTTAAATACGAAATCGTCGATTGCACATTTCTCAAAAGCAGGCGTTCAATTTTTCGAAATTGATGAGTTTAATTTTTATCGAGATGCCTATGAACAAGCTATTCGTTATGACCAAATGGAGACAATTATTGTATAAGGAGCTGTTTTTATGAAACTGGCGATTATAGGGCATGATTTAAAGTTTATAAACGATGCCGTTAAGAGATTTGAAGCTAGAAGCGATATCGAATTAAAAATAGATTTATGGGAAGGCCATACAATTCATCAAGTTGGAAAGAGTTTAGAGATAGTTAATTGGGCGGATGTTCTTTTTTGTGAGTGGGGACTTGGAAATGTAATCTGGTACCAGGAGCATAAAAAAGATCATCAAGTATTAATTGTTAGGATGCATCGTTTTGAAATGAACACCCCGCTTCCAGAGCAATTTGACTTCACGAAAATTGATAAAATTATTGCAATCTCTTCCTATATATATGAGGAATTTTATCGTGTTGCAAAGATTCCTAGAGAAAAGATGATTGTCATTCAAAATGGTGTTGATGTAGATAAATTCCATTTGCCTAAGCAATATGATGCAGATTTCCGAATTGGATTACTCGGTTATGTACCGAAATTAAAGCGGTTGGATCGAGCGCTTGAGATATTTGAAAAGTTATACGAAAAAGACAGCCGATATACTCTTTCGATAAAAGGAAAGCATCCGAAAGAGTTCGCGTGGGTTTGGAATAATCAACAAGAGCAGGATTATTATTTAAGTTTATTTCGAAAAATTGAGAAATCCCACTATCGTAATCAAATTCAATTCGAAGAGTGGGGAGATTCAGCGGAATGGCTCGAGTCGATTGGTTTTGTCTTATCAGTTAGCGATTATGAAAGTTTTCACTTAGCACCAGTTGAAGGGATGGCTTCTTGCGCTGTGCCAATTGTATTAAATCGTGAAGGAGCTCGAACGATATTCCCTGATGAGTATATTTTCGAATCACTGGATCAAGCAGCGCAGTATATTGCGGATAGTAGAAAAGGTTCTAGGAGAGAACTTGTTGAATTTGTGAAGGAAAATTACTGTATGGATAAAATGTGTTCAGAGATTTTGAGTCTAATTGATGAGTTACAATTAAAATTAGTTCATTAAGTATTTCGGAGAGCACAGTGAATTCTTGAGTAGAAGGAACTGTGTTTTTTCTTCTATATATTATTTACATCAAGTATGAATGATTTCAAAATGTGGGAAACTAAGAGTATAGAATCGAATAATTACTAGTTAAAGAACTTATTAGGGATTAAGTCGATTAATTTTTACAAATAGTCATGTAAATAGAGAAATAAACGGTATTTTTCATGGTAAAAAATGTCTTTATTTCCTCAGTTAAGATACAATAGATAGATACATATTACATAAACCGATTCGTTGTTTTGAAAGGGGAAAGAATTTTGACTGTTAAAGTAATGACAATTTTTGGAACAAGACCAGAGGCGATTAAGATGGCGCCACTTGTGCTTGAATTAGCTAAACATCCGGATGAAATCGAATCAATTGTGACGGTAACAGCTCAACATCGACAAATGCTGGATCAGGTTCTCGAAATTTTTGAAATCACACCTGATTATGATTTAAATATAATGAAGGATCGCCAAACTTTAATCGATGTAACAACTCGAGGTTTGGAAGGTTTGAATAAGATTATGCAAGAAGTAAAGCCAGACATTGTATTAGTCCATGGTGATACGACAACGACTTTTATTGCTAGTCTTGCAGCTTTTTATAATCAAATTTCAATTGGGCATGTAGAAGCTGGTTTACGTACTTGGGACAAGTATTCACCATACCCAGAAGAAATGAACCGTCAATTAACGGGTGTCATGACGGATTTACATTTTTCTCCTACGACAAAATCAGCACAAAATTTGTTAGCTGAAAATAAAAAGGAAGAAACAATTTTTATTACTGGTAATACTGCGATCGATGCACTTAAAACAACAGTAAAGGAAGAGTATGATCATCCTGTTCTTGACCAGATTGGTAACGACAGATTAGTTTTAATGACTGCTCATCGTCGTGAAAATTTAGGGGAACCTATGAGAAATATGTTTAAAGCGATTAAGCGCTTAGTCGAAAAACATAATGATATTCAAGTAGTGTATCCTGTACACATGAATCCTGTTGTTCGTGAAATTGCAAATGAGGTTTTAGGAAATGACAATCGAATCCATTTAATTGAACCACTGGATGTGATTGATTTCCATAACTTTGCTGCAAGATCGCATTTGATTCTAACTGATTCTGGTGGTGTACAAGAAGAGGCACCTTCATTAGGCGTACCAGTACTTGTTTTACGTGATACGACAGAACGCCCGGAAGGTATTGATGCTGGTACATTAAAACTTGCTGGAACTGACGAAGAAGTCATTTTCTCATTGGCTGATGAACTATTGTCTGATAATGAAGCTCACGCAAAAATGTCCAGAGCATCAAACCCATATGGAGACGGTGAAGCTTCAAGAAGAATTGTTGAAGTGATTATTCAACATTTTAAAAATAAGAATAAATAAGATCTAGTGATGGAAGACTATTTTTGCAAATTTTGTAAGGATAGTCTTTTTTTGAACATTAAATTTTATCAAAATAAAAAGCTGATTTTTGAAATGGATCAAAAATCAGCTTTCTTTATTTAGCGTGTTTTGTAATATTGGATTGTTTTATCTAAACCTTCTTTAAGTGTATTACTTGGCTTCCAGTTTAGTAATTGAATTGTTTTTTCATTGTTTAAATAGCTGTGTTTAATGTCTCCAGATCTTTCTTCGGCAAATACCATTTCAATTTTATTATTAATAACTTCCTCTGAAATTTTTAATAGATCAATTAAAGATGTTTGAGTATTTGTCGATACGTTACAAATCGTATTGACTGGATTTTTACTTGCAAGAAGATTAGCCGCAACAATATCATCTACAAAAATAAAGTCACGAGTTTGCTCACCGTCTCCAAAAATAGTAAATAATGAATTAGATGTTATGCAATCCACTAAAATACTAACAACTCCGCCTTCACCTTTTGGATCTTGACCAATGCCATATACATTTGCATAACGGAATACAGTATATTGGATGTTGTGTAGTTTATTATACATATCAAAATAAAATTCAGGAGAAAATTTAGAAGCACCATAAGGTGACAGCGGTTGAATTGGATGCTTTTCATCTACACCAAGATAGTGAGGTTCACCGTATACAGCTGCAGATGAAGCGTAGACAAGCGTTACATCCTTTAATTCTTTTAATTGACGAGCTGATTCAAGAACATTGATTGTTCCTAAAATATTGATGCTAGCATCTTCCATAGGATTTTTAACAGAGAATTGTACATCAATTTGTGCAGCATGATGATTAATAATATCTGGTTGCTCTTTTAGAACTATTTCCGCAAAGTTATTACTTCTAATATCCTCTTCATAAAAAGTTACATCTGATGGAATATTATGTATAGAACCTGTAGATAAGTTATCAACGACAACTACCTTATAACCTTCATTTATATATGCTTTTACTAAATTAGAACCAATGAATCCGGCCCCACCAGTAACTAATACCTTTTTCATACTTATTTCTCCTTTTGATTTCTAGTTTATCAATATATGTAAATTAACTTAGGAAAACAATGGTAGTAGATTGTAAACATAATTAATCATTTTTAGTCTATCAAAAATAAATAAAAATATCCATATTCATCTATGAGATAGGGCATATAGAGTAGTGGTTAGTAAAAAAATTACATCATCAAAATGTTATTAATCCTTTCCTATTTGTGCAGAAATATTTGTGACAAGAATACAAAAATGGTTATTAATGTATTGTTCATTTTAAAAATGGTATGATAAACTAGATTTTTTGAAAAAATAATATTATTACAATTCGCTCTTTTAATGAAGGCCTTATATTGGCAAAACAAAACAATCATTAGAATAATGAATCGTTCTTTTATACAGTATGATATAATAATTTGGCAATTGATGAGTAAAACATAATATGAAAATCATATTGCGAATTAAATTTAAACAAATATAGGAGTGCAGTACTAAATGAATTCTATTGATAAAAGTCATGACTATCTATTTTCAATAATTATGCCAATTTATAATGTTGAAAAATTTCTTGTAGAGGCTATTGATAGTGTAATAAATCAAACAATAGGTTTTGAAGAAAATATACAGCTTATTTTAGTTAACGATGAAAGTCCAGATGATAGCGAAAAAATCTGTATAGATTATCAAAATAGATATCCCAAAAATATTCAATATTTAAAGAAGCCAAACGGCGGAGTAAGTAGCGCTAGAAATTATGGAATAGATTATATAAAAGGAAAATATGTTCAGTTCCTTGATCCAGACGATACGATTTCAATTGAAACATTGTTAAATGTGTATACATTTTTTGAAGAGCACGAAGAAGAGATTGACCTTGTTGCGATTCCAATTAAATTCTTTGAAGCTAGAACGGGGAATCACACATTAAACAATAAATTTGGTAGAACTCGAGTGATTGATATCATAGAACAACCAAATCTATTATTAACTCACGCAGCTTCAGCTTTTATTAAAAGTGATTTAATGAAGAAATATCAATTTGACCGTAATTGTAGAATCGGTGAGGATTGTAAGTTAGTAAGTCATGTTATTTTAGAAAAAAATAAATATGGTGTATTAAAAAATGCTAGTTACAACTACCGTTTAAGAAATGATGGCACATCGGCAATGCAAAATGCCATGAAAAATGACTGGTTTATCCATTCATTAGATACGTTTAGTTTAGACCTTATTCATAAAAGTATTGAACAAGTCGGGGGATTACCTGAGTATATTCAATACATAATCATGCACGATTTAAAATGGAAGTTTTCTATTAAAAGCCAAGCAGATACTCCATTAAGTGATGAAGACTATATTGAATTTATAAATAAGATAAAAGAGATTTTAACTTATATTGACGACGAAGTAATTTTAAAAACGAAAAAGATTAGTCAGTTCTATCTACATTTTGCATTAAGTCTTAAACACAATATACCTTTAAAAGAAGTTTTTACAAAAACGATCGAAGAACTAGAGCAAGGCCAAGATATAGGATTATATCGTGACGAGTACTTAGTTACTAAGCTATCTAAAAACAAAGTTACAATCGAATTTATTGAAGAAAAGAATTCAAACCTTATAATTGAAGGATTCTTTGGATCGTTATTTGATCGTGAAGAATGTAAAATTATCGCAAAGGTCAATGGTGTTGATTATGTGGGCGAAGATGTAGATCGTACGGTTAATCAATATAAAAGTTTAGATTTAGTTATTAAACAATATAAGGGATTCAAAATTTCAATTCCTTTCTCTAAACTTCCAAATGATTTTAAAATCGAATTTGTTGTCGAAGTTGATGGAGTACAAGTTCAAGTAAATTATAATGTGAATAAATTTACAGGTCTTTCAAAAAGAATTAGAGGTTCTTATTCAGCAAAAGAAAAATATATCTACTCTTGCAGAACGCATCATATAAAGGTAACGAAAAGAAGTGGTGCCAAAAAACTTATTAACGAACTTAAGTTTATACGTGGTTTATGGAAACTTGGTTCAGTTCATGCGAAAAAGGCAATCATTACACGCCTTGTCGCAAAGACATTAAGAAAGCTAGAAACAAAACCAGTATGGTTATTCATGGATCGACAAGATAAAGCAGATGATAATGCAGAACGATTATTTAAATTTGCTAATTCTCAAAAAAAATCAATTAAAAATTATTATGTCATCAAAAAAGACGCACCTGATTTTGAAAGAATTTCAAAAGTAGGAAATGTCGTTCCTTATGGTTCATATAAGCATAAATTCCTAATGTTAAGAGCGTCAAAAGTTATTTCGTCCCATGCAGACCAATGGGTAACGAATCCTTTCTTTAAAGCGGAAATTTATTATCGTGATTTAATGACGTTTGATTATATATTCTTACAACATGGTATTACAATGGCCAACTTAACACATTGGTTAAATAGATTTAATAAAAACATTCGTAAAATGTTTACATCAGCTCACTTGGAAGCTCAATCTTTAATTGAGGGTGACTATAGCTATACAAGTGAGAATATAAGATTAACTGGTTTTCCAAGATATGATGGTCTAGTTAATAATGACCAAAAACAAATTTTAATCATGCCTACTTGGAGACAGAATCTAGTTCTAAGAAAAAACCAGGCTTTAGGGGTAAGACCTTATAATGAAGCATTCAAAAAATCAGAGTACTTTAAGCGTTACAATGATTTAATTAATGATCCAAAGTTAATCGATTTTGCGAAAAAGAATAATTACAAAATTATCTTTTTCCCACATCCAGAGATCCAAATTCAAAACAGAGATTTTGATAAAAATGATTATGTTCAATTTGCTGAATATAACACAAGCTATCAAAAACTATTCAATGAATCGAGTATCTTACTGACAGATTATTCTTCTGTTGCTTTTGATTTTGCATATCAGAAAAAACCAGTTATCTACTATCAATATGATTACTATCATTTTGAAAAAGGTTATTTTAACTTCGAAACGATGGGCTTTGGGGATATTATCGACAATCACGATGTGTTAGTGGATAAATTTATCTCATATATGGCTAATCAATGTGAAATGGAAGACAAATACAAAGAACGTGTTGATTCTTTCTATGCTTATAAAGATCGAAATAATTCTCAAAGGGTATTTGATGAAATAGTAGAAATTGAGGATGGTTTAAAGTAATAGATGTAATCAAGGAGGGACTGTTCAAATTTGGACAGTCTCTCTTTTATCGACAGAGTTTGCCAAACTGTAACATGAATACAATGGGCATTTAATGGAATTATAGGTCTAATTATGTTACAATACCTCTTGTTTTGTAGTTTCCGAATGTAATATTACTGTTTAGGAGGTGTATTAATATTACAGCTAACAAAAAGAAAATCTTATTAATTACTCAACACTTCTATCCTGAAATTGGGAGTGCTGCAAATCGATTAAAAAATATTTATCTAGAATTAAAAGAAAAAAATTACGATGTGAAGGTACTTACTTTACACCCTAGATATCCAAGCCGCGAACTCTATGAAAATAAGCGATTCTGGAATGAAAAGCTAATCGATGAAGATGATATTGTTCGAGTTGATACATCAATTAAAACTCATTCTACAAGTATCATTAAGAGACTTTATTTATATTTAGAAGTTATGTTCCGCTTTATAGGAGCTATTTTTAAATATAAAAAGGAATTCGATTATATTTTTGTAACGTCACCACCAATTTTCGTTGGTATTGCTGGATTAATAGCAAAGTGGAGATTAAAAGCACCTTTAATATTAGATATTAGGGATTTATGGCCAGAATCCTTAGTAGGTGTAAAAGTGTTCTCCAATAAATTAATCCTATCTACGGCATATAAAGTAGAAAAACTATTATATAAAAAAGCAACCAGAATCATTGTTAATAGTCGTAGCTTTATAAACTATATGACAAATAAAAATGTTCCAGCTGACAAAATCAAGTTCGTTCCAAACTCACTATCGGAAGAAGAACTTTCTATTGAAGTTCCGAGTAATGAGGAAAGTCAAAAAATTGAAGTTACTTATACAGGTAACTTAGGTTTTGCGCAAGACTTGAACAAACTTTTAAGTGTTGCTGAAATGTTCAAGGAAAATCCAAATATATTTTTTACGATTGTCGGGTACGGTAAAAATACAAATGAAGTAAAAAAATATATTGAAGATAAAAAGTTAGAAAACGTTACATTACACACTGCCAAGTCTCGTAATGATACACTGAAAATCGTATCGGAATCTGATATTGCATATGTCAGTCTTGTTGAACAGGAAGTTTTTAAAACTGTATTACCTGGAAAAATCATCGATTATATGAGCGTAAAGAAACCTATTATTGGAAATGTATCGGGCTATGCAGGTGAAATTATTGAAAGTGCAAAATGTGGTATTGCTCTGAAAGAGGGATCAGTACAGGAGTTGTATGAGAAAATAATTGAATTAGCAAATAATCCAACAGCAAGAAAAACTCTTGGTGAGAATGGATACAATTATGCTTATAAAAATTTAAGATGGAAAACGAATATTAATGTGTTAATTCAAGTGATGGAGGAAATCCATGAATAAGAAAGTTTGTGCATTTGTGTTTAACCACTTTACAAATGATGCGCGTGTATTACGTGAGTGTTCAGCATTAGCTGAAGTAGGTTATGATGTAGATTTAATTGCATTACATGATGATTCAGATACATTACCGAAGAGAGAAAGATATGAAGAAGGTTTTAATGTCATTCGTGTAAATAATCGTTTACCATTTGGAATCTATCATCTAATCAACTTTTGTGCAAAGCTCAACATTTTCTTTAAATCAAATATAATGACAAAATTACTTGCAGCAATCTTATTAGTTGCTGGGTTATTTGTAAACATTATTGCAACGATTATTGTAGCAGCCGTTATTATATTATTTGGGAATCGTTATGTAAGAGTGATTTTAACGAGGGGTTATAATATTCTTCAAATGATCTACCATGGCAGTAAAAAGAAATATGATATTTACCATGCAAATGATTTAAATACATTACCACAAGGTATTTTATGTGCTAAAGTATTTCATCGTAGTAAATTAGTGTATGATTCACATGAAGTACAATCTAGTCGATCTGGCTATGAAAATCCAATCTTTGGTAAGATTGAAAAGTTTTTAATACGTTACATCGATATTATGATTCATGAAAATTATACTCGTGCGAAATACACTCAAGATTTATATCATATTGATTTACCTGAGGTGATCCATAACTATCCGTTCGTTTCAAAACCAGAAGAGAAAAAAGCAATCAATTTACATGAAGTACTTGGATTAGATCCGAATGAACCTATTTTGTTGTATCAAGGTGGGATTCAAAAAGGGCGTGGCTTAGAGCTAATCGTTAAGGCTACTCCTCAGTTTAAACGCGGGACAGTTGTATTTATCGGAGACGGTAAGATTAAGCCTGTGCTTTTAGATTTAGTAGATCAATTGAATTTAGAAAATCGAGTGAAATTTATCGATAAAGTACCAGTAGACGAGCTTTTAAATTATACTCGAAACGCTTATCTTGGTTTTCAAGTTTTAAATAATATTAATTTTAATCATTACTCGGCATCATCAAATAAGTTGTTTGAATATATGATGAGCGGTGTTCCAGCTGTAGCATGTAGCTTCCCTGAGATCCAAAAGGTTGTAGAAAAAGAATATGTCGGTGTATGCGTTGATTCACATGAAGTCGATTCAATTGCTGAAGGTGTGAACTATCTTTTAGATCACCCAGAAAAAAGAGATAAAATGAGTACTAATTGTTTAGAAGCACGTCACCATTACAATTGGAATAATGAGAAAAAGATTTTTATCGAAATTTATGACAAAGTCTTAAATGGTCAAAAGCTAGCGACTAATGTAGGATAAAAAACTATTTACTTCCTAATACGGGGTGTAATTTAATGACAGTTTATAGTCTAAGCGTGATATTAATTAATTTTAATAACGAAATGTTTATTAAAGATACAATTGAATCAGTTTTAAATCAACGAATGAATAATTTAGAGTTGATTATAGTAGATGATGGTTCGACAGATGGTAGTTTAGAAATAAGTAGAAACTTTACTGAAAGACACCCTAATGTCAAACTCATTTCTCAAAAAAATAGCGGTCCTAGTGCGGCTAGAAATACGGGGATCCGAGAAGCAACTGGAAAGTATATTACTTTTCTAGATAGTGATGACCTGGCAATTAAAGGTGCTTATGAAAAATTACTTGCAATAGCAGATGAAAATGATGCTGATACAGCAATCGGAAATTTTATTTGTTTTAATGAATTAAAAAAGTGGCGCCTAGCATATATGGGGAAGGTTTTTAAGAAGAATCTACCTTCCATTAGACATGTAAGAAAAAATAACGAACTACATTTTACACCTGCTGTTTGGAATAAACTTTATAAAAGAGAGTTAATTTTACAAAAAAATATTCAATTTGATGAATCATTAAGAATAGGTGAAGATTTACTCTTTACAGAGCAAAGCTTATTACTCTCGAATAAAACAGTTGTGAAGGATATTGATATGATTCAATATCGTGTAAATGATTTAGATAGTAGTTTAGTAAAAAAAGTAAGTCTTAGCTTTTTCGAACAATTATTAAAAACGCAAAAAGAACTAAATAATCTTTATAATGAATTAGAGTTAATGCAAGAGATAAAAACAATTGAAAATAGACAATTTAGATTCTTTTTTGACTCAATTTATATTAAAGCTTCTAAATTAAGTAAGGAAGAACAATTTTCTTTATATAATATTTGTGTTGATTTTATTAACATAATTAACAATAAAGAGATTTTTATTAATTTAAAAAATCGGGATTTGTTATTACTTCAATTAATATTAGATGAAAACAAAGATGGCTTTTTGAAGTTTTTAAATGTATTAACAAATAGTGATGTCCCAAAAGACCAAATAAGAATGAATAGTGAGTATCATAAATACTTGTTAGAGCATTTTCCAGATTATGCTGTTGATTCATCTAAAAATACTTTTCTTATTGGTCAAAATATCAAAAATATTAGTTTAGATAAAGGAATCTTTACAATTGGTGGTTCCGTTTATTATGCGAATATCCCATCAGCGATTAAAAGTATGGAAATGATTTTTACCAATAACAAAAGTAGAGAAATAATCAACATTAAATTAGTAGATAATGCAACGATTGAACGTAATGAAACGCATTCCAAACAATATAAATACGTTGATTTTAATACAGTAACAATTCCCATTCTATCGTATTTGTCATCAGGTGATTGGAAAGTCTCAATTAAGACGGAAGTAGAAGATTTATTCTATCAGACTGATCTTCAAATTTCTAAAAACGATCGGGTGCACTTAAAATCGTCAATTATAGGTAAACAACAAATTACACCTGTTTATGTAAATCATGAGTTGACTTTATCTATTAAAGAAGTAAGTACTAGAGGTAGAATTAAATTTTTAGGCAATAAACTTAAAAATTTTACGAAAAGATTTGTATAAAGATATAAAATCTTTTTAAATGATAGGGACCAAATAATTTGTATTAAAAATTTTATAAAAGTTTTATTAAGTGGATATAAAATTGTAAAATTTATATTATATTTCGCATTTGGGTAATACTGAAAATATTAATTTATTGTATTATTATTGTTACGATGTATATCTATTTTAGAAAAAAATTATAAAATAGCATTAATGTAATTAATACAAATTAAGTGATTTTATTGAAAGAGGTAATCTAAATGAAAATTTGTACAATTGGTCTAGGATATATTGGTTTACCAACATCAGCAATGTTCGCGAAACATGGGGTAGAAGTAGTTGGTGTAGATATACATCAAAGTGTAGTTGATAAGCTAAATGCAGGGGAAATTCATATTGAAGAACCAGGATTAGCAGAAGTAGTGAAAGATGTAGTGTCTAAAGGTTTATTTAAAGCTTCTTTAACACCTGAAGCTGCTGATGCGTTTATTATCGCAGTACCAACACCAAATAATGATGATGAGCATAAATCTTGTGATTTAACTTACGTATTAAGTGCAGTTAAATCGACGATTCCTTACTTACAAAAAGGGAATGTATTAATTGTAGAATCAACAATTGCTCCACGTAGTATGGATGACTTTGTAAAACCATTAGTAGAAGCATCAGGCTTTACAGTTGGTGAAGATTTATTTTTAGTACATTGTCCAGAACGCGTATTACCTGGTCAAATTATGCACGAATTAATTTATAATAACCGTATAGTTGGTGGAATTACACCTCAGTGTTCTGAAGCAGGAGCAAAAGTATATAGTACTTTCGTACAAGGTGAAATTATTCGAACTGATGCAAAAACAGCAGAAATGTCTAAGTTAATGGAAAACACATTCCGTGATGTTAACATCGCACTAGCAAATGAACTGACAAAAGTATGTAATACGCTTGATATCAACGTACTAGATGTAATTGAAATGGCTAATAAACACCCACGAGTTAATATACATTCACCTGGTCCAGGGGTTGGGGGGCATTGCTTAGCAGTAGACCCTTACTTTATTGTGGCAAAAGCACCTGACCTTGCTAAAATAATCAATCTTTCTCGTGAAACAAATTCATCTATGCCGAGCTATGTTGTTGAAAATGTTAAGAAAATTATTGGAAATGTTGATCATCCAAAAGTTGCTGCTTTCGGTGTAACATATAAAGGTAATGTAGATGATATGCGTGAAAGTCCAGCAATGGATATCATTGAACTATTAAAAAATGAAGGCATTACTGTAGCAGCTCATGATCCACACGTTGCTAGTACAGAAACATTTACACTTCTATCTGCAGAAGATGCAGTAAAGGATGCTAATCTAATTTTAGTACTTACTGATCATAATGAATTTAAAAACATGAATTATGACGAATTAGCACCTTTAATGAAAAAACCAATCGTTTTTGATACTAGAAACTGCGTTAATCCTTCAAATAGTTCAAGAATGAATTTTGTAAACTATGGTAATATAAATAAAGTAATTAAAGAGAATGTGGTAAATCTATGAATAGTATAAAAACAGTTTTGCAAGAACAGATTAATAATCTATCACTCATATTCCGATTATCGTCATATGAGACGCGTAAAGAGTATGCTGATAGCCAACTTGGCGTTATCTGGGTTTTCTTAAACCCACTATTTCAAATTGCAGTATATTGGATAACTTTCGGTACAGGTATACGAGGTGGAGCTCCAGTTAATGGTATTCCCTTTCTAATTTGGATGCTTTGTGGACTTATTCCTTGGTTTTTTATTAGTAACTCAATCATGCAAGGTTCAAGTTCAATTTTCAATCGTATTGGGACAGTTTCAAAAATGAATTTTCCATTAAGTATCATTCCTACTTATGTAGTACTTTCAAGATTTAATACCCATGTATTTATGATGGGAGTACTATTTATTGGGGTTGTTGTAAGTCAAGGGTTTGATCAAATGAATATTATTGCTCTGATTTATTTTATGATAGTAGGTTTATTATTTAATATTGCATTAGGGCTATTTACTTCAACACTTTCAACAATGATTAGGGATATTCATCTTTTTATTCAGTCCTTTACTAGAATGCTCTTGTATTTAACTCCTATTCTGTGGGAGCCATCTAGAGGTTCTGGTGCATCAAAAATTTTATTTTTTATAATGAAATTAAATCCTTTTTATTATATTGTAGAAGGTTATCGTGGAGCTCTTTTATATGGTCATTCAGATATTATTTTCTCAAAATATACAGTATATTTTTGGGCAGTGTTAATAATTATCTTTACAATTGGCTCTATTTTCCATATTAAGTTTAGAAAGCAATTTGTTGATTTCCTATAGAAGGTGAGCACAATGACAAAAAAAGTTATTTTTAAAAATGTTATAAAAAAGTTTAAATTGTATAGTAAGCCGACCGACAAGTTAAAGGATTTATTCTTTGGCGGTAAAGGTGGCGAGTATTTTTATGCCCTTAAAGAATTATCCTTTGAGGTTGAACAAGGTGAAATCGTAGGGATAATCGGATTAAATGGTTCTGGTAAAAGTACCATGTCTAACTTAATCGCGGGTGTGACAATGCCAAACGCGGGTGAAGTTGAAGTAAATGGTGTTGCTTCACTGATTGCGATTCAAGCTGGATTAGATAATCGATTAACTGGTTTAGAAAATATTAGACTTAAAGGTTTAATGATGGGTCTTACGGTAAAACAAATTGAAAAGATTACGCCTGATATTATTGAGTTTGCTGAAATTGGTAAGTTTATTAACCAACCAGTTAAATCATATTCAAGCGGTATGAGATCAAGATTAGGATTCGCAATTTCCGTTAATATTGATCCAGACATTATGGTAATTGACGAAGCATTATCTGTTGGTGACCCAACATTTACAAAACGTTGTTTAGATAAAATGAATGAGTTTAAAGAACAAGGAAAAACAATCTTCTTTATTAGTCACTCATTAGGTCAAGTAAGAGATTTTTGTACAAAAGGATTATGGATTCATTATGGAAAATTGGTAGAGTACGGAGACATTGGTCCTGTATGCGATAACTATCAAAATTTCCTTACTGAGTACAATAAATTATCTACTGAAGAACGTGCAAAAGATCGTGAAAAGAATATGCATTATAATTAATTAAATAGCTATATAGGATACCTAAGTTTTGAAAAGCTTAGGTTTCCTTGCATTATATATGTGAAATACTTTATTATTCAGTTGAGAGATGATTAAAAGCTTAAACTTGATTAATATATACTATAAAAAATATTAGGTGATTAATTGTGGAAAATACTAACAAAATAAAAAAAGTACGTAAAGCCATTATCCCAGCAGCGGGATTAGGTACTCGTTTCTTACCGGCTACAAAAGCAATGCCAAAAGAAATGTTGCCAATCGTAGACAAACCGACAATTCAGTATATTGTTGAAGAAGCAATTGAAGCAGGAATTGAAGACATCATTATCGTAACTGGTAAAGGTAAACGCGCAATCGAAGACCATTTTGATATTTCATTCGAATTAGAACAAAATCTATTAGAGAAAAAGAAATATGAAATACTTGAGAGAGTGCAAGAGTCTTCAAAAGTAGAGATTCATTATATTAGACAAAAAGAGCCAAGAGGATTAGGACACGCTGTTTGGTGCGCTCGTAAATTTATTGGAGATGAACCATTTGCTGTACTACTTGGAGATGATATTATTCAAGCAGACGTACCAGGTGTAGCACAATTAATTGAACAGTACGAATTAACTCATTCCTCAGTAATCGGTGTACAAGAGGTTCCTGAAGATGAAGCGTATCGTTATGGTATTGTTGACCCAGTAGAGCGAGATGGACGACGTTATCAAGTACGCAATTTTGTTGAAAAACCAGCAAAAGGAACTCAACCATCAAACTTAGCAATTATGGGACGTTATTTATTAACTCCTGAAATTTTTGAATTCCTAGAAGAACAAGAAGTTGGAGCTGGTGGAGAAATCCAATTAACAGACGCAATTCAAAAGCTGAATAAAATTCAACGAGTATTTGCATACGACTTTGAAGGTAAGCGCTATGATGTTGGTGAAAAATTAGGATTTATTACAACAACGATTGATTTTGCACTTCAACGTGATGATTTAAGAGATGACTTATTAGACTATATAAAACAAAAACTTAATGAAGTAGAATAAAAGATCAATAAGAATGAAAAATTCTATTTCTTTTAAAACATTTATTAAATACTGGATACCTGTGATCCTTTTAGCTGGCATTATCTTTTATTCATCAGCAACACCGTATGAAAAACAAGACATAAGACCAGAAATAAGCCATATAACATTTTTATATGATTTAATGAAGCATTTTACATTTGTCCATTTTGACTACGCTGGACATAAAGTAAGTATAAAAGAGCTTGGAGTAGCAGGATTTACAGAGTTCTTTATTCGAAAACTATCCCATTTTACAATCTATCTTCTACTTGCCTTTTTTACTACAAGATTAGCAAAGCTTTATGTGAAGAAAGCCTATTTAGTTGGTGTAATTTTTTCAATCCTTTATGCAGCTTCGGATGAATTCCACCAATCCTTTACTGCCAATCGAACTCCGTTAGTTCAAGACGTAGTAATTGATTCAATTGGAGCTCTAATAGGGGCATGTTTATTTTTATTAATAAGTAAGAAGCTTAAAGCAAAAGTTCAAAAATCCATTCGAGTTTAATCGAATGGATTTTTTGGTATGAATTAATAAACGGTAAAAAGAAAGACGTTATAAAAACAAAACATTTCCAAAATGATGAAATATTAAGGTTCAATAGTGAAACCGTAAATTAAGTGAACATTATTGTTGTTTAATAAATGATTTTAAATATTTGTATGTTTAAGAAATTTAATTATAAACCCTAGTAATTGTTTATAGTTTCGTAATTAAAAATATTAAGGTCTAATTTTTAGAAAAAAAGGTTCAAACGATTAGTTTACAAGATAATGTTCGATTTACTTGAAGTAATACTGGTCAATGATCTTTTATTACTCTAAGTAAAGTTTATTAAAGTAGTTTTATTATGCAGACTTATTTAGATGAAAAAGTTGATTGGAACGGAGGGATGCTCGACTCCTATGGGATAAGCGGGAAGGCTGAGACCCCGCAGGCTAGCCGAGGAGGCTCAGGTCCCGCCCCATGGAAAGCGAGCATCCTGCAGTGGAAATCAACATCACTATACTCCTTTACGAAAAATTGATTATAGCTTTTCAACAAAAAAATCTTATCTAAATTCAATTAGATAAGATTTCATTTTTCAAAGCTTTATAAAAGTAGGTTCTGTACCTGCTTTCTCTACATAACCGATTTTAACTGGATTCATTTGAATCAATACATAGTTAGGATCCTCAGGACCTTCAAGCCATCTAGATAACTCCTCAGTCCATACTTTCTCTTCAGGATCTGCATTTTCAATTATTTCAGCTCTTGCAAACATCTCTACAAAATTATCATCTAATTGATCACCATCATGACCCAGTAGTATATGTACGTTTGGATTATTTTTTATATCTTCTACTTTTTGTGAATTCTTATTTGTAGCGATATAAGGTGTTAGGCCTTTAAAGAAAAATACCATATAGCAACTATGCGGAAAGTCTTCACGAATGGTTGTAAATAGACCTAATTGTTTCGCTTTAAGTACTTTCATAATATTTTGCTGAATCATTTTTATTAACTCCCTCCTAGTTCAGAAGAAAGGGAGGTAGAAATCTTTTCTACCAACCGAATCTCCAACATAAGATATTCTAGTTCTCGAGGTCATAATCCTTTGAGCAATATAAGTAAAAACTAAACTTTTATCCAAGTGATAGCTGATTTTTGCCATCAACACTTTAAGTGTTTGTTAATTGTTTTACATTTAAACCTATTTTTTTAAGTCTTTTGCATATGATATTTATAAGGAAATTTATTTAGGAGGTTTTTATGGCTCATCGTTTATTTTTTATTGTTACGTTTATCGGTGTACCATTATCGGTAATTGGGAGCTTGATGCATTGGAGCGAGATTTTATTATTTATCATTTACTGTATAACGATTATTTCATTAGCCGGCATTATGGGAAGAGCTACTGAAAGCTTAGCGATTGCAGCTGGTCCGAGAATTGGGGGACTTTTAAATGCGACATTCGGGAATGCGGTAGAGTTAATTATCGCGATTTTTGCATTACAAAATGGCTTATCGGAAGTGGTGTTAGCATCATTAACAGGTTCTGTAATAGGAAACTTACTACTTGTAGGTGGACTATCCTTTTTTATTGGTGGATTAAAATATAAACGTCAAAGCTTTAATGTTTACGATGCGAGACATAATTCAGGGTTATTGATTTTTGCGGTCGTACTAGCCTTTGTCATTCCTGAAATTTTTTCAGTTAAAATGACTGCAAATGATAAGATGGCACTTAGTGTAGGTGTTTCGATTGTTTTAATGGTTTTATATCTAGCAGCACTTTACTTCAAATTAGTTACACATCGTGGGGTTTACGTAGCTAAAAATCAAGAGATCGTAGAAGAGCATGAAGAAGCTGAGTGGGGAACAGGGAAAGCCATGATTATTTTAGCGTTAGCTACTGTTGCTGTTGGATATGTTTCAGAGAAGCTAGTTCATACGTTTACGACAGTGGGAGATAAGTTCGGATGGACTGAATTATTTATCGGTATAATCGTTGTTGCAATCGTTGGTAACGCTGCTGAACATGCATCTGCAATTGTGATGGCATATAAAAATAAAGTAGGGGTTTCGGTAGAAATTGCTGTTGGTTCATCATTACAAATTGCTATGTTCGTAGCGCCAGTGTTAGTGATTTGTTCATTGTTTATTGGGGAAAGAATGCCATTAATATTTTCCATGCCGGAATTAATCTCGATGATTACTTCCGTATTTTTAACAATTGCGATTATGAATGACGGAGATACAAACTGGTTTGAAGGGTTAACATTATTAGCTGCTTATTTGATTATGGGAATCGGTTTCTACTTATTATAAAAACGAAAATTGAAGGTGGTAATACTTGAAAATAATAATAAGAACTCTATTTTATTTAATTGGATTACTATTTTTAACTTTAGGAATTAGTTTAGCGATTAAAGCTGGACTAGGAGCTAGTGCATGGGATGCATTAGCTGTTGGTGAGTCGAAAACCTTTGGCTTATCTGTTGGAAATTGGATTATTATTAACTCATCAATACTGTTGTTTGTAAATGCTTTTTTACAAAGGAAAAGACCGGATTGGCTTGCTGCGATTACGTTTATTTTAATTGGACGATTTCTTGATTTTTGGCTAACTGTAGAGTCGGAGCATTTATTTGATTCAAATATGGTCACTAGATATATTCAATTAGGACTAGCCATTTTAAGTATGACTATTGGTATTGCAATTTATTTGCAAGCTAAGTTTCCGTTAAGTCCAATAGATGATTTAATGATTTCGCTAAATAAGCGGTTTGGAGTAAGTTTAGGCGTGGCAAAAACGATTGGTGAAGTGTTTGCTTTAGTATTGGCATTTCTTCTAAAAGGTCCAATTGGAATCGGAACCGTCTTAATTACATTCTGTATTGGACCTATTTTGCAGAAGTTAAGAGGTCCAATTGAGAAACTTTATATTAAGCTGAGTTCATAGCAAAATTTTTCATTTTAAGGAATACATATATTTACATAAAATGTTCATGCTAAGAGTAATAATTTCCTTATTTGTGAAAGGGGCATGAATATGTCTAAATGGTTTAAGCCATTCGTTCTTGTTAATATAGCTATTTTAATTATTTCTTTAAATAATGGACAAACAACTTTTGCAGCTAATTCAGATATTAAAGTCCCACGTTCGGCTGCAAACGTGACAAAAGAGAATACTTACCCTAATCCAACTCAGGACCTACCAGAACTTCAACCAGGGGGATTAGCTAAGCAGTTATTAGATTCATCAAATGTGAAAATTGAGAATCCCAATCTAATTCGTATGTTTAATGAATCCTATGTCAGCAAAGCACCATTTGCAGTAGGCTATAATGCGAAAATTTTCTTAGGAGTTTGGCCTTTAAATTACGAATCAAATGAGACAACAATTAATTGGCAATATAAAAAAATTAATACAAACTTTTTAGATAATAGAGGAGATAAAGCATACAGACGAATAAAATACTACCAAAATTCGCAACAAATTATTAAAGGTGGTTTAACTGCTAAAGTAAGAAATGCGGATGACGTGATTAATTTAATGATGCATGATGCATCAGAGAAAACAACTCTCCCACTAGCATTCCAAACAGTAGTTGGAGCTGGAACTAAAAACGAGAGAGTATATAATGTACCACCAAAGCAACTCGGCTATTTATATGCTTATGCTCCTGCAGTTAATGAAAAAGGAAAAGTCACATTTGGAGAAGTCTACTTAATCTTAAAAGGTAATAAAAGAACTCTACAAGTTAAAAATGTAGTATCACAAGGTGTAGGTGCATGGATACCTGTTCAAGATTATGTTTCATTTGGTTATTTTGCTTCACCACACCCTAGATAATAGAGAGATCCACAAGGTAGATTATTTTCCTTGTGGTTTTTTGTTTTAATTACACAAAAAAACATGCCAAAAAATGACATGCTCTTTTTAAAGAATTTAATTTCCCTTTAAAATTTTAGTACTTCTATTCGAAAAATCAGTTTCAGGATAATAGCTGTTTTTTACAAGAATATTAGGTCCTAAGCATTTAACTGCTGGGCAATGACAGCTTAGTTCATTTGCAGTTTTTGATAATGTCCAAGTATCATATGCTTCTTGTAATGTATGGGTTTGAATATTTCCTAGATGAGGTACATCACCAAAATCAGTAACGATGATGCTACCATCAAATACATTTACATTTAAGCGAGAACGACCATCAGGGTCATTTCGTAATGTTACATTCTTACTATTATATAATCTTTGAATGATGTCTAAATCGTTTTGATCATCGCTACATGGATAAAACGGTAGAGTACCAAATAGCATCCAAATATTTTCATCACGAACATCAAGTAAAGTTGAAATTGCTTCGCGAAGTTCTGATTTTGTAAGTACTTCTAATGTACTAGCGAAATCGCTGGCATACATAGGGTGAATTTCGTGCCTCTGACATTTCATTTCTTCTATAATTTGACGATGGATTTTTTCTAAGTATGGAAGAGTACGTTTGTTTAACATTGTTTCAGCGGATACCATAACTCCAGCATCAGCAAGGCGTCGGCTGTTTTCAATCATGTTTTCGAATAATTTAGCACGCTGCGCATATGTCGGCTTACGTTCCATCATCGCAAATCCTGCTTCTACAAATTCATCAACAGTTCCCCAATTATGAGAGATATGTAGCACGTCTAAATAAGGAATTATTTTTTCGTATCTTTCAAAATCTAATGTTAGATTTGAATTAATTTGAGTACGTACGCCACGTTCATGTGCATATTTCAATAAAGGCACAACATATCCGTTCAACATTTTATTTGAAAGCATCGGTTCTCCACCAGTGATACTAATACAACGAAGCTTTTCAATCTCTTCTAAGCGATTTAAAACTAGCTCAATAGGTAGTGGATTTGGATCCTTTGGTTGTAAAGTATATCCGACAGCACAATGCTCACAGCGCATATTACATATCGTTGTAGTCGTAAACTCTACATTTGTAAGCATGTTTTTACCATACTCTTCAACATCTAAATACGCTTCCCAAGGATCATATGTAGGCGTTATTTGTTGTAATAATTTTTTCATGTGATTACTCCTTTAGGTACAAAACTGCACCCATAAGTATTAGACTAATTTAATTTTCCTCAACTATTATAAGAAAGAAAGTTAAGCGTTGTATAGAAATAACTTCCTAAAATTTAAAAAAATGTCGAATTAGGCAAGTAACTGCTAAATAAATTAATAATTTTCTGTGAAAAGTTATCAAACTTTAACATAAGAAAGCGGAAATGTTTCCAATTGCCTTGCTACGTAATAATAAATTCATGATACAATTAGTTTACCTACTGTGAATCTAGGATGTTTCGCGAAAGTGACTTCTGCATTGGGTAGAACCATGATAGTGGGTAGGCTAAAAATCAGACGAAAACCAAGTCAATTAAAAAAGTTGAGAATAATCACTTAAACGATTGCTCAACTATGTAGGATTCGTTGTATCCGAATTTACGCCCTTGGAGTGTTAAACCAAACGAGAGTAGCTTCGGTAAAATCGGACACGTTGAACAGGGAAGCAAACATCAAAAATTTATAGATATATATAAATTAATGGCAACGGGTATAATATAAATAGCAATTGTATTAGAAAGGACGATCATTTCATGTCAAACACAGAACAATTATCCTATATTAAAGAACGTTTTAATTCAGTAATGGAAACAATTGAATCATTAGAAGCTGAAGAAGTAAGCTTAGAAGAGCTAGATCAATTATTATCAGTTTTAGATGACTTAGAAAGTAAATGTCGTGAAGTAAATCGCCCAGATTGAGTCCATTGTAATGGGCTTTTTTTATTGGAAAGCGAACAGTATGTGTACATTGTTAAATTGTTAACTATAGAAGTAGCTAAATATTTGCCCAAATCAGAAACTAATTCTGAAGGGCTTTTTTTATTCCGTTTATTAAAAATTGTATTATAATGAAGAGGGGAACATTCAGTATTTTTATAAAGGGTTTTAAGGGGGAGCATGAATGCAACACATACAGGAAAGTATTTATCAATTAATTGTAGAAACATCAACAAATCTACCAAAAGACGTACGTAAAGCAATCAGACAAGCTAAAGCAAGTGAAACTGCAGGTACAAGAAGCGCCATCGCATTGGAAACGATTACAAACAATATCATGATGGCTGAGGGCGATGTTTCACCTATTTGCCAAGATACTGGTATGCCAACTTTTAAAGTGAAAACGCCAGTTGGGGTAAACCAACTTGTGATAAAAGAAGCAATTTATGCTGCGATTGAACAAGCTACAAAAGATGGTAAGCTTCGTTCTAACTCTGTAGATTCTTTATTTGGTAAAAACAGCGGAAATAACTTAGGACCAGGTACTCCTGTTGTTAAATTTGAGCAACACGAAAGTGACTATATCGATATTCGCCTAATCTTAAAAGGTGGCGGATGTGAAAATAAAAACATCCAATACAGCTTACCATGCGAACTTGAAGGACTTGGAAAAGCAGGTCGTGATTTAGATGGTATCCGTAAATGTATTTTACACAGCGTATACCAAGCACAAGGACAAGGCTGTAGCGCAGGTTTCATCGGAGTTGGTATTGGTGGAGACCGTACTAGCGGTTATGAGCTTGCAAAGGATCAATTATTCCGTTTATCTGATGATGAAAATTCAATTCCAGAGCTTAAAGCAATGGAAGATTACATTTTGGAAAATGCTAACAAGCTTGGCGTAGGAACAATGGGCTTTGGTGGAGAAACAACTCTACTTGGCTGTAAAATCGGTGTAATGAACCGTCTACCGGCGAGCTTCTTCGTTTCAGTAGCTTATAACTGCTGGGCATTCCGCCGTTTAGGAATGAAAATCAATCCTGAAACTGGTGATATTTCAGAATGGCTATACCGCGAAGGCGAAGAAATTAGCTTTACAAATGAAACGAATGAAACGACTGAAGCACCACGCGAAGTCAAATTAGTAGCTCCAATTACAGAAGAACAAATCCGTGATTTAAAAGTTGGAGATGTAGTTTCAATTAGTGGCATGATGTACACTGGACGCGACGCAATCCACCATCATTTAAAAGACCACGATTGTCCAGTCGATTTAAATGGACAAATTATTTACCACTGTGGACCTGTAGTATTAAAAGATGAAGAAGGCAAATATCACATTAAAGCAGCTGGTCCAACAACAAGTATTCGTGAGGAGCCATACCAAGGCGATATCATGAAAAAATTCGGCATTCGCGCTGTAATCGGTAAAGGCGGAATGGGTGCAAAAACATTAAAAGCTCTAGAAGACCACGGCGGCGTTTATTTAAATGCAATTGGTGGAGCAGCACAATACTACTCACAATGTATTAAAGAAGTAAAAGACGTAAACTACCTAGAGTTTGGTATTCCTGAAGCTATGTGGCACTTACAAGTTGAAGGCTTCAAAGCAGTAGTAACAATGGATTCTCATGGTAATTCATTGCATAAAGATGTAGATAAGAGTTCACTTGAGAAATTAGCTACTATGGCTAAGAAGGTATTTTAATAATTGAGATTTAAGGGCAATGTCATTTTTTTGGCATTGCTTTTTTTTGTTTTGTGGGGGGCTGCAAATAAAGGGAGGGGATATGCAAATGAAAATGTGATCAGTGCAAATAAATGTTCTAATTCTGCAAATAAGATCTGTGCTGCAAATAAGCGTTCTAATACTGCAAATAAAGGAATGAGAGCTGCAAATAAAAATGTGATAAGAGCAAATAAACGTTTTAACTCTGCAAATAAGAATGGAACTGCAAATAAAAATACGAAAACGGCAAATAAAAATAGCATATCTGCAATTAAAAATACGAAAACAGCAAATAAAAATGTAATAAGAGCAAATAAATGTTCTAATACTGCAAATAAGAACTGTGCTGCAAATAAGCGTTCTAATACTGCAAATAAAGGAATGAGAGCTGCAAATGAAAATATGATAAGTGCAAATAAACGTTTTAACTCTGCAAATAAGAATGGAACTGCAAATAAAAATACGAAAACTGCAATTAAAAATAGCATAACAGCAATTAAAAATACGAAAACAGCAAATAAAAATGGCATATCTGCAATTAAATAAATGAAAACAGCAAATAAGCCCCTCTAGCGTGCAAATAAGTAGTTAAATCATGAAGAAAAAGTCTAATTTTAGGGTAAATTAATGGTCCTAAGTTCAAAAAATTTCAGGTTAAATCGAAAAACACATCCAGTCATACAAGCATCTTCTTTTGATCAAAAATCCATGTTAGAAAATTTTAGTTTTATGTCAAAAATACACCAATTCTTTTCATATTTCTAATTTATTTACAGATACTATTTTTAACAGATACTATTTTTAAGTGAGGTGAATGAATTGAAAAAAATAATTGTATATATTCTTACTTTTTTCTTAGTATATCCTAGTACTACATTTGCTTATAGTAATACGCCACATGGCTGGGGGATTGTTCCTGCGAAAAATGAGACTCCACCTGATGCTGGTGAGCAACTTAATAAATTGGTATCAAATACGGGGTCAGTGTATTTAGGGGATACTACAAAAAAAGATGTTTATTTAACTTTTGATAATGGTTATGAAAATGGCTTTACACCAAAGTTTTTGGATGTTTTAAAGAAACATGGTGTTCATGGGACTTTTTTTATAACAGGTCATTATATTAAGGAAAATCCTGAATTAGTGAAACGAATGGTTAATGAAGGGCATATAGTCGGAAACCATTCATGGAGTCATCCTGATATGACAACGATTGGTGATCAAAAGATTATTGAGGAATTGGAACAAGTTAAAATGGCATATCAGGAATTGACTGGCCGATCAGATATGAAATATTTCAGACCTGCAAGAGGAGTTTTTAGCGAACGTACTTTACAACTAGTTAATAAACAAGGATATGAAAATATTTTCTGGTCATTGGCATATGTTGATTGGAAGGTTGATCAACAAAGAGGTTGGAAATATGCTTATGATAATGTGATGAAAATGATTCATCCTGGAGCAGTTATATTAATGCATACTGTATCGAAGGATAATGCAGAAGCGATGGATGAAATTATTACTGGCTTACATAAACGTGGGTATCATTTTAGAAGTTTAGATGACTTAATGATGGAACGAAGCGGGTTTGATCCGAACTTTTATGTACCTAAAAAATAAAAAGCTAATGATTAAGTAGTTTTATTAACTGCTTAAATCATTAGCTTTTTTATTCTTTAATTGGCAGCAAGGGGTCGTACTCGCCGTAGTAGCCAATTTTAGAGTTTTCTTTAACGGTTTGCGATTGCTTCGTAGTTTAGTTTAGCATGTTGCTTAGGTGTTTTGATTACAAATGGATTTTCAACTGTATTTTCTAGGAATTGTTTATCTTTATTAGCGAATTTTTTTATTCCGTTAAGAACTTGCTCTTCTTCAGTTACAACTTCGCCAAAAAGTAATTCTTGTGTAATTGGTCCTTGGTTGTAATGCTCATAATAAAATCGCTTATAGTCAAACTGATAGAAAATAACTGGTTTTTCCATATATGAAAAATCAAATGAAACTGTTGAATAATCGGTGATTAATAAATCTGATCTTTTTAATAGTGATTGGACAGTCTCTTCACCTTGACGGATCGTTTTTATTCTTTTATGGAAATCCGGAACTTCCTTCATATAAATTTGAGTCTGGTAGTGCGGATAGAAAATGATATTTAAATCATTTTTTTCTAGTATTTGATGAAATTCAGGATTACTTAGTAAAGAGAAATAACGGTTAAAGTATTCAGAGTTCATTAATTGCTGAGTACTTTTATTCCAGTTTCTCCACGTTGGCATGATTAATATGGTTTTCCCATTCCCTGTATTTTCGAGTGCATCCCATCTAGCTAATCCAGTAACGGCCACTTCATTTTCAGCATAACCGAATTCGTTAACAATATGATCTTTTTCAAAATCAGATGAAACGATAAACAGTGAATAGCCCATTCGATTTTTATTTAGTACATGATTTACACGACTAACTCCAATAACGCCATGTTGAATAAGGATTTTTTGATTTTGCTGCCACTCAGGATGACATTTTAAAACTTGTAAGTACTCGTGCGTGTACATGTTGGCACGCTCAGAATAGGCATTAATTGTTTTATCACAAGTTAGTAAGTAAAGTGTGTGCTTTAAACTACCATATTGTACAATGTTTCCGAATTCCTTTATATATTCGTAATCCTTTGCCTTTTTATCAATCAAATAATAACAGTTATCTCTTACTTTATTTTTTTGAATGTACTTGAATAAGTGGTATGAATTATCTTGTGCCGTATCTTTTCGTTCTCCAATTAACCAAATATGCTTATTTCGATAGTATTTTTGCGTTAAACGGTAAAGGTAAAAAATAAGGAATGACTTCCATTCTCTCCTTAGTACAAGTAACCCAAATTCATAAACGATATCACGGAATGATTTTTGGATCTTTGTTTTTAATTTTCCGAGTAAGCCTGTTTTTTTGATTCGAATGTGCAAATTTTTCTTTGGAAAATAAGGTACGATACTGTGTGTTTTAGTTGTTGCTGGTTTTGAATTTGCCTTTGTTGAAAAATAGAAAATATGAAGTGGTTTTCTTAGTGAAATATCTCCAACTTTTACCGAAATAAACACTTCATAATCGCCATCAGGTAATATTTTACTTAGCTCAATTGTAGTTGTTTTATAGCCACCATCGCTATAATTGATACTATTTTTTGAGAAAAGATAGGACAAATCAGAACGCTCAAGAGTTTCGAGTGTAACTGTAATGAGTTGACCATTTGATTTATTTTTAAACTGTAATTCCTTAATAGAATCTAAATTATTAATTTCCTCGATAAATGCGAAGCCACCAACTTGCAAGCGGTCACCTCGTAACGAAAGGATTTCAATTTTTTGATGTAAATTAAATTCCTTAATTTCTAGGTATTCTTTATATTTCGGAAAATACTTTGCAAAATAATGATAATATTTTCCCTCTATCATTACTGCACCTTTTTGTAAGGTACGATCTGATAATAGAGTCATCAATAAATGAAATTCTTCTGGATCTTGATTAAGAAAAATTGTATAAAATACTTTACTAATTTTAGAAGTATTATTTTCCATTAGATTTTTAGACAAGTTTTTAGCAAAATCCGATGAAATCCTTAAAAGTTCTTTGTACTGTTCGGAAGGGAAATAGTATGCCTTTGTCAGTAATGACGTTAAATAATAATCCCATAATTTTTTCTCAACATGCGAGTAGTGAGAGGTGATATCTTTCAAATTATAATAGTTTATTAATTCTGTTTGAGTAACGAGAAGGTTATCAAAAAATTCTAAAGTACTAGTTTGTTTGATGACATCACTGTTCGTTAAATCTCTCACTTTAATTACGATATCTGAAGTTACGTAAACTTTATTTGAACAAATAAAAGATTGTTGGGTAAATAATAAATCTTGCTGTTCTGTTAAAGACTCATTGAATTGCAATTGATTATCGTTTAATAAACTTCTCTTAATAATCATATTTTTAATAGAAGGATTTAACAGAAGTTCCGGATGTTTATGGAACTCTCGTAATGTTGGTAAATCTTTTTTTATGATTGATTTTAATTCATGGTGTTCCCATTTTCTTGTACCATTAAATAATTGGATATTTCCTAAAGCGATATCAGTATGATCTTTTATTGCACTGTTATATAAATTTTCATAGGCTGATGGATTAACAATATCATCCGCATCGATAAATGCCACAAACTCTCCAGTAGCTTCATGTAAACCTATGTTACGTGCTTTGTTTTTTGTCATTTGCTCTAATGATATGGAGCGAAAATTTTTATGTGAATTCGAATATTCCTCAATTATTTCTTTACTATTATCAGATGAACCGTTGTCTATAATAATCATTTCAATATCTGTTAATGATTGACCTTGTAAACTGTTTAGGCAATCTTTTAAGACATCTTCATGATTATGTGCAACAACGACTACACTAACTTTGGCTTTTTCCATTATAGTCTTACCTCACTAGTCTCTACTTTCAATTAAATAGTTTATCATAAATTATAACCTAATGCGTCTTCGAAAGAACAGAATTTACGAATGGTAAGTAGGTATCGTACTTGTATTATTTCCAATTATTTACGGAGATATTTTAAGGTAGAGGAGAGTAGAGGGGAATAATCGTTTTGAGGGAGTAACTGCAAAAAGTAAATTATTTTTATCCAACACTTGACTTTGAAAATGATAATCGTTATCATTTAAGTATAGCAAATATCCACACCGCTGTAGCGATATTTGATAAGTTTTGAAACCTAATTGGACTTGAAAGTTTCCCAATTCCCTTAAAATTTAATGACTTTCGGTTGGCTTTAGCCAAGAAGTTTCTGTCTGCTACAACAGTTACCATTAAGAAATAAATTGAAAATCAAGGTCAAAAGTGAGGTGGAATGATATGGCAAAGCACAATAAAGCATATAAGTTTCGTTTATACCCAACAGAAGAACAAGCATTACTTATGCGAAAAATTTTCGGTTGTGTGAGATTCGTATACAACAAAATGTTGGCAGAACGAAAAGAAACATACGAGAAATACAAAGATGATAAAGAACAACTAAAGAAACAAAAGTTTCCAACTCCTGCAAAATATAAAGCAGAATTTGAGTGGTTAAAAGAAGTTGATTCTTTAGCCTTAGCAAACGCTCAACTAAATTTGCAAACTTCTTTTAAGAATTTCTTTAGTGGTCACAATGACTTTCCTACATTCAAGAACAAAAAGGGTAGAAATTCATATACGACCAATCTCGTAAACGGAAACATACTGTTATTTGCTCGCCATATCAAATTACCAAAGCTAAAAATGGTACGAATCAGACAACATCGAAAAATTCCACAAGACCACATAATCAAGTCATGCACAATCTCCATGACATCTACAGGTAAATACTATGTTTCTATTTTGACAGAATACGAAAAAGAATTTGTACAAAAAGAAGTGAAAAACGTTATTGGATTAGACTTTGCTATGGCTGAATTATATGTGAGTAGCGAGAATGAGAAAGCCAATTATCCTCGCTACTATCGTGTTATGTCAGAAAAATTAGCAAAAGCACAACGGATTCTTTCTAAGCGTAAAAAAGGTTCTGCACGTTGGAATAAGCAACGTCTAGTAGTGGCTAAGTTTCATGAGAAAGTAGCGAACCAACGCAAAGATTTCCTTCATCATAAGTCAAAAGAATTAGCTTCTAACTTTGATGCTGTCGTAATTGAGGACTTGAACATGAAAGGAATGTCTCAAGCCCTTCATTTTGGTAAAAGCGTTCACGACAATGGTTGGGGTATGTTCACTACTTTCTTAGCGTACAAGCTAAAAGAACAAGGAAAACAGTTTGTGAAAATTGATAAGTGGTTTCCTTCCACTAAGAAGTGTTCTTGTTGTGGTTCAGAAAAACTGATGAAACTATCTGAACGCACCTACCATTGTTCATGCGGTTATGCGACAGATCGTGACTACAATTCAGCAGTCAATATCAAAAATGAAGGTATTCGCCTATTTTATTAGCATAGAAGCAAAAACTCTTGGAACAAGAGGGGTAGCTCGGTCAGTTTTCGTTGGCTAGTAAAAGCAACGATAAGTCGAGAAGCCCCCACTTCAAGTAGACCGGAAGGTTTACTAAGTGGTGGGTAGTTCACTGTGTCAAAGAAAGCTTGACTAGTCCCCAAGCTTTTTTTGTATTTTCAGACTAAAAATCAAATTTTTATCACACTCAACTAGAGATTATTTCTCTAGTTTTTTTGCGTTTCACACAAATTTACTTAAGCGGTACTTGTTATGCTATAATACACTTCAGAGTAATTAAGGAGGAACGGGAGAATGTGGAAGGAAGAGGTTGCTTTAGAAACACCATATAAATGGGAAGAAGTTTTAAAGAGATTAGAGCATGAGCCAACTTTTACAGTGCATTCTGCTGAAAAGCGGTTAAGCGTTCCACTTTATATTGATGGGGAACAAGCAGTTGTAAAGGTTAAGAAAATAAATGATGTTCCGGTTCAATTTGAAGTTATTAGTGAACATGAAAATAAAGAGAAAATTCTCGAAGAAGTTGCGACTATTTTGCAATGGCAAACAGAATTTGACGAACTACATCATCATTTAAGACAAACTACAATTTCTCCTCTAGTTGACCTTTTTGGACATACACCAATTACCGTTTCAAATGATCCTTTTGCCTGTTTAATTACATGTATTATTCATCAACAAATACAGCGTACATTTGCAATCCAAGTAACAAAACGATTTGTTCGAATGTATGGTGAAAGAATTGGTAATTCGTGGTTTTTTCCATCACCTGAAATAATTGCTAATTTAACAATAGATGAGTTAAGAGATTTGCAGCTTAGTACTAGAAAAGCTGAATATATGATTGGAATTGCTAAAGCTTGGAGTGAGGGAGTTTTAAGTCATCAAGATTATCGGACATTATCTTCGGATGAAATTTCTAAGGAGTTAATTAAACTAAAGGGAGTCGGTCCTTGGACAGTTGAAAACTTCTTATTATTTGGTCTAGGTCGAAAAGATATTTTCCCGGTTGGTGATGTTGGAATTCAAATCGCACTTCAAAAGCTTTTAAATTTAGATGAAAAGCCTTCAAAAGAAATAATGGATTATGTAAAGGAACAGGTTTCTCCGTTTGGAAGCTACGCTGCCCTTTATCTTTGGAAGAGCATAGAATAATGGAGTTGTATATATGAGCAATCAGTTAGAAAATAAATTAGAAGTAGGACAATCCTTTCCTATTACAATTAAACGTATCGGGATTAATGGTGAGGGTGTCGGTTACTTCAAACGACAAGTAGTCTTTATTAAAGGAGCATTACCTGGTGAGGAAGTAGTAGCAGAGGTAACGAATGTTCGTAACGGTTTTGCTGAAGGGAAAATTCAACGTATTCGAAAAGCATCACCAGATCGTGTAGAGCCGACTTGTAAAATCTATGAAAAATGTGGTGGCTGTCAAATTCAGCATGCATCTTATGAAGGACAACTTCGATATAAACGCGACATTGTCATCCAAGCAATGGAAAAGTATGCGAAAGATTTACTAGAAAAAACACCAATTAAAGAAACGATCGGTATGGAAAATCCTTGGAATTATCGAAACAAAAGTCAGCTTCAAGCTGGGCTAGAAAAAAATAAAATCATCGCTGGACTATATACACAAAACTCTCATAATGTTGTCGATATTGGCCATTGCCCAATCCAACATGAGGATTTAAATAAAATTACTGGTAAAGTGAAGAAAATTTTAACTCGTTTAAATATCCCTGTTTATAATGAACGAAAAAATAAAGGGGTAATTCGAACAATCGTAGCGCGAGTTGGTTTACGTACAGGTCAAATCCAATTAGTACTTGTAACAGGAACGAAAGATTTTCCTCAGAAAAATGAACTAATCAGTGAAATTAAAAAGCGAATTCCTGAAGTTACAAGCTTAATGCAAAACATTAATAACCAAATGACTTCAGTGATCTTTGGTCGTGAAACTGTCTATTTATCAGGTGAAGAAGTAATTGAAGAAAAGCTTGGAGACTTATCATTCGAACTTTCGGCTAGAGCGTTTTTCCAATTAAATCCTGAACAAACAGTTAAGCTATATGATGAAGTCAAAAAAGCAGCAGCACTTACTGGAACAGAAAAAGTCGTAGATGCTTATTGCGGAGTAGGGACAATCGGACTATGGCTAGCAAAAGACGCAAAAGAAGTTCGAGGCATGGACGTTACGAAAGAAGCGATCATCGATGCGAAAACAAATGCCCTAAGCCATGGTTTTACAAATACTCATTACGAAGCAGGTAAAGCTGAACAAGTATTACCGAAATGGTTAAACGAAGGCTGGAAACCAGATGTTATCATAACGGATCCACCGAGAACTGGTTGTGATGAGGAGTTTTTAAATACTGTATTAAAGATTAAACCGAAGAAATTAGTATATGTTTCTTGTAATCCTTCTACGTTGGCTAGGGATTTGAAGGTATTGAGTAAGAGTTATGAAGTGAAGTATTTACAGCCTGTTGATATGTTTCCGCATACTGCTCATGTTGAGTGTGTGGCTGAGCTTGTTTTAAAAACTAAATAATACAAAATAAAAGGCAGCGGAAATTAGTACGTTGCCTTTTTCTTCTTTTAAGAGATTTGCCAAACTGAAGTGTTTTATGGTCAGTTCTTTAGTTTTTCAGATTCAAAAATTTTTATTCCTTCTATTCTTTCAAAATTCATCCTCCTAGCTCCCAAAAGTTTAATTTTCATAAATAAAAAAGTAAGATTAAGGGGATATTTACCACTATGGACTATTTTTCGGGTTACATAGGAGGTTTATATGATACTTAGTAATGAACAATTAAAAGAAAGAGGACGTGAGTTTGCTTTAACTCAGGAAATTTTTGTGAACAATTTTTTAATTGTTCGTTATTGGCCAGGATTTCAAAAAGATATGGCTAATCTACATACGTTTGCAGAAAAACTGAGTAACAATAAAGTGAATTGTAGGCAACCAGCGGTAGACTGGCTCCTAGATCACATTAATTTTATAGAGACTCAAGCTCAAGAAGTGTTAAGTAAGCTGCCACGGGAAACACTACATAAACTACCAAAATTAAATTCTACTGGGATGCCAAGAATATATGCACTTTGCAATGATTACTTAGAGCATGTGGGTGGTCGATATGAGGTCAACTCATTTGAAGGGTATATAAAAGCCTACCAAGAGGTATCTGTTCTAAAAGATCTAGAATGCTGGGCTTTGCCAAGTGCTATGCGAGTTACTTTAATACGCCGTTTGTCTGGAGCGATGGTTGAAGTACAACGTCGTCACGAAATATGTGATTCTATTACTTCAATTCTTGAAAAAATAACAAAGTTATCAGACGATAAAATTCGAATTTTATTGGATAGAGAAGCACGTAAAAAACCGTTTGGTCCAATTGAAATTGTACATTTAGTGCGACATTTGAGCGAATTGGAACCAAATATGCATATCGTTCATGACTGGCTTGCAGCTCACATAGAGAATAGTGAATTTAGCCTTGAGCAGATTGTTTCGCTTGAGAACCAATTGCAAGCAGACTTGCAAGTAAGTTGTGGGAATTTAGTTCAAAGCTTACATAAGTTAGAGCGACAGCCATGGAGATTAACATTTACAAAAATTTCACATCTAGAACAATTTTTACTCTCTGATCCATCAACTATCGATTATAAAAGTTTAGATTTAGACAGTCGAGACATAATTCGTGGACGTGTTGCAGAGATTGCAAACCAGTTAAAAGTACCAGAAATGTTAGTAGCTGAGACAGCACTACATCTGGCCAAATCGAAAATAGTAGAGCCGGATCAAACAAATGTAATGCCAAGAAAGGCTTATATTGATTATTATTTGTTTGATGCCCAAGGAAACATAGAAATACGTAAAGCACTTTTGAAGAAAACTAGACCACGTATTCTTCCACAAATATCTTTACAAAAACAACCATTGTATTTGTATTTATCAACTGTAGCTTTATTGTTTATTGGAATATTGGTTCTCTCTGGTGGATGGATAACAGCTGGGGGATTCTTTCGACCTTTATCGTGGATAGCGATAATAGTAGCTCTTGTATTACCTGTTAGTGAGTGGGCTATAACGATTGCCCATAAATTAATTTGTCGATATAGTCGCACTGTAAAACTTTTAAGGTTTGATTATTCAGAAGAACTTCCGGAAGATGCTAGTACAATGGTCGTTATTCCAGTTATATGGTCAAACACCAAAGAAGTAGATGAAGTAGTGGATCAACTTTTGGTTCATTATCTTGCAAATCGTCAAAATAATATTTATTTCGGTATTTTAGGTGATTTTACAGATGCGTTGACTGAATCAAAAGCTGAAGATCATGAACTATTGACATATGTTACTTCAAGGATCGATGCATTGTGTAAGGAATATGGGGAAGATAAATTTTTCTTATTTCACAGATCCCGACTTTACAATCCAACAGACAATCTTTATATGGGATGGGAGAGGAAACGTGGAAAAATAGTAGAGTTTGTTGAGTTATTGACTGGTAGTGACAATTCTAGTTTTACAACAATTCATGGAGATAAAGATATATTAAGGAAGATTCGATATGTATTTACAATAGACCAAGATACCCAATTACCAATTGGTGTTGTTGGCCGAATGGCTGGTACCATTCATTACCCGTATAATCGACCACGATTAAATACAGATGAAACACGCGTAATTGAAGGTTTCGGCTTATTACAACCACGAGTAGGCGTGAGTTTTGACTCAACACAAAAGTCACGCTTTACTTCTTTATGGGCAGGGGAGCCAGGAATTGACCCGTATTCTTTTGCCGTATCAAACGTATACCAAGATTTGTTTGGTCATGCAATTTTTGTGGGTAAAGGTATTATTGATGTAGAATCATTTCAAAAAACCTTGGTAAATCGGATACCGGATAATCAGGTACTTAGTCATGATCTACTAGAGGGTGGGTTTCTTAGAGCAGGACTAACTTCTGATATTGAAGTTGTTGAGTCGTATCCTAGTTCCTTTTATTCATTCCAACGTCGAGAGCATAGATGGATCCGAGGAGATTGGCAACTTATCAAATGGTTAGGAAAAAATTGTGTAGATCGTAATGGTGAGAATAAACGAGTTGATTTATGTGGATTAACACGTTGGCACATTATTGATAATTTGCGCCGCAGTCTACTTTCACCAGCTCTTTTACTAATTGCCTTACTAGGATTTAGTGTATTACCGGGTAAAGCTTGGATTTGGGAAACAATCGTACTTTTAACTGTTTTTCTTCCCTTTCTTTTTTCACTTTTACAAGGTGCAATTGGGAGAGGAAGCATTCGTGCAATAAAGATTAATTTTATGCAGAATCTGGTTAAATTTGTAACATTGCCGTTTACATCGGTTCTTGTAGTAGATGCTACTTTACGAACTCTTTACCGGATATACATTAGCCGACGAAATTTGCTAGAGTGGGTCACATTTGCTCAGATTAGTAACAATCCTGCTACAAAAAGAGTCTTTATGTACGAGTCTATTGGATATGCAGTAATTATATTGTTTGGTCTATTGGCATGGTTTTCCAAAGGTACTTTAAATTACATATTTGGTACTGTGGAACTAATTATGTGGTTTTTAGCAAGGCCAATCATACAGCAATTAAATCGGCCGTTAAAAGTTGAAAGTAGAGTTTGGTTGGATAAAGCACGTGCTGAATTAAAGGAATTAGCATTTCAAATTTGGTCGTTCTATGAAAAATATGTTACATCAGAAGAATCTTGGCTACCACCTGATAATGTACAGTATCTATCAAATGAAACCGTTGCCCATCGAACATCACCAACAAATATTGGACTATATTTAACTTGTGTTGTAGCCGCACGTGATTTAGATTTTATTGATACATCTAAAATGCTTGATCGAATCGAATTATCTATGAAAACCATTTCTAATATGGAAAAATGGAATGGACATCTGCTTAACTGGTATGATACATGCTCTGCAAAGCCGCTTTCTCCTCGATATGTTTCCACTGTTGATTCAGGAAACTTTATTGCTTATATGATGGTAGTAAGACAGGGACTAATAGAATGGAAAAAAAGAGAAGAAGAATTTCAATCTCGTATTGAAAATATTATTATTGAAATTAATCAACTCATTGAACTGACAGATTTCAGATCCTTATATAACAATGATGAACGCTTGTTTAGCCTTGGTTATCACGTTGACTCAAATCATAAAGATACGATTCTATACGATTTACTTGCTTCAGAAGCTAGGCAGGCTAGTTTCGTAGGAATTGCACTTGGTCAAATTCCTGTTTCTCACTGGTTTACACTTGCTCGTACTATGACAATTTTTAATAAGAAAAAGACACTACTGTCTTGGTCGGGAACAATGTTTGAGTACATGATGCCAAGCTTGATTATGCGGACATTTAAAAATACCATTTGGGAATCAACTTATCGAGGAGCTATTGATCGTCAACGTCAATATGCAGATAAATATCAACTCCCGTTTGGTATATCAGAAAGCGGATATTACGCGTTTGATTATCAATTAAATTATCAATATCGTGCATTCGGTGTTCCAGGGCTTGGACTTGAACGAGGTTTAGAGCGAAATCTGGTGTTAGCACCTTATGCAACCATTATGGCTATTCCATATGCAGGTGATGATGCTCTTTTGGCACTTCAAAAATTTAAAGAATATGGTGCAAAAGGTGAATATGGCTTTTATGAAGCTGTTGATTTTACAAAAGCTAGAATGCCTAAGGGGCAAGATTATAAAGTAATACAAAGCTTTATGGCGCATCATCAAGGTATGAGCATGTTAACCCTTGTCAATTTATTGACTGATGATATAATGGTAAACCGATTCCATCATGATCCACGAGTTTGTGCAGCGGACTTGCTACTCCAAGAAAGAGTGCCAGTAAAAGCAGCATTAATTGAAAAACCAATTGGAGTTGATGCAAAAGCTCCTGAATTTGATGGTAATTTGGATGACACTGAACGTACATTTACTGGGCCGAGCTCCATTCCAGAGGTTAATGTTTTGTCAAATGGACAATTAACTAGTGTAAACGCGAACGATGGAACAGGCATGATTTTATGGAATGGGTTAGCTGTCACAAGATGGAAAGAAGATCCTGTATCAGGAACTTCTGGGCCAATTATTTTTATTCATGATGTCAACTCTGAAGAAACTTGGAGTACATCAGGTTTCCCGTTTGAGACAACGATGGATATGAAAACACAATTTCGTTTTGACAAAACTACTTATGAAGGAACAAAAGAAGGGATATCTTATAAACTTGATTTGACGATATCTTCTGAGGTTGACGCAGAAATACGACGACTTCAAATAGTTAACAACAGTAGTGAAAATCGTACATTAGAAGTAACATCTTTCTTAGAATTAGCGCTAGCAAGTCAGTCTGCAGATAGTGCACACCCAGCATTTAGTAAGCTTTTTATTGAAACTAGCTTCGATAAAAATGCACAATGTTTGCTAGCTAAGCGTCGTCCACGAGAGGATGAGGAGGATGAAATCTGGGCAGTTCACACAATTTTTGTAGATGGACGTGAGAAAGGAGATTACGAATTTGAAACAGATCGGGCAGAATTTATAGGTCGCGGTAATACTCTTGAAACACCAAAAGGTATTTACTCACATCTAAAAGGTTCAACTGGTTCCGTTGTTGATCCGGCGTTTTCAATGAGGCGTTCATTACAATTGGGAACTAATGAGACCGCTACTATTTATTTTGTTACTGGTGTTACAAAAAGTCATGAACAAGCGCTTGAAATTGTACAGCGCTTTAGTGATTCTAAACAAGTTGATCGAGCATTCCACTTGGCTTGGGTACGATCACAAATTGATCTTAGACATTTGAATTTAACACCTAAGCAAGCTACTGATGCAAATGTGTTGGCGGGAAGACTTCTATTTAACCCACCGTTAACAAAAATTCGTAGTGAGGCAATTTCACACAATACATTGGGACAATCTTCCTTATGGCCTCTTGGTATTAGTGGGGACACGCCAATTATTTTAGTTTCCATCAAAAAAGAGTCTGATTTGCCCTTTGTTACTCTTTTAGCTTGTCAGCATCAATATTTAGTGAAGATGGGGTTAGCTATTGATTTAGTGGTATTAGATGAGACAATTGGCAATTATCAAGATCAGTTCATGAGGACTTTAAATGAAAATCTTATTTCTCGTGGAATCTATCACATGAATCGAATTGTTGTATTGAAGTCAACCCAGTTGTCAGAGGATGAAAGAAATTTACTCTTAGCTGTTGCCCGAGTAGTATTGAAAGCTGGAGGGCCAAGTTTACGTGCACAATTACGTCTATTAGAAAAAGATTTGCATCCATTACGGAAAATCAAGGTTTCAAAACAAATACAACACGAGAAGCAAGCGATTAGTATCCCTATTGGTGAATTTTTTAATGGTAGGGGTAGTTTTATCGATGATGGCCATGCGTATCAAATGATTGTAAAAAACGATGAGCATTTACCTAGACCATGGAGTAATGTAATTTCTAATCCAAGATTTGGATGCTTATTAACTGAATTAGGTACTGGATATAGTTGGTGGCGAAATTCCCGTGAATGTAAACTTACGCCTTGGAATAATGATCCGGTCCTCGATCCTCCTGGTGAATGTCTTTATATAAGAGATCTTGGAACAAATCAAGTTTGGTCAGCTACTCAAAAACCTGCGGGTGGTGATCGAACATATAAGGTTATACATGGTAGGGGATATAGTAGTTTCGAACAACTTGATGGAGATGTAGTTTCTACTATGGATACAACAGTTCCGTTAGATGATCCGTTGAAAATTATTAGACTTCGATTATTTAATAAAAGTGATGAATTAAAGAAGATAGCCATAACGTATTATGCTGAATGGGTTCTAGGGGTACTTAGAGAGGCTCAAGCACCATTCATTGTTACAGAATGGAATTTAGAGAATAGTACACTACTTGCACAAAACAAGTACCAAGAAAAGTTTCGTGACGCGATTGGTTTTATACATATTGCGCTTCCAGAAACGATAGCGAAATCTCATCATACGTATTCTTGGACGAGTGACCGTACAGAATTTATTGGGCGGGGCAATACATTAGAGTGTCCAACAGCATTATTAGAAGAAACACTTAACAAGAAAACTGGTGTGTTTTCAAATTCTTGTGGGGCCGTACAAACTGTTATCGAACTTCCAGCTAACGAAGAAGTGACGATTAGCATATTGCTTGGTTGTGCAGCTTCCAAACAAGAAGCGTGTTCACTAGCACAGCAATACGGAAGGCCTTCTGCGTATGAAGAAACAATTTCAAACGTTAAAAAGTACTGGGAGAGTACTCTTGGACAAGTGAAAGTTAAAACACCTGATCGAGCGATGGATATAATGATGAATGGGTGGCTTCTGTACCAAGCACTTAGTTGCCGATTATGGGCTCGCACTGCTTTTTATCAGGCAGGAGGCGCATTTGGTTATAGGGATCAATTGCAAGATTCACTAGCCTTTTTACATGTTGATTCGACAATATTAAAAAACCAAATACTTATAAACGCAGCGCATCAGTACCTTGAAGGTGATGTTCAACATTGGTGGCATGAAGAAACTCACAAAGGAATTCGAACGATGTTTTCTGACGATTTACTATGGCTACCATATGCTGTTTCACGTTACATAGAACAGACAGAAGACCTAGAAATTCTCCAAAAAGAGGTACCATTTTTGTATAGTGAAGTGCTAAAAGAAGGAGAATTGGAGCGCTATGAGGATACTGTTGTGTCTGATGAGAAGGGGTCAGTGCTAGAACATTGTCTACGCGCGATTAAACATTCTTTGAAGTTTGGTGAACATGGTATTCCATTAATGGGAATAGGTGACTGGAATGATGGAATGAGTAGGATTGGTGCTAAGGGACGTGGGGAAAGTGTGTGGCTAGGTTGGTTTTTATTAGATATTTTAAAGAGGTTTTTGAAATTTGAAGAGGGTATCCTTTCACAAGATATCGTAAAGCAATTTGAACATGAAGTAGCTCAATTGGAAATAAACATGAATAAAAATGCTTGGGATGGTACTTGGTTCCGCCGTGCATTTACTGACGCAGGAACATGGCTTGGCTCAATGGAGAATACAGAGTGTCGAATTGATGCTATTGCCCAGTCTTGGTCAGTTATTGCTAACGGGACACCAATCGATCGTCAGGAAAGAGCAATGCGCTCATTTGATCGTGAACTTGTAGATCGAGATTTGAATCTGGCACGTTTACTAACAAAAGCATTTGATAAAACATATCCAAGTCCGGGGTATATACAAGGCTACCCACCTGGAATTCGAGAAAATGGTGGGCAATATACTCATGGAGTTATTTGGGGAATTGTAGCTTGGGCAATCTTAGATCGTCGTGATAAGGCATTTGATCTGTTCTCTATTTTAAACCCAATCTCACATACAAAAAATATTCGTGATATTAAAACATATGGAAATGAACCATATGTAATGTCGGCCGATGTCTACACAGCAAATCCACATGAAGGACGTGGAGGTTGGTCATGGTATACAGGTGCTTCTGGTTGGATGTACCAAGCAGGTCTAGAATATATTCTGGGAATCAAGTGTAGAGGAAACCGTTTATATATACAACCTTGTGTTCCTATAGAGTGGGACTCATTTAGTATTGATTACAGATATGGTGATTCGGTCTATTCAATTGAGGTTTTTTGTGGCGAAAACCAAGATGGACCAACATGGTTAGTTGATGGAAAAAAACAAGAAAATAGCGAGTACTTATTTCTCGAAAATGATGGGGAAAATCATCAAGTAGTAGTTTATGTAGGTATACAATATTCTAAAGTAATATAATTGAATGTAAAAAAGGAGTGCATTTTTTGCACTCCTTTTTAGTTTAAAATTTATAAGTAGATTTATTTTTTTTAGAGACACTTAATTTATCATCTTTTAATACCAATTCTTTTAAATATTTTTCAAGCGGTTTTTTAAGTTCGGTTCTCTTTAAAGCAAAATCAATCGATGCTTGTAAAAAGCCAAATTTGTCACCTATATCATATCGATTTCCTTGTATTAAATAAGAAAAGATTGGTTCTTTTGTAAGTAATAAATCAATGGCTTCTGTTAATTGATATTCTCCCTTCGAATCTGGTTTGATTTGTTCTAGCATTTCAAAAATTGTTGGAGTTAAAATATACCTCCCAACAATGGCTTGTGAAGAAGGAGTAGATTCCACAGTTGGTTTTTCCACAAGACCTTTAACTTTAAATATTTCTTTATTGAACTTGGAATAATTTACGATGCCATATTTGTTTACATCTTGTAGTGGAACTTCCTTACAACCAAGAATACTTGATTGTACTTCATTATATTTATAAATCATTTGCTCTAATGCAGGCGTTTTACTATCTATAATGTCATCGCCTAGCAACACAGCGAATGGTTCATTTCCAATAAATTTTTTTGCACATAAAATGGCATGGCCAAGTCCTAATGGCTCTTTTTGACGAACATAGTGAATATCCGCAAGTGTTGAGATATCTTGAATAACTTTAAGTGTATTTATGTTTCCAAAGTTTTCTAATAAAAGCTCTAATTCTAATGATTTATCAAAATGATCCTCAATCGCTCGTTTATTTCTACCTGTTACGATAATGATGTCTTCTATTCCTGACATAACAGCTTCTTCGATGATGTATTGTATAGTTGGTTTATCTACAATCGGCAACATTTCTTTAGGTTGAGCCTTTGTCGCAGGTAAAAAACGTGTTCCATATCCAGCAGCGGGAATAACGGCTTTTTTTATCATTTGTTTCCCCCTTCAATTCTTATAAAATAAATTGAACAAAACGATCCTGTATTAAGTTTTTAATCTGGTTTAATCCTATGCAAGAAGACTTTAATTTATAATTAGCTTTGTAAAAGTTTTGTCATCAACCTAATTGTCAATGGAAAATAAACACTGTGAAATGTATAGGAAAGAAAAGTAAAAAATAAAGTATTGCAAAGTAAAAGAAGAATAATACTCACCAACATCCAAATGGTTGCCAAATACACTCCGCACACGTGGAGTGTGTGGCGCAACTCATTTTAAAGGAAGGCAACTAACCCATTTTCTGGGCGTTGCCTTTTTACGTTTCTTGTAACGGATTAACAAGGCTATATTCAATATGGACGGTTCCATCATTTTAACAAGTAATCTTCTCAACCAGTGAATGGAGGATAGCAGGTGTTAATTCATTTAAGTCTAGTACATCTTTTAGCTTTTTGCCGATATTAATTGCGTAATTCTCGTTTTCGCATTCCTTCAATTTTTCATCTAGTTGAGCTTTTTCGATTTGAAGTTCATTAATTTTATTGTCTGTTAATTCTCGATATTCCATGAGATCATCTTTTGTTAGGACACTTTCAGTATAGAGATATACATACTCTAGCTTTTTATTTCGTAAAGTTTCAATGGTTTTGTTATGGCTTCGAGGCCCTTGCTAATAAGATTATCTATCGATTTGATTCTATAAAATCGTAAGAATTGATAGAATGATTTAAATTTTCAGTCTTTCCCCCAAGGTCAAAATGTTCATAATTTGATAATTTATTACAAAATTTCACCCATCCACCTTGAAAATATGCTATTTTTCACAGGTTTTCGTGCTTTATTGACACGTGTTTAAAATATTTTTAGATGAATGGGTCAATGGAATAACATGGAAATCCCCCAATTGACGCTGTTTTAAGGAGTAGGTACAATGTGAATTGTAATAATTTTGAATTATAATAATTTTCAGACAAAAGGGGAGGGGATGTGATATAGAAGAAATAATATTTTCGGGCAAGATGGCTCTAATGCCAAATTGAAAAATGTAGGAGGAATTTTGTTGAAATCAAAATTGTTAAAGCGCACTTTCTCAGTTCTATCGCTTTTTACGCTTATGCTTCAATAATTTCGTTACGATCTTTACAAATTCTTAGCAAGAAAGAGGGAGCCTATGAAAGAGAGAAAATATCGTTTGTATAGCAAAACATCGAAAACTTCAACTGCCATTGCTTTATCATTGGGTTTACTTTTCCCATCCGTCCAGTTTGGGATCGGACATGTTTCGGGTGCAGCTGGTAAATCAGCAGAACAAATCTTAGCATCGCTCACCCCAGAACAACAAGCGGCCTTAAACCAACTTGAGATGACAGAAAATTATGGCTTGCAGGGATTTTCAGATGAAGATCTGAAATCAGACAAAGACATTTCTGTAATCGTACAATTTAAGTCCAAGCCAGGAAAAGTAGCTGTATTAGAGGCCGCTCTGAAAGGCAAAAAAGTAACCAAACAAGAAGCCAACGAACAGGTAGATCAAGAACATTCCACATTCCAAAGTGATCTGGAAAAAATCTTACCTGCTGCCAGTTCTTCTTCAGAAGTCAAAAGTGCAGAACCTTCTTATAAAATCACTCGTTCCTACAAAACTTCTTATAACGGGGTGGCTCTTACCCTTGCTGCGAACCAAGTAGAGGAGTTGATGAAATCGGAAGTGGTCCAATCCGTACACAAAAATATCACCTTTACGGTAGAGCCCCCTTCCATCGCACAGGAAGAATCTAATAACGCTTCAACGCAAGCGGCTAGTGTTCCCTTTGTAGGAGTAGACAAGCTTCATGCAGAAGGAATCACAGGGAAAGGCGTAAAAGTAGGGGTCATCGATACAGGGGTCGACTACAATCATCCCGATTTAAAAGATGCCTTCAAAGGTGGCTATGACTTTGTCGATAATGACAACGATCCGATGGAAACCACCTACGCAGATTGGAAAAAGTCAGTTGACCCGGAATTCAATAGCGGAATCTCCTACTACACGGAGCATGGGACTCACGTATCTGGAATCATCGTCGGTCAAGCCAAAAACGATAGTGAAGTCTCTGTAAAAGGAGTAGCTCCAGATGCTGACCTCTATGTGTACCGTGTCCTTGGACCATATGGTAGCGGTACTTCGGAAGCCGTAATGGCGGGGATCGATAGAGCCGTTGCCGATGGCATGGATGTCATTAACATTTCCTTAGGAGCAGGAATTAACGATCCATACTATCCAACGAGTACAGCCGTGAACTATGCGGTATTAAGCGGTGTCACTGCCGTGGTGGCTGCGGGTAACTCAGGACTTAACTCTTACACTCTCGGCTCTCCTGGAGCTGCTGCACTCGCTCTCACCGTTGGAGCTAGTGATGTATCCATTTCTCATTCGTCCATGAAAGGGGCGATCGGAACACTCAGTGGGATGGAACTGCGTAACATGGCGAATTCCTTCACTGATAACCTATCTACTCTAGAAGGAAAAAGTTTAGATCTAGTAGACGTAGGTCTTGGTGGTAACGCGAATTACACGGGCAAAGATGTGAATGGCAAAATCGCTTTCGTAGCTCGGGGAACATATGCATTTACAGATAAAGTGAAGTTTGCGAAACAACATGGCGCGGCGGCTGTCTTAATGTATAACAACGAACCTGGCCATATTCCTACTTACTTGGGAGAAGATCAAAACTTTATTCCTACTTTCTCTCTTACTCAAGAGGATGGACTCAAGGTGAAGGAGCAACTAACTGCAGGAAATAAGTCCTTCACATTTAGTAATTTAACTGTAACCAAAACACAAGGGGACACCCTAGCTGACTTCAGTTCTCGTGGACCAGCCAAAAGAACCTATGACATAAAGCCAGAAGTCACCGCTCCTGGAGTCAGTGTATTGTCTTCTGTACCCGCTTACATAGGGAACCATGACGCACCAACCGATTACAAATATTCATATGCTCGTCTCTCAGGTACTTCCATGGCGACGCCAAATGCGGCTGGTGTAGCAGCACTCTTATTACAAGTCAATCCAAAGTTACAGCCTGAAGATGTAAAAACAATCATGATGAACACGGCTGATCCACTGAATGGTTCCTACAGTGTATTTGAAGTGGGAGCAGGACGCGTAGATCCTTATCAAGCCGTTCATACGGGGATGAAGATTCAAGTACAGGATACGACCCTAGTTCCTAACGCTGATGTAATCACTACTATCAAAGAAAAAACAGGTGGCATTGCGTTTGGCACTCATTATGCAGGTGAAGATCTTAGCGTTACCAAAAAGTTGAAATTTCAAAACCTAACTGATAAAGTAAAGAATTTCAATTTGAACGTTCAGTTCCAAGCGGTGAAAAGTAGCCTAGATGCCGTAGCCAACCAGGTACAAGTGAAATTCCACCCAACCATAACAGTGGATCCAGCTTCTACCGAAAGTCTACATGTTACCATCGAGGTACCTAAAGCTGCTGTTGAAGGAATTTACGAAGGTTACCTCTTAGTGACCAACCAAGAGGATCAAACCGAGCAATATCGGATTCCATTTAGTGTTCGTACAGCGGAAGACAACTTCAAAACACTGGATATCGGAGATAGTAATATCCTTTCCCCAGCCTACTATCGCTATGATCACTATGGCAAATTTAATAATAAACATTCTTCGGTAAATTCGCTAATGAACTTGAAAACACCGATGAAAACCATGGACATGATCTTAGTAGACCGGAAATCGGGGCAAGAGCTTGGTTTCGTTGGACGACTCAATCTGGTTGGAAAAGAGATCGATACAAACTATTCACTTGTTATGTTTAATGGAAACTACTATCCGTTTACAGCCGATGGAATCTCCACAGAAACAGTACAAGCAAAACCGGGGCAATACCAACTGAAAACGATTACGACTACTGAGGCTGACAAAGTTCTTACCAAATCCTTCGATCTATTAGTAGATATTGATCTTCCTACTTTTACAAGCTCATTGGATCAAGAGTCTCCGATTCTTGAGTACAAACCAGGTCAAACTACTTATCCAATTGAAGTGCAAATCTATGACAAAGAAATTGAAGCGGCAAAACAAGCAGGGATGGCAGTCGACCAATCCAAAAACTGGCTCTCGTGGTACCGGAACAGTCCAGTATCCAGCACTGTCCGTATGGACACAGCGGGAAAATGGAAAGAAGAAATACTGATGGATGAAAAAACTCCGGTCCTAAGCATTAAGATGGATGGATTTGATGGAGGTGGGAACATAGGTGGAAGCAAAGCCTACTACTTTGTTAAAGAAGGTACTCCATTTGCTTATGGAACCAGTAAACAAAAATCGATCGCATTAGGGGGAACGATTACCACTACCCTCACACTGGACAATGTACAAAAATTAAAGTCAGCCACTTGGAATTTGTTAGACTCTGCTTATGTTCCTAAATTTGGCACTCAACTAGAAGTGGTTGAGGCAAAACCCAATGCAGCATTAAGTGAGTTTGGTGAAGGAACAGTAACCGTTACCTATACGAATGGAAAACCATCGATCAAACTAGATGTAGCGTCTACGAAAGAAGTTTCTGGCAAAATCCCTGCTGTAGACGTAACTATTAAGGTGAAAGATACTGCTTACACTACAGTAGCAGGGTTTAATGCAAATGTTTCTTATGTGAATGAAGTGGGCACATCAACCAATCTCTTCTTTGCACCATTTTCTTGGAACGTCACCCCTACGTTCTCTGAAGCATTTGGCTATCTTACAGCAGAAGGTTTTAGAAAGTATGTATCTGGTCAAGTTATAACCTGGAATAAAAAAGATTGGGTTCAAGCTGGGGCTAAAGTAATCTTTTCCGATGCTATGGGTAAAGTCTACGATGCAACTATAAATAGCAGATTAAATCCAGAGTTCATTGTGACTAAGCTTCCGTTAACCGATCAACTATTTACCAAAGAAGTACACCTACCCGGGCACTTTATTACGATACAAAAAAATCAAAAAGTTGGCTTCTTACGCAACGGTGTGTGGTATGGGCAATATATGTACATTGACAACAAAGAAGCAGTAGCAGGTGATGTAAACCAAGACCAAGTAATCGACATTTACGATGCACTGGCGATTCAAAAAGCTTGGGGCACAAATAATCGCGAAGCAGATATTAACTTTGATGGTATTGTTAATGCAACAGACATCGGATTTGTCAAAACCAACTACTTAAAAGTAAATCCAGATGTAGAAAATACGCCAAAACCTGCAGATAATGTGAAGAGTAAAAGATTAGATGATATTTTAAGAGAACTTGGAGTAACACCTTAATTCAATTTGCTTCGGGAGTCCTGATCAGATCAGGACTCTTTTTTTTATATCATTTTAGCTCTTATTTGGACTGATAGCATGGGCCACAATAAATTCTGCCATTGGCTTCAAACGTTTCATTAGACTCTAAACGAAGAGGTAGTCGATTAACTGCATATCAAATGAGAAATGAGATTATTAGAAGACAAAGGGAACTTGAAAAAGCTAAGGAAATTGAGCGGTCTAAGTGGGAGTTGAAGCAGATGATGTTATTGATTGGTACGGTATTGTAGAACAAGAAGTTCCAGAAGGAATTGGTCAAAATGAAAAGGTTGCAGTTGAGAACCGAAGAATGTATAAGCCATCGCTCTTTGACAGATTGCTTTAAAAAGTTGAGAGAAAGAAAATGAACTGGATCGATTAATCGAAGTTGCAAGACAGCAGGATGAAATAGTAAAAGTATCCATGTATAATATGTAAATTATTTTTTGCATCAAAAAAAAATCTTCCTCGGAAGATCCTTTTCAGTTCTTGTACAACTAAAGTACGCATTAGCTGTACAACATGATCGACTGTTTAAGTGGTTCCAATAGATTTAGAAGAATAAATGATCGCTAAAATTATATTGAATAATGTTACACTTAGTTTTCTACTTACAAAATTCATCTATATACTCTAAAAAATCTTTAATAAAATCTGAAGCTAAATTAGATAAACCTTTTGCTTCAGAATACATAAGCAATAAATCAATCTCGAAAAATTGATTTTTTTCTTTAATGGGAATCATTTTTACATCTCCATTTATTATTAGTTCATGATTTACATATACAATTTTTGGTGCAATAAAAATTGCATCACTATCTTTTACTATCTCTATAAGTAAACTTGCTTTATTTGTATTTAAAAACATTTGTTTTGGAGATATCTTAAACAGTTTACATATTAAATCTAAATTTGAGAGTTTATAATTTACAGGTTTCACATCCTTTAGATCATTTAGAGTTACATATTCCAATGAATAAAATGGTGAACTTCTTCCAACTCCAATACAATAATGACTAGTACATATTTGTTTATAAGATATATTTTTTAGATCGTTTAAGCTTTTTAAAGTAGCTAATTTAATTGCAAAGTCATATTCTTCTTTTATAATAGCTTCTATAATATTCTCTCTATCTACCTCTCCTAAATCAAAAGTAATATCATTATGCGCTAATTTATATTTTAAGATTGTGTTCTGAAGGTAATAATTTAATCCAGCTGTTGTAGCAATTTTTAAATGCTTTTCATTCTTATTTTTGTTAATCTCATTAATATAGAATTTGCTGTTGAAATAACTATTTTACCATCAATAGTAGGAACAATGCTTCTTTTTGAACGATTAAAAATTTTAATTCCTAGCTCATCTTCTAATTGAGTAATTGATTTACTCAACCCAGAAGTAGTTATAAATAGTTTATCTGCAGCTTTTGTAATCGACTCTTCATTTGCGACAGTGACAACATGCTCCATTTGTTCAAAATTCATTTTACACCTCCAATATAAAAAATTCTTCTTTTTAATAATCAATTTTTAAAAATTGAGCTAGAGTCAACCTCACTTAAGTACAGTCTTCTGTTCACTTTTTTCAGTAATTTATGTTTAATTTCTCAAAAATTGACCTTTTTTATGTGTAATAAGACTAATTACCCCCTCGTAAAGTAGTTCTAAAAAATTTTCTTGTTCAACTAATTTGCCATTATGTTGAATAAGGAATAGTGGATCTTTTAAAAAAGAAGATATAGATTACTACAATAGCAAACGTATTAAGGCAAAATGAAAAGGCATGAGCCCAGTAAAATACCGAGTTCATGCCCAACATGCTGCCTAATTGAAGTAACCAGCCTACTTTATGGGGTCACTACACAATACGAGTGTTTTTTATTTTTTATAAATTTAGAATTAAATCACTATCAAATGAACTTCGTACGTAGCCTTCTAATGATAATATATATTAAGAGGACTGTGGGTTAACTTCATTAATGATCAATGATTCTATGTCTTTAGAAACTATCGCTTCATGTGTATCTGTTATTATCAACTGATCTTCTTTTGGAATGCTTTTTCGTTTATGAGAAGTAATGCTGGTACTTTTTTTGCTCTTTCCGATGACTCTCCGGTACTTTGAATCCTTCTTTATCTCGCTCCGGTTACTCCTGAACTACTATTCCTTCTTTTGATCGCTCCAGTGATTCATACTTTAAAATGTGAGACGATATATAAAAACACTTAATTATAAATATTTAATACATTACTTGCAGGTGATTTTGTACTGTTAGTTTTATTAAAATGGCTTAATATTATTCTTTTTAAAAATAGATTACTAGAAATAATTCGTTAAAATATTCTAATATATTGCAAAATTCCCCAAATTTAGTCAGTATTTTTTTAAAAGATTAAACGTTTTTTACATAAAATAATACATTTTTCGAGTTAATAGACGAAAATATCTATATATTCGTTTTATTCTAACGATTAATCGACAGAATTAGACAAAAGTAGATTCGAAACTTGTTAGACAAATACTTCCTTATTACCCCAATACACAACAAAGTTCTTTACTAGTAAAATGTGAAATAGAAATATTTTTCTAACTATTCTAAATAAAAAGTCACTAATCTCTCAAACATCAAACTAAAAGATTGATATTAGAAAATAAAAACTTAGAGGATTAATGCTCGAAAGTTTTATTTAATAGAAAATAGAAAAAGGGGCTATCTTAATGAAGAAAAGTAAAATTAATGCATTTAAGGTAATGAGCACTGCAGCTTTAACCTCATTATTATTTACATCTCTTACAGCTTTCGCTGAAAGTATTGACGATCCAAGTGAACCAACAGAGCAAGTTGCACCGGTAGTTGTTAAGCATAATATTGCAACAGATCAAGTAAAACCAATTTATAAAGATGTTAAAAAAGATAATCAAATAAAAAGCTTTAAACCAGATGAGCTTGTTCATTTAATTGTAGAGGTTGATCAACCGGCAGAAGATGTGCAAACAACACCCGATAGTAAAATAGCTTCATTTAAACAAAAGCAAGACGATGTAATCGAGCAAATCTCAAAAGAAAAAAAATCTAAATCCAATGATTCTGTCAAATTAAAGCATCGCTATTATCAAGGGTTTAACGGATTTAGTGTTGAAACTCAATATAAAAATATGAAAGATATCCAATCTATTCCTGGGGTGAAACATGTTCATATTGCTAGAACTTACACGGAATCGATGGCGGCAAGTAAGGAATTAGTACAAGCTCAAAAAGTATGGGAACAATACGGTTATAAAGGCGAAGGATTACTTGTAGGGGTTATTGATTCAGGGATTGATTATACGCATAAAGATTTGACATTATCTGATGAAGCAAAAGCAAAAGAAAAGTGGAATCAAGATAATATTCAACAAAAATTTGCAGAGACAGGCGTAAATGAAAAATGGTATTCTGATAAAGTTCCAACGGGATATGACTGGGCAGACAATGATACAGATGTTATTCCCGGTGCAAAAGGTAGTCCGCATGGTACACACGTTTCTGGTATAGTTGGAGCAAACGGTGACGAAACGAAGGGTGGAGTGGCTGGTATTGCACCAGGTGTGCAACTTTTAGCTGAAAAAGTATTTTCAGATAACGGCGGCGGTGCTATGGAAGATGATATTATCGCAGGTATGGAGCATGCTGTCACAATGGGTGCAGATGTTATTAACATGAGTTTAGGTACAGATGCAGGCACTGTAGACGAAGATTATGATCCGATTCAAAAAGAGATCAGAATGGCGACAGAACAGGGTACACTTGTTGTTGTAGCAGCTGGAAATTCAGGATACAGTACAATGAATAATCTCTCTAAATCTTCTTTAAGACCATATGCAGAAGATCCTGATATCGGGACTGTTGGTTCGCCAGGAGTAAGTCCTTTTGCTGTATCAGTTGCTTCCTATGAAAATAGTAAAATTCATATGAATGCAATCTCAGATGGAAATGGTCTATCGATACCATTCAAAGACCAAGATCAATTCGCTCCATCTTATAATTTTAAAGTTTCTAAGAATCTATTACCAGATACAAACTACGATATGGTATACGTAGGTGAAGGAGTTAAAGCAACAGATTATCCTAAGGGCAAAACTGGCTACATTGCTGTTGTTAAATTACTAAATTGGTATAGTACTGTTTCAAGCATTCAATTTACAGCAAAGAGTGCAGGAGCTAAGGCTATTATTATGATACCACCTACAGGATCTATAAATTATGATTATGCTACTCTTCCAGCAACGCCAACTGCAACACCAACGGCTTCAATAAGTAAAGCTGTTGGACAAGCATTGTTAAGTAAAATGAGTAGTATGCCAAGCGGTCAATATTTAAGTATGAAATATACAGGTGATGCTTGGGTAGACAACCCAGTGAAAGACAATATGTCCTATTTTTCATCAATGGGTACTACGCCTACATTAGATTTTAAACCGGAACTTTCGGCTCCTGGAGGGAATATTTATTCTACTATACCAGGAAATGAATATGAAGTGATGAGCGGTACATCCATGGCAACTCCACATGTTGCAGGCGGTTCAGCATTGTTATTGCAGTCACTTTATCAAAAAGGATTAACACATTCAGAAGATACAGTTTTAAAAGCAAAGATTGCGTTAATGAATACAGCTAAAGTTGTCATGGATCCAAGAACAAACAGTGAAGTTCCATATTCACCACGTGTACAAGGATCTGGATTAATGCAAATTCAAAATTCAATTAATACGCCAGTCGTTGTGACAAATAGAAACGCTCCTTTAGAATCAGCCGGTGCGGTTGCATTAAAGGAAATCGGCCAAAATACAAGCTTTAAATTAAACATGGAAGCATTCGACGCTCCTAAAGGTAAAAATAATAGTGATGATATTGAATACAATGTTTATGTAGATTTATTGAAAGATAAGACGGAAACGAAGCAATTTGATTTTGATGGCGATGGACAATTAGATTCAAAAGATTATTTAAGCTTATCGAGCGAGCAAATTAAAGGGGCAACTGTGACTGTCAATGATAAGATCGTAACAGACAGATCAGGAGCACTAGTTAAAATCAAACCAGGTCAAAACAAAATGTTGACTGTTAATGTATCTTTACCAGATTCTTTAAAGAAAAATAATTTTGTAGAAGGATTTGTTCGTCTTGTACCGGTAGCGAAGGATCAAGATAAAGCTGTACCATTATCTATTCCTTATATGGGCTTCTATGGAAAATGGGATGAGCCTCGTAATATCGATGCTCCAGCATGGGATAATGATGCATTTGTCGGATATACGGCACTTTGGAATGATGATTCAGAAGGATCTCCTTTAGGATACAATGGAAATGGTTTCGATCTTAACCATATTGCTTACTCGCCAAACTATGTAGATATTGGTATTTATGGTTCATTCCAAGCCTTACGTAATTTAGCAAAAGCTGAAATATCTATTGAAGATTCAACTGGAAAACAACTTAGATATTTAGGCGATTATAGTGAAATGACTGGAAATGGACAACCATGGAAATTTCATAAAAACATTATGATGGTTGGTGATTATGGAACTAACGTATATCAATGGGATATGAAAGACCAGTCTGGAAATTATGTTCCTGACGGTGTATACCAATATGTAATCAAAACAACGTTAGATTATACAAATGCTAGACCACAGACTGTTAAAATGCCAATGATAGTAGATTCTGTCGCTCCGAAAGTTTCAGATATTACAGTAACGCCAACGAACGGAAAATATCAAGTTTCCTTCAATGCGACAGATAATGCAAGTGACTTTAATTCTGCTGTTGTTTTTGTTAATGGAAAATCTTATTCATTAGGACTTGAGCAAAAATCTGTCATAGTTCCTACAGAACCGAAAGGTATTGTTATTTTAGGTGTTGATTATGCAGGGAATGTATCTTGGACTACGTGGGGAGATCAAAGCTATAATACTCAAGGTATGGTCGTTCAAACATTCGCGCTTTTAAATTCTACAAATATTAACGAAAAAAATCCAGCAAAAATTGTAAGCTTTGCACATAATAGAGTAGACTGGACGATTAATGTAAAAGATTCAAGTGGTAAATTGGTTGATTCGTGGGATGTGAAAAATGAACATACACTTAGAGCAGCATGGTTACCTGAACTTGACCTTCCAAATGGAACGTATTCGATCTCTGCTGATATCGTTACAAAAGACGGTTTCAAAATTACAACAGTGTCTAAAACAGTAACGGTAAAACAATAACGTTAAGAAGCCCTTAAATATTTCAATTAGATTAAATGAAAAGCTATCTTTCCTAGAAAAGTAGGATTTCGATAGCTTTTTTTCTATGTTTCTATGTTTGATAAAGATTTTTATAATTAAACTACTTGAATCAATTTCATGATTGCCAGCTCTTGTCCAGCAAGGCTTTAAAAAGCATAAAAAACTAGGAACTCCCTAAACTTGATCCACCTGCCAATTACTGAATAAGTACCTCTATGTAAGTACATTTCAATAGCCTTCATTTTAAAATTAACCGAAAAAGTTCTTCTGTTTTTCCCCATAAAAAATCCTTTTCAAAATAAACAGTACAGTAACTTTCTTTTGACTGTCTACTATAAGGGGATAATAACAGAATATAGAAACCATCTTCTTTGTGTTGAATAAACTTTTTCTTATGTCCTTTACAGAGGGTACATTTTAATTTTTTGGGCGTAGCCTTTTTACGTTTCTTGTAACGGACTAATAAAGCTATATTTAAAAGAATGGTTCCATTTCCAAAACAATTAAAAGGCCATTCTCCAGTGAAAATTCTAAAATCCCCCAAATCAAGTTTCAATATAATTCAAATTTCTACAAAAAATTAATTATTTTAACGCTATTTTCTGTTTTATATTACAAAATACAACATCGGAACTTATATTCATGTAGATTTATGTATAAAAATCTCTATTAAGAACATAGACAATTTCCCCAATACACTCATGTAAAGGTTTGTCCTATAATGTGACTTAGGATATTAACATTTCTGAATATTCAATAAACTAACTTAATTGATACTAGTTTAGTAGAGAAATTTTATTCTTGATTTTGTTAGTCAAATTAGTGTATGAAATGTGAAGTTAAGTCATTAGCACAAAGCTTTTACATTTTTACAAATATATTAATCTATTATTTAGTTAGGAAATGGGGAGGCATAATGAAGAAACGAAGTAACAAAAAAGTGATTAATGTATTGACAGCAGGATTGGCTACTACGGCACTTTTGGCAACAAGTACTGGCAATACCTTTGCTTATGAAGAAAATACCAATAAAACACAGGATATCCAGGCTAAAGAGACGGAGAAGCACAATCCGGTCGTAGCCTCACACCAGGTCACACTCGTGACGGGAGAGGTTGTGATGGTAGACCGTTATGCCGACGGCACGCAGGGTGCGACAGTCGAGCCAGCGTCTGACGGCACCCCGGTGGATATAACCACGATGAATGTGGGTGGTGATCTTTACGTCATCCCGGCACAGGCACAGGCGTACTTAGCTACTAATACGCTTGACCGCGAGCTGTTCAATGTCACCAAATTGATTGAATACGGCTACGATGATGCTAAACGCTCTGATATACCGTTGATCGCGACTTACCAAGGCTCACAGGAGACGGCTGATAGTATTCCAGTGCCAACCGGATCAGAAAAGGAAATGACGTTGGACAGCATTCATGGGGCATCGCTTAAGGAGAGCAAGTCGAAGTCGGCGAAGTTCTGGGAAGCGGTAGACGATGACAGTGCCAAAGCTGCGACCGCACCGAAACTTGCCGAGGGCATAAACAAGTTGTGGCTTGACAAACCGGTGCATGTGACGCTGGACAAGAGTGTTCCACAAATTGGCGCGCCTACAGCATGGGCGGCTGGTTATGATGGTACAGGAGAGAAAGTTGCTATCTTGGACACTGGGATCGATCCAAATCATCCTGATGTAAAAGATGCTATTTTAAAAACAAAGAGCTTCATAGATGGTCAAGATTATGTCGATCACTTCGGGCATGGTACGCATGTTGCTTCGACTATCGCGGGATCAGGCGCAGCTTCCGGCGGTAAATATAAGGGCGTAGCACCAGGTGCAAAACTTCTAATTGGAAAGGTGCTTGGCAATGATGGTTCAGGTCCTATGTCTGCGATCATCGATGGAATGCAATGGGCGGTACAGGAAAAGGCCGATGTCGTCAGTATGAGCCTTGGTGGTGATGCGAGTGATGGAACAGATCCATTGAGTCAAGCGGTCAACAATTTGAGTAATACAAGCAACACATTATTTGTTATCGCGGCCGGTAATGCAGGTCCAGCTAAAGGAACTGTCGCAACGCCAGGGTCGGCCGAAAAAGCATTGACGGTTGGAGCAGTTGACAAATCCTCGGACGAATTATTGGCTAGTTTCTCGAACCGCGGTCCGGTTCTCAATAATTTTAATGTTAAACCTGAGATTACAGCACCAGGAGTAGCAATCGTGGCTGCTCGTGCTGCAGGAACTACTATGGGTACCGCTGTTAACGATTACTACACTAGTGCCAATGGAACCTCAATGGCTACACCACATGTTTCCGGTGCTGCAGCCATTCTGCGTCAAAGACACCCGGATTGGTCAGGAGACCAAGTCAAGCAGGTATTAATTGATACTGCGGTAGCAAATTCCCGCTACATAGCTTATCAACAGGGTGGCGGACG
>NZ_NUHI01000016.1:0-63238 GCF_002575105.1 Bacillus sp. AFS053548 | reverse complement strand
ACTATGAGGGGATATTAACATAAGAAAAGCCCTTTTTATTTTTGGTTTTTTTCACAAAAAGCTTTATAGTTTTAGTAGTCACTATGTTCAGATTAAAAATTTTAGGAGTGTTTATGGAAACGAAAGAATATCTAATAACGCAGCTTAATGAAATTGAAAAATGGGAAAAAGATCAAAAAAGCGTATTTTTTTGGGAGAAAATCGGTAGAATTCCATTTATGATTTTGGATAAAATTACACCTAAGTTCATTCACGATAAGATTGGAGTTATTTTAGATGAACTATCTAAGTATGTGAATGCTGGTGGTCAATATTTAGTTAGTGTTCCTTCAACTCTAACTAGGATGAGTAAGGAGCTTTCTATTCAAGAATTAACCGAAGTGGAAATGGTCAATCAACTTAGTCTTGAACAAATGGATCTTGTCTCGAATAGTTTTATTGCTAGTCGTAAACAATTTGCAAAGGTCCAAGGAGCGACAACAGGTTTTGGTGGAATGTTTACGATTGCGATTGATATACCAATTTTATTAGGAATTACATTAAAAACACTTCAAGAAATAGCGATTTCTTATGGATATGATCCCAATGATCAAATGGAGAGAGTCTTCATTATTAAATGCTTACAATTTACATCTGCTGATATAGTTGGTAAAAAGGCGATATTAGAAGAGTTAACAAATATAGAAGGAAAAAAAGCCTTTTCTCAAATTGAAGGTTGGAGAGAAGTATTTTATACATATCGCGATAACATGGGCTGGAAGAAACTGTTTCAAATGGTCCCGATTGCAGGTTTAATATTTGGTGCATATGTAAATAAACAAGCAATTGAAGATGTTGGCGAAGCTGGAAGAATGCTTTATAAAAAAAGACGGATCATGGAAAGATTGCATGATTTAAAATAAATAGAAAAAAGATGAATTTAGATTAGAGCTAAATTCATCTTTTTTGTTGAATTCATAAATCAAACGTTTGTTTAATTTTTAAATTTATTTGGGAATTGCTTAATAATGCCCGAAGACAATGCATCTGCTAAAACGATAATGTGATCAAGACCAGCGTCAAATGCTTTTACATTGCCGTCCCAATTCATTTGTATTCTTGTTACAACTTCATTTGTTACCATTTTTAGATGCTTGTATAGCAAGTCTTTTAAAGCTTGATTTGTCCAATTTGGATTTGCTTTACTCAAAAATGCAGCAATGTCATCTGCATTTTTAAACCATTGATCGTTTAACGTTTTTAAAGTTGCCATATCATTCGCTTTAGCAGCATCAATGATTTTACCAGCCAATACAATATGGTCAGTTAATAGTTTAGCAAGCTGATCTCCTGCCGCAGCACCATAATAAGGTTTAACTGCGTTTCCAATATCTTGTTGATTTCTTAATAGTCGAGCAAGTACTATGTCCTTATCTGGCATTCCAGCAACCGCGCTAACAATATACTTACTAGTCCAAATCGTATGATCCATCCAAAGCTTTCTCATATCACCTTGGAATTTACACGCTGATTTACTAATGAATCTTCCATGAGCTCGTGTATCTACTTGCTCGGCACTGGATTTAATAGGGGATAAAATTAGTGCAAAACATAAAAATAGAGATGTGAATTTAAGTAATTGTTTCTTCATTTAGATGTCTCCTTTGGGATGTTTTCAAAGTGTACCAGTTTTATTTTGGATTTTTTTTCAAGTAATATTCAAAGTTTTTATTTCTCTCAATTGTGAAAGTAATAATTCTAGAGAAAGCACCTGACTTATATGGAAAACATCAAAAATGATTAGATGAACTATATAAAAAATAGTGATTTTGATATAGTATAATAAGTTGTGGTAAAAAATGGAAAAATTTACACGCAGCAAGTTGTTTCTTATTCCTTGGAAGGTGAGGGGGGAGGAAAGCTTTGTTAAATTATTTATATCCTAGTATCTTTATAATGACTTTAATCATTTTATTTTTTGGTTATAGATTATTTAAAGGTTATATTACTCTATTAAAATATTTATATTGGATAATCTTTGGAATCTACATTACTTGTCTAGTGGATTTTACTTTGTTCCCATTTCCTTATCAGAAATATCTAATTCAAGTCATGATTGAGGATCACTTGGGATACACAAATAATTTTGTCCCTTTTAAAGTAGTTGTAGATTCAATAAGATATGGATCATTTTCAATTGCTCTAAAGCAAGTTGGCGGAAATATTGTATTATTTATGCCATTAGGATTTGCATTGCCAGTTCTAAATCCTAAAATTATGAAAAGTAAAACGATATTTGTTGGTTTTACTGTAAGTTTAGGGATCGAAATAATCCAAGGAACCACTGGACTTTTTCTTGGATATAATTATCGATCATGTGACATTGATGATTTATTATTAAATACATTTGGTACTGTGTTAGGAGTCGTAGTCTTTAGTTTAAGTACTAAATTATCGATTAAACCAAGACTATTAGATGAAAGTCGTTAATCAATATATAAAAAGACAAGGAGCATGATGCTACTTGTCTTTTTGTAACTTCTGAAGTTCTTTCACTGTCACAAATTTATATCCATCTTTCGTTAATAAATTCAATATCCCCTTAATTGTTTCCAATTCTTTACCAGTTTTATCATACATCGGATGAATTAAAATAATTGAGCCGGGTTTAATATTTTTCTTTACATAGTTTATTTTATCTTTAGGACTTGTGTAAAAAGTATCTGGCTCCAAATTCCAAGTAATTGTTTCTCGGTTATGTTCATGCATGTAATATGGTAAGCCAAATAGTTTTTTCCCATTTGGTGGACGGAATTCAATTTCCCCTCTATAGCCAGCTTTTCGAATTAGTTTGTCTGTCTTTTCTATTTCATTTTTGATAAATATAGGTGATTTTAGCACCATTCTGACATGAGAATATGTATGATTTCCCACCTGTTGTCCCGCATCGACAATTTTTTTGGCTTCTTCGGGATTCTTTTCAATTTCATTACCGATTAGAAAAAAAGTAGCCTTTGCATTGTATTGATCTAAAAGTGGTAGAATGTCATCAACATTTTTAGTTGGACCGTCATCAAATGTTAAAGCAACTACTTTTTGATTGGTGTGTACTTCGTTTGTTAATCCTCCAAAAAGCTGAAAAGATCTTGCATTCATTAGCTTGTACAATCCAAATAAGATCAGAAACAAAATTAGAATACTTGCACTTATTTTCAGTAATCTTTTTTTCATCTATTTTACCTGTCTTTCTGGTTATTGAAGTTAAACATAATTATATCATCACTAATTAAAAAAAGAATAAATGAAGGAAATTAAAGGAAATTTAAGAGAGATAGAAGAAGTAGTGTAATACAGTATTTTAAGGTATGCAATAGATATGAATTCGAAAGTAATTTTTGTAAATAGGTTTTTATTTAGATAAAACAATCTACTTGCAAAGTTATCAGTTTAGTATTAAACTGATAACAAGATCGATCAAAGAGGTGCAAAAATGTTAAATAGTCATAATGAAGCTTCTACAAATAAATCAAAAAATTTAGCAGTATTACTTTGGTTTCGATTAGCTCGTTTTTATCTTAAAAATGTTAGAGAATCAAATAATCAATTGAAAAAGTGGGGACTGACGACTGCTCAATTTGATGTAATAGTCCATGTTGGGAGAAATAAGCGTCTTACTCAGCAAGAATTAGCCGATAAATTAGTTGTTACAAAAGGAAATGTGACTCATCTATTAAAGAAAATGGAAGAGCTACAATGGATTAAAAGAGAAGTAGAATGGAAAAACAAATATCTCTCTTTAACAGAGATCGGTCAAGAAATGTATGAAGAAATCGTACCTTCACAAGATGAATTTCAACAAGCTCAATTCAGCAAATTAACTGAAGAAGAGCAATTACAATTACTTACTTTATTAAGAAAATTAAATAAAAAATGAATTAGAACGGAGGAAGTTTATGGAGAAAATGAAAGGCATACATCATATCACTGCGATAGTTGGTGATCCACAAGAAAATATGGATTTTTACGCTGGGATTTTAGGTTTACGCTTTGTGAAAAAAACAATTAATTTTGATGATCCAGGTACGTATCACTTTTATTTTGGAAACGAAACTGCAAAACCTGGGACGATCATGACTTTTTTCCCTTGGGCAAATGCGTATAGAGGAAAAGTAGGAAGTGGGCAAGTAGGAATCACTACATTCTTAATCCCAGCTAACTCAATGGAATTTTGGGAAAACCGTTTAGTATCATTTAATATTCATACAAAAAAAGTAAGTCGATTTGGAGAAACATTTCTTCAATTTGAAGACTTTCATGGCTTACAGCTTGAATTAGTAGCAAGGGTAGCTGGCCAGGAAAATACTTGGGAATTTAATGGGGTTACAAAGGATGTAGCCATTAAAGGGTTTGGTGGTGCAGTTTTATATTCTGGAGCACCAAATAAAACAGCTGAACTGTTGGAAAACGTAATGGAATTAGAATGCTTAGGTCAAGAGGGTAACTATTTACGTTTTAAAGCAGCCGGTGATATCGGAAATATTATCGATATTGAATTAGCAGCAGTAGGAAGAGGTTCAATGGGAGTAGGAACTGTCCATCATATTGCATGGAGGGCAAGTAATGATGAAGAACATGTAAAATGGCAAGATAAGTTATATGACCATCATTATGGAGTTACTGAAGTAAAAGATCGAAATTATTTTAACGCAATTTATTTTCGTGAAAATGGTGGATTATTATTTGAAATTGCAACTGATCCACCAGGATTTATGATTGATGAAAATATAGACCATTTAGGTGAACAGTTAATGCTACCAAAGTGGCAGGAACCACATCGTGAAATAATAGAAAATCACTTGCAACCAATTGTTGTTAGAGAAGTGAAAGGAGAATGACGATGAAGCACGTATTTAATAGAGGAAGTAATCCATCAAAGCCAACATTTTTATTATTACATGGTACAGGTGGAAATGAACTTGATCTATTACCTATCGCAGGTATGATCGATGATGAAGCTTCTGTTTTATCTGTAAGAGGTAATGTAAGCGAAAATGGAATGCCACGTTTTTTTAAGCGATTAGCTGAAGGTGTATTTGATATGGAAGATTTAGTTATCCGTACAAAAGAATTAAAAGAGTTTATTGATTCGGCATCCAAAGAACATGGATTTGATCCAAACAATATGATTGCAATTGGTTATTCAAACGGTGCAAACATTGCTGGAAGTCTACTGTTCCATTATGAAAATGTATTTAAAGGAGCAATGCTATTGCATCCAATGGTACCGATTCGTGATTTAGAATTACCAAATATGAAAGATGTATCAGTCTTCATTGGTGCAGGGAAAAATGATCCAATCTGTTTACCACAAGAAACAGAAGAATTAGCATCATTATTAGACGGTGCTGGTGCAAAAGTCGTTACTCATTGGGAAAACATGGGGCATAGCCTAACAAGATCGGAAATTGAAGCAGCAGCTGATTGGTACAAAAATAACTTTTAAGGAGTATGCAATAATGATGAAATCTTTTTCTCCAGCAGATTTAAGTGATCGTGATAATTATAAGTTCTTAATTGGTGGAATTATTCCAAGGCCAATTGCTTTTGTTACAACTGAATCAAATGAGAATGTCTTAAATGGTGCACCATTTAGTTATTTCAACATCGTAACGTCTAATCCACCTATGATATCTGTATCTGTTCAGCGACAAAATGGTAAACAAAAAGATACAGCTAGAAATGCGATTGAGAAAAAAGAGTTCGTTGTCCATATTGTTGATGAATCAAATGTTGAAGAGATTAATAAAACAGCAGCTGCATTGCCACCTACTGAAAGTGAAGTTGAATTAGCAGGCTTAACACCAGTAGAAAGCGTAATGGTTTCAGTTCCAGGTGTGAAAGAGTCAAAAATTCGTATGGAATGTATTTTAGAACAGGCGATTCCATTAGGTAAAGATAATGAGGCTTGTGACTTATTAATAGGCAAGGTTGTTTATTTTCATATAGAAGATGATATTTATGAAAATGGACGGATAGATGCAGATGGCTTAAAAGCAGTTAGTCGTTTAGCAGGGAATGACTATGCTAAAGTTGGGGAAATGTTTACGATTGATCGTCCTAAATAAGTTTAAAAAGAGTGAAGGGTAAAGTAGAATTTACCCTTCACTTTTTTTTTGAAAAAAATTAAAAGAAAAATGAACGATATGCAGAACCTAATCGTATAACAAATGAAACCAAATAAAAATTGTATAGATTAGCAAGAAGGGAGGAGGAAATGGCTGATTTAGATGAATTAGAAATTATAAAGGATGCTCAGCAAGGTGACCAAGATGCATTTGCGAAACTTTTTCAAGTCCATTATTCCTTTTTATATAAATACTTTTTAAAGATGACGTTAAATCAACAAACTGCAGAAGATTTAGTGCAGGATACGATGTTGAAAGGTTATGACAATATAAAGAAATACAATGGTCAATCCAAATTTTCAACTTGGCTAATTACAATCGCTACTAGACTTTATTTAGATCAACAAAGAAAGAAAAAGCGTGAATGGTTTTGGCAAAAAAATGAGTCTGTAGAATTATCACGTTCCTTAAATTGGCAGTTGGCTTATAAAGGGTTTGAGTGGAGTGATATTATGGAGGGTTTTGAAAAGCTTAAATCGGAAGTGCGAGCGGCCATATTATTAAAGCATTACTACGGCTATACGAACGAAGAAATTGGAAATATGATGGGAATTCGAGAAGGAACGGTTAAATCAAGAATTCATAATGGGATGAAGGAATTAAGAAAGGAGTTAATGCAAGATGGATAAAAAAGAAATTGTTTCAGCATTTAAGCAGTTTGATGAAATAACGAATATTAACGAACCTTCAATCAATGAGATTACAGAAAAAATTAAAATACACCAGGAAAAAAAGAAAACCATTTTTCTTAAAGAACTAATCGTATTTATCTGTGTAGCATGCAGTCTATTCATCGGAGCACTTCTTGTTGCTTTAAAGGCACCAGTAAGCATTGTTATTATTCAAGGTTTAGGCTTTATTGCACTACCGATTATTTTTAAACGAGATAAAAAGAAAATTGAAAGTGAGTTGATCTAAAGTGGAATGGACAACAGAAAATATTATCATATTAATTTTAGTCTTTATAATTTTAATAACTCAAAGTATCACACTTTTTACAAAAGCTAAAAAGAGAAATCGTTCAGCCTGGTTATGGGGGCTGTTAGGAATGATTCAATTCCCTTGGCCTAGTGTCTTCTTTTACTTTTTAGTTGTTCGAAAAGATCGAAAAAAACTAAATTAAGGATAGTGTAGGAATACTAGACTAATTGGAACGGTTCGGTTCAATTTTAGTCTAGTATTTTTAAATTTGTGTTTGACAATTTCGGTGTACTACATGTATAGTACATGTATAAGGTGTATTAATTAAGTAATACACGTCGTTATGTACTAAGTGTATGAACTAAGCAGTACACACACATACTACAAAAATCGTATATAGAACGAGGAGGTGGATTGATGGAATTTATAGTGAATAACCGTGAACCCGTTTATTTACAGGTCGTTAGGCATTTTAAACAACAAATTGCCAAAAGACTATTCGAAGCTGGTCAAGAAATACCATCAAGAAGAGAATTAGCTGTTCAATTTAATATAAATCCAAATACTGTACAAAAAGCATACAAGGAAATGGAGGAACAAGGATTGATTACGACTGAACGAAATTTCCCTAGTAAGATTACGACTGATATAAAAGTGTTAAATGGTGTACGAAATGAATTGATTATGGAAGCTGTAAATGAATTCGTCGATTCAATTAAAGTAATAAATGTTCCTGTGGAAGAGTTACTTACAATGGTTAAACAAAACTATGAACAAAAGATAAAAGAAGAAAAGAAGGGAGATGCTTAAATGATCCAAGTAAAAAATGTTTCAAAAAAATATGGTCGGAAAAACGTTTTACGTGATATTTCATTCACTGCAAATAAAGGAGAAATCACTTGTTTAATTGGTATTAACGGTGTTGGTAAGTCTACAACGATGAAGGCGATTATGGGGATTACGCCAATCGATCGCGGTGAAATATTAATAGATGATAAGAAAATGAATCATACAATGTACGAAAATATTACCTTTATTCCAGATACACTTACAATGCTTCCTAGTTTTACAGTTGGAGAAGCAATGCAGTTTATGAAGGATTTTTATGTGAATTGGAATCCAGAGCGTGCAAAAGAATTACTTGGATTTTTCCGTTTAAAGGAAGACGAGAAACTAGGTGAGCTTTCAAAAGGAAATGCTGCAAAAGCAAATTTACTTTTTGGTTTAGGACTAGATGTAGATTATGTTCTGATGGATGAACCTTTTTCTGGTATCGATATGTTTAGTAGAGAACAAATTGCAAAAGTGTTTACGAGTCACTTAATTGAGGATCGAGGCGTGATTATAACTACTCATGAAATTAGTGATATTGAGCATTTAATCGATAAGGTCGTTTTATTAGATAACGGCGAAATACTGAAAGAGTTTTATACAGAAGAAATTCGATTAGAAGAAGGTAAATCAGTGATGGACGTAATGAGAGAGGTGTATGAGTCTTGAATCGATATTTAAAACTAGTTAATTTTGAAGTTAATCGATTTTTTAAATTATATATAGGGTTACTGATTATAGTAGCTATTTCACAGTTTGTGAGTTTGTTTTTAGTAAAGTCTTCTTATATGAACACAGCGAATGATGCAAATTACGCAAGCTCTATGAAAGCAACTGAGGAATTCATTGCATCAAATGGATTGCTAAGCTTTAACCACGTTGCTAATCATCCATTATTTATTGGTCCAATTGTTATATGTATAGCTTTAATGATGTTCTATGTATTTATCATTTGGTACAGAGATTATTTTGGGAAAAATACATTTATTTACCGTTTATTTATGCTACCAACTTCAAGAATGACAATTTACTTTGCTAAAGCGACTACAATCTTAATTATGGTTTTGAGTTTGCTCGCTTTTCAACTAATACTTTTACCGATTGAAATAAACGTATTTCAACAAATCGTTCCAAGTGAACTTTTAGGGAAAATGAGTACGATAGACCTTTTTATGAGTCCTACTATTTTTCAAATGATTTTACCAAGTAATTTTGTGGATTTTATTTTTAGGTATCTTATTGGAATGGGATTAGTGTTTACTCTTTTTACATTCATACTATTAGAACGTAGTTATCGCTGGAAAGGTATAATATTTGGGATATTATACGCTATGGCGATTGTAGTTTTAATTCTTATACCAGAGATTATTCAATCTTACGTTTTTGGAAATGATTTCTCATTTTATCCAAGCGAAGTCGTTTATATGGAAATAGGTCTTTTTGCAATCATTATTACAGGTTCAATCTTATTTAGTAAATATTTATTAAAAAACAAAGTATCGGTGTAAGGAGGAGTTTAGAATGAAGCGATATCGTAATTTGGCAGCAATAGCCGTTGTCACGACAATCAGTATAGGCACGTTTTTTACGAAAGTAGCTATGTCAGAAAGCAAGTTGCCTAAATTTTACTTAAAGACTGAAAATGGAGATTCGAAATACGTTGAAAATTTAGTTCTTAGCGGTGGATACGGTCAGGATGGAGGTAGGGGCTTAAGTATCACTACTGACGGAAGTGAATATAAAGATACTAATTCAATTCTTAGTGAACTTGATAGTGAATACTATGACTTAAAAAAATTAAATGATTTAAAAAAGAAAGAAAGAAACTTTATGCGCGGAAAAATTTCTTCTTCTCAATTTTATATCGATAAAGATTTTGCATGGCACGCCGAGGTAAAAGGTGGAAAACTTGATGGTACGTATGAGCATCAAAATAATCATTTTAAAATGTATATAGATGGTCTTGATCTTCAAAATAAAGACCGTTATAAATTTAAAATTGATATCCCAAGTGAAGAAAACTACTCATATATTGATGTAGAGGATGTACAATTAATCGGTAAAGATTTAGTTGTCACTACTTATCAAAATAAAACGATAGATAATAATACAAAATCAGATGTAAATGTCGATCAAACTGAACTAGTTATGTATCGAATTAATGTAAACCAAAAGAAAATTGTTGATCGTAAAGTGATTAATAAATCATCCAATGACCAAAAGACACACACTCATACTGAATTACAAAATACGATATCAGAATCAGATCAAACGATTCCTTCTAAATTCAGTGTTTACAAAAAGGCAAAACTAAAGGATACGGTTCAAACGAATGGAGAAACAACAACTGAAGAAATTAGTAATGAAGTATTCGTATTTAATTTAGAAACTGATAAAGAAGAAACTTTAAATTTATCGAATGAACAAAAAGAACAATTGAAGCAGAGTAATGTAATCATTGATAAAGATAACTTGTATTTTATAACGAACGGTGATAAAGATTTTTCAGTATTAAAGTATAACCTTAACAATAAAAAAGTTGAAGGTGTACCAGTACTTGCTTCTAAAATTAATGCTAATAATCTTTCAAATTATAAAGTTATTGACGGTAAACTATACGCAATTACGAATAATGTAGAGGGTCTAGGAAAGAGCAATAAAGAATTCAGTATTACTGACTTAACAAACGGACAAAGTGTTTTCGAAGGTAAGATTGAAGTAAAGAATATTAAAGGAAATCCTAGTAAAGCATTAAAAAAATTACAAGTATATGATTTTAAGGTTGAATAAGTAGGGCAGGAAAAAGTTAAGAGATTGGTTATAGGGAAGGATTTTATAAAACTTATAAAATCTTTTCCTACTCCTTCTTCTTTCTTTATTTCTGTTCTTTTTTCTTTACCTTATACTTCATTTAAGGAATATACGTTCTAGTTTAATTACTTGAATTTGTACTTAATCATCGGTAATATGTAAAGATGATTATTTTTAAAGTACGTTTGTTCTGTTTTTGATTGATTTTTGAAATTTTGTGGTAAAATAGAAGGATAGGTATGTTTTGGAAATGGAGGCGGGGAAGATGGAGCAGGAATTCGAGGTAGTTTCTAATTATTCACCTCAAGGCGATCAGCCAAATGCGATTAAGCAGTTAGTTGATGGGGTTATAAATGGTAAAGAGCATCAAGTTTTATTGGGTGCAACAGGTACGGGAAAAACGTTTACCATTTCAAATGTAATTAAAGAAGTAGGAAAACCAACATTAGTATTTGCTCACAATAAAACATTAGCAGGGCAATTATATAGCGAATTAAAAGATTTTTTTCCAAATAATGCAGTTGAGTATTTTGTTAGTTACTATGATTATTTTCAGCCAGAAGCTTATGTACCTCAAACGGATACTTATATTGAAAAAGATTCGAGTATTAATGATGAAATTGATAAATTACGTCACTCTGCGACTTCCTCCCTTTTTGAACGTAAGGATGTCATTATTGTAGCGAGTGTTTCTTGTATTTACGGTTTAGGTTCTCCTGAAGAATATCGTGAATTAGTTTGTTCTCTTCGTATTGGAATGGAAATTAGTCGAGATGAACTATTACATAAACTAGTAGATATTCAGTATGCGCGTAATGATATTGACTTCTCACGTGGTACATTCCGAGTTCGTGGAGATGTTGTTGAAATATTCCCAGCATCACGTGATGAGCACTGTATTCGTGTGGAATTTTTTGGTGATGAAATTGAGAGAATTAGAGAAGTTGACGCATTAACAGGTGAAATTTTAGGTGACCGTGAACACGTTGCAATTTTCCCAGCTTCCCACTTCGTTACCCGTGAAGAAAAAATGAAAATCGCCATTAAAAATATTGAAGTTGAGTTAGAAGAACGATTAAAGGAAATGAGAGATAACGGCAAGTTACTAGAAGCTCAAAGACTTGAGCAACGAACTAGATATGATTTAGAAATGATGAACGAGATGGGATTTTGTTCTGGAATTGAAAACTATTCTCGTCATCTGACGCTGAGACCACCAGGTTCTACGCCTTATACATTATTAGACTATTTTCCAGAAGATTTCTTAATGGTGATTGACGAGTCACATGTTACGGTTCCGCAAATTCGAGGAATGTTTAACGGTGACCAAGCTCGAAAGCAAGTATTAGTAGATCATGGATTCCGTCTGCCTTCAGCATTGGATAATCGACCTTTAAAATTTGCAGAGTTTGTAGAAAAAGTTCAACAAACTATATACGTAACTGCTACACCTGGACCATATGAGCTAGAGCTGTGCCCTGAGAAAGTAGAGCAAATTATTCGTCCAACAGGTCTACTAGATCCGACGATAGATGTTCGTCCGATTGAAGGTCAAATTGACGATCTGATCGATGAGCTTCGTAATCGCATTTCTAAAAATGAGAGAGTACTAATTACTACTCTAACGAAGAAAATGTCTGAAGATTTAACGGATTATTTGAAAGAAATAGGAATTAAGGTTAACTATTTACATTCTGAAATTAAAACGCTTGAACGAATTGAAATTATTCGTGATCTCCGTTTAGGTAAATATGATGTGTTAATTGGTATTAACCTTTTACGTGAAGGTATAGATATTCCTGAAGTTTCATTAGTTGTAATTTTAGATGCAGATAAAGAAGGATTTTTACGATCTGAACGTTCATTAATCCAAACAATTGGTCGAGCTGCAAGGAATTCAAATGGTCATGTTATTATGTATGCTGATAAAATGACGAATTCAATGGATATTGCTATTAATGAAACAAAACGTCGTCGTGAGATTCAGGAAGAATATAACAAAAAACATGGAATCACTCCTAAAACGATTATTAAGCAAGTACGTGATGTGATTCGAGCTACTTCTGTAGCTGAAGAAGAAGAAGTTTATGAAAACGGCATTAGTGCTAAATATAAGAAAATGAACAAAAAAGAACGTCATTTATTTATTCAATCTATTGAAATGGAAATGAAGGACGCAGCGAAGGCTCTTGATTTTGAACGAGCAACAGAACTTCGTGACTTAATATTAGAATTGAAGTCTGAGAGGTGAAGAACTTGAAAAGTATGAATGAAATAATTATTAAAGGGGCCAGAGCGCATAACTTAAAAAATATCGATGTAACGATTCCTCGTAATCAATTAGTAGTTGTGACTGGATTATCGGGATCAGGTAAGTCATCTCTAGCATTTGATACAATTTATGCAGAAGGTCAACGCAGATATGTAGAATCTTTATCTGCGTATGCTCGTCAATTTTTAGGTCAAATGGATAAACCTGATGTTGATTCAATTGAAGGACTTTCACCTGCGATTTCAATTGATCAAAAAACGACTAGCCGAAATCCTCGTTCGACAGTTGGTACTGTAACAGAGATTTACGACTATTTAAGACTTCTTTATGCTCGTATTGGAACTCCGATTTGTCCAAATCATGGTATCGAAATTTCGTCTCAAACAGTTGAACAAATGGTAGATCGTGTAATGGAGTATCCTGAACGAACGAAACTTCAAGTGCTTGCTCCAGTGGTATCTGGTCGTAAAGGGACACATGTAAAAGTATTTGAAGAAATTAAAAAACAAGGGTTCGTTCGTGTTCGTGTTGACGGTGAGTTATTTGATGTATCTGAAGAAATAGAATTAGAGAAAAATAAGAAGCATTCAATTGAAGTTGTAATTGACCGTATTGTTGTAAAAGATGGTGTAGCATCTCGACTAGCTGATTCTCTTGAAACAGCATTAAAACTAGGAGAAGGTCGAGTTATCATTGATGTAATAGGTGAAGAAGAATTACTTTTTAGTGAACATCATGCATGTCCACTGTGTGGTTTCTCAATTGGAGAATTAGAACCGCGCATGTTTTCGTTTAACAGCCCGTTTGGGGCTTGTCATTCATGTGATGGATTAGGAACGAAATTAGAAGTGGATATAAACTTAGTTATCCCAAATGATGAATTAACACTTAAAGAAAATGCTATAGCACCGTGGGAATCAATTAGCTCAATGTATTATCCGCAATTACTAGAGAGTGTTTGTAATCATTACGGAATTGATATGAATATTCCATTTAAAGACATACCAAAAGATCTACAAGATAAAATTCTTTATGGTAGTAATGGCGAACAAATCTATTTTAAATATGATAACGAGCAAGGTCATGTACGTGAAGCAATGATTGAATTTGAAGGCGTTATTTCAAATGTAGAAAGACGTTTTAAAGAAACATCTTCAGATTTTATTCGTGAGCAAATGGAAAAATACATGGCTCAACAACATTGTCCAACTTGTAAAGGGCATCGTCTAAGAAAAGAGGCTCTTGCAGTATTTATTGGTGGCTTGCATGTCGGTGAAGTAACAAAAATGTCAGTTAAAGAAGCGTTTGATTTCTTTGGATCGCTTGATTTAACGCCAAAACAAGAAAAAATTGCAAATCTTATCCTTCGAGAAATTAGAGAGCGTTTAGGCTTTTTAGTAAATGTAGGTTTAGATTATTTAACATTGAACCGAGCTGCAGGTACATTATCTGGTGGAGAAGCTCAAAGGATTCGTTTAGCGACTCAAATTGGTTCGAGATTAACTGGTGTATTATATATTTTGGATGAGCCATCAATTGGATTACACCAACGTGATAATGATCGTTTAATCTCAACATTGTTAAATATGAGAGACATCGGAAATACATTAATTGTTGTAGAACATGATGAAGATACGATGCTAGCAGCAGATTATTTAATTGATATCGGACCGGGAGCTGGTATTCACGGTGGACAGGTCATTTCACAAGGAACGCCAAATGAAGTAATGAATGATCATAATTCATTAACAGGGAAGTACTTATCGGGTGAAAAGTTTATTCCTGTACCGCTTGAGCGTAGAAAAGGCGATGGACGTGAAATTAAAATTGTTGGAGCAAAAGAAAACAATTTAAAAAATGTATCAACTTCATTCCCATTAGGCACGTTCGTTGCTGTAACAGGTGTATCAGGATCAGGGAAAAGTACATTAATTAATGAGATTTTATATAAATCACTAGCTCAAAAATTAAATGGATCGAAAGTACGTCCAGGGGAGCATAAAGAAATAAAAGGGATTGAACAATTGGAGAAGGTTATTGATATTGATCAATCACCAATTGGTCGTACTCCTCGTTCAAATCCAGCTACTTATACTGGTGTATTTGATGATATTCGAGATGTATATGCCGCTACGAATGAGTCAAAAGTTCGCGGTTATAAGAAAGGTCGTTTTAGCTTCAACGTTAAAGGTGGTAGATGTGAAGCATGTCGAGGCGATGGAATTATAAAAATCGAAATGCATTTCTTACCTGATGTTTACGTACCATGTGAGATTTGTCATGGTAAACGATATAATCGAGAAACTTTAGAAGTAAAGTATAAAGATAAATCGATCTCTGAAGTTTTAAATATGACAGTTGAGGATGCAGTTTCATTCTTTGAAAATATTCCTAAGATTAAACGTAAACTTCAAACGTTAAATGATGTAGGTTTAGGTTATATTACATTAGGTCAACCTGCTACAACATTATCTGGCGGAGAAGCACAACGTGTAAAACTAGCTTCCGAGCTTCATAAACGTACGAATGGAAGAACTTTATATATATTAGATGAACCTACTACAGGGCTTCATGTTGATGATATTGCACGATTATTAGTTGTTTTACAAAGACTAGTAGATAATGGAGATACTGTACTTGTAATTGAACATAACTTAGATGTCATTAAAGCAGCCGACCATCTAATCGATTTAGGACCAGAAGGTGGAGACAAAGGTGGTACAATCGTAGCAACTGGTACACCAGAGAAACTATGTAAAGTCGAAGCGTCTCATACAGGTAAGTATTTAAAAGTAGTATTAGAACGTGACAAAGCTAGAATGGAAAAAAGATTGGCATTGATGGAATCTTAAAAAAGCCTCTTTTTATAAGTGTATAGCTATTGAAATATTGATGTGATAGAGTAGTTGATTGGAACGAAAAGGATGCTCAGCTCCAGTTGAATTAGCTGGATAAGAGCATTCTGGAACGGAAATCAACTATTCTTCTTTTTCTTTGTATTTGTTTTTTTTTAGATTTGTTAATGTCATTCCTAATGCCTTTTACTTGAAAAGTAGTCCACATTTCTTTAATGTTTTAACATAGAATAAATAATGAAATAGAAAAATTAGTAATGATAAAAAAATGAGGGCGTATCGATAGAGAGGAGATTTTTGTGAAAAGACTATATCGATCTTCTAAAGATTCTATGCTTGCGGGTGTTTGTGGTGGATTGGGTAAGTATTTTAATTTGGACAGTACATTAATCCGTTTACTGTTTGTTATATTATTCTTCGTAGGATTTGGAGCACTTCTATTTGTGTATTTAATTTGGATATTTGTTGTTCCAGAAGAAGGTGACGTGAAATAAATGAGATGGTTATTTTCATTAGCTATTAATAGCTTAGTTTTTATTGTAGTAGCAGGATTTCTGCAACCAGATTTTTATGTAAAAAATATTCCAACGGCTATCATTGCTGCATTGGTGTTATCGATCTTAAATACAATTATTCGCCCAGTCTTAATTTTAATCACTTTACCTGTAACCATTTTTACAATGGGATTATTCCTGTTTATTATTAATGCATTTACGCTTGAAATTACTGATTATTTATTAGGGGATGCCTTACGAGTAAATGGTTTTGTCACTGCTATTATCGCATCGATTCTAATTAGTACATTCAGTATGTTAATTCAATATTTTGTGTTTGGTTCAAAGGACAAAAAAAAGCATTGTCATCGGTAGAAAAAGAGGCGTCTCTTAAGTTAAAGTACTTTTGAGAGTCTCTTTTTTTGTTTTTTTAGATTAATGGGATTTTCGAACATTTTGTGAACACCATTGTTATTTAACTGATTATATTAAATGCTAAAACTGATTGAAGTTACTAAATATCGTGATAAATTCACTTTTACATTAATGATTTTTAATCGTTTTAGCCCATTTACTGACTTGTCGACATTTTCCCACAAAGTTTAAAAATGGTACAATATGAGAGATAATACATAATTATTAATCCTTAGGAGGCTTGTATGGCTAAATTACGTACAAAGAATTTAGTTGAGTATTTTAAATTAGAGGTCATTAGTGGAAGTGCAGGTTTGAATCGTTCGATTAACACGACTGACTTATCTCGCCCAGGTATAGAGGTTGCGGGTTTTTTTACATACTATCCATCTGATCGAGTGCAAATATTAGGGAAGACAGAATTAACTTTTTATCATAGCTTAACTGACGAAGAAAAACATAATCGATTAAGAAAGCTTTGTGCAGATGATACGCCTTGTATTATCGTGACACGTGGTTTAGAAATTCCATCCGAATTAATTGAAGCAGGTGAAGAAACTGGCGTACCTATTTTACTCTCAAACAGTAAGACAACTAAAATGTATAGTAGACTTACGAGTTATTTAGAGGCTAAACTTGCTCCAACTACAGCATTACACGGTGTACTAGTAGATATTTATGGTGTCGGTGTATTAATTACTGGAAAAAGTGGAGTAGGTAAAAGTGAAACGGCTCTAGAGTTAGTAAAACGTGGTCATCGATTAGTAGCAGATGATTCAGTAGAGATTCGTCAAACTGATGAGGATACGCTGATTGGTTCATCGCCAGAATTAATTGAGCATTTATTAGAAATTCGTGGATTAGGAATTATTAATGTAATGACTCTTTTCGGAGCAGGTTCTGTTCGTAATTACAAGCGCATTACGTTGAACATTGATTTAGAGACTTGGGACTCCCAAAAGGTATACGACCGAGTTGGCTTAGACGATGAAAAACTTAAAATATTAGATACAGATATTTCAAAAATCACTTTGCCTGTTCGACCAGGTCGGAATTTAGCTGTTATTATTGAAGTAGCAGCGATGAATTTCCGTTTGAAAAATATGGGTGTAAATGCTGCTCAGCAATTTGCAGATCGTTTAGAGAAAGTAATTCAAGGCGGTAATAATGTTAGTGATTTAATTTAATGAAAAAGTGGGGAAATTGAAATGGAGTCAAATATTCAGCCATTAGATAAAGTATTTTTACACTTAGGTCCTCTTTCAATAAAGTGGTATGGGGTTTTGATCGGATTAGGTGTTGTGTTAGGTTTGTGGTTGGCAATTCGTGAAAGTAAACGACGTGGAATACCTGATGATACATTTTTGGATCTTATTCTAGTAGCTCTACCTTCAGCAATTATAGGGGCTAGAATTTATTATGTGCTCTTTGAGTGGAGCTACTATTCTAAGCATGTTAGTGAAATACCGGCCATTTGGCATGGCGGATTAGCTATTCATGGTGGTTTAATTGGAGCATTTATTGCTAGTTACTTCTTTGCAAAGAAAAGAGGCATTTCATTTTGGAAGCTTGCAGATATCGCAGCACCAAGTATTTTAGTAGGCCAAATGCTAGGACGTTGGGGAAACTTCATGAACCAAGAGGCTCATGGTGGACCGGTAACTAGATCATTTTTAGAAAGTCTTCATTTACCTACTTGGATCATTAATCAAATGTATATCGATGGAACGTATTATCATCCAACATTTTTATATGAATCATTATGGAGTTTATTAGGGATTATTTTCTTACTAATTTTAAGAAGAGTGAACCTTAGACGTGGTGAAATGTTTTTAACATATTTAATTTGGTACTCAGTTGGTCGTTTCTTTATTGAAGGACTAAGAACAGATAGTTTAATGTTAACAAGTACAATTAGAATGGCACAATTTATTTCAGTCGTAATTATCATACTATCTATTATCATTCTTGTTTATCGTAGAGTTAAGGGGTTATCGAATGAGCGTTATTTAGACGCATAAGTTTGTAAAACAGGAGTGGGAAGCACGTTGGAAACTTTAAAGAGAGGGTTACTAGTTGGTTTACAAACTTCTTGGAAAATAGGGAAAATAATTTTCCCTATTTCTTTCATTTTAACGATTATTAAAGAAACTGCACTAATGGACTGGTTTGTTAATCTTCTTGAACCACTAATGAGTTTTATTGGTTTAAAGGGAGATGCAGCATTAGTATTAGTTTTAGGAAATGTTTTAAATCTATATGCAGCCCTTGGAGCAATGCTACCGATGGATTTAACTGTTAAGGAGGCATTGATCCTTGCAGTTATGTTAAGTTTTTCTCATAATCTATTTGTTGAAACGACAGTAGCTACTGCTGTAGGAGTTCGAGCATCTTTTGTTGTTTTAGTAAGGATTGGATTTGCAATTATATCTGCTATTTGTATCCATTTCTTTTGGTCTGGTGGAACAGAAATTGTTCATAAAGGCATTGCTGTTGCAGAAAGCGTTAACCAGTCAGGATGGGAGATCGTTTATAATGCCATCATCTCGTCATTAATGGGTATTTTAAACCTTATTAAAATTGTTTTTCCATTAATGCTAGTTATTCAAATTGCAAAAGATTTTGGGTGGATGAACTATATAACAAAAGCACTATCTCCATTTACTAAATTAATCGGTGTTGAAGCAAAAGCTGGAGTTACATTAGCTGCGGGATTGTTTTTTGGATTAGCTTTTGGAGCAGGTGTTATGATTCAAGCCGTTAAAGAAGATGGTGTTTCGAAACGAGATTTATACCTCGTTTTCTTATTTTTAGTAGCTTGTCATGCTGTAGTAGAAGATACACTTCTCTTTATTCCTTTAGGGATTCCAGTTTTATACTTATTTTTAATTCGTTTCTTTGTCGCATTAGTTGTTACTTGTATAGTTGCAAGAATCGTAGGAAGAGTTGGTAGAAAAACTGAATCAAATTTAAAAGCTGAAGTGAAATAGAAAGGAAATTCTGATGAAAATAAATACGATACTTTTTGATTTAGATGGTACTTTAATCAATACAAACGAATTAATTATTGCATCATTCTTGCATACTTTAAATAAATATTATCCTGAACAATATAAACGTGAACATGTTATACCTTTTATGGGTCCAACTTTAACTGAATCATTCTCTACGGTAGATGCAGAAAGAGTTGATGAGTTAATCTCGGAATATCGCAGTTTTAATATGGAGATGCATGATGAGTTTGTTGAGGAGTATGAAACGGTTTATGAGACGATTGAAACTTTACACAAATTAGGCTATAAAATTGGGATTGTAACAACAAAGGCACGAAATGTTGTTGAAATGGGCTTAAGTTTTAGTCGATTAAAGCAATTCTTTGATACTGTTATCACAATTGATGACGTACAAAATGCAAAGCCACATCCAGAACCGATTCAATTAGCTTTAAAAAAATTAAATTCTATTCCTGAAGAGAGTATAATGGTGGGCGATAATTACCATGATATTGAAGGTGGTCAAAATGCTGGAACGAAAACAGCAGGTGTTGCTTGGTCACTAAAAGGAAAAGAATTTTTAGCTACATTTAAACCTGATTTTATGCTTGAGAAGATGAGCGATCTCTTACCAATTTTAGGGATTGATGAGAATTGAGGAAAACGAAACACTACCTAATTGAAGGTGAAAATTCACTTTGGCAAGTCTACAAGACTGTTTCATTTTGGAAAACATTTCGAAATACTATTGTCATTGAAATAGCTCGGTATATCCCTTTCTTTAGACTGAAAAACTCGATGTATAGGAATCTCATTGGAATGAAAGTAGGAGAGTATACATCCTTTGCTTTTAAAGTAACGCCTGATTTAATGTTTCCAGAATTAATTTCAGTTGGTAGGAATTCGATTATCGGCTATAATACAACAATCTTGGCGCATGAATATTTAATTAATGAATATCGATTAGGAGAAGTTATTATTGGTAATAATGTGTTAGTTGGTGCAAATACGACAATCCTGCCAGGTGTCACAATTGGTGATGGAGCGAAAGTTTCAGCTGCAACACTTGTCAACAAAGATGTTCCAGCTGGTGCATTTGTTGGAGGTAATCCAATGGTTATTATTTCATTACCTCAATCTGAAACTACTATTTAAACTCTTAAAAAAGTGGTTTTCAATATTTTTTGTTTCGGTTAAAATAATACTTTGACAACTTATTTTAGATAATGTGGAAATTGTACGTTCGTTTAAAATTCTTATAATTTGGACGGCGACTATTTCCTCTTTTTATGTGATATACTGTGATAAGCTTGAAAAACTGGAGGATCGAATGTCTGAAAATTTGGGGAATCAAACAAATCAATTTCATAATGTCGTTTCGTTCTCGTTACCTAAAGATTACTTCTACGAAAAAGGGATGAAAGCTTATAATAGTAACGATTCTGAGCAAGCGATTTATTATTTAAAAAAAGCTGCTGAAAATGAAGAAAATCAAACAGTTCTTATAGATATTTCTAGAAAGCTTTTATCATTACATCAATATCAAACTACAATAACAATTTTAGAATATATTTTAGATAAATTTCCTACAAATGAGGATGTATATTATTTATTAGCATTTGCATTTTTTGAATTAGGATTATTCCAAAAAGCTAATTTGTATGCTCAAAAGTATTTAGAAATTGGCACGGATGAAGAGCAATTAGAAGAACTAGAAGACTATTTAGATATTATTCATAGTGAAGAAGATGATGATTTAAGTATCAACGATGATTTATTAGTGCTTCAAGAGCGGGTTACAAGCTATTTGGCAAATCATGATTGGAAATCTGCTAAAACAACTTTACTTAATATTGTTGATAAGTATCAAGAATTTTGGCCAGCTTATAATAACTTAGCTTTAGTAGAGCTTCATTTAGGTAATCCTGAAGAATCTGAAAGAGTATTACAATATGTTTTAGAACAAAATCCAGGTAATTTATCAGCTTTAATTCATTTAACAATGCTAAAAAGAATATTAAATGAACAAGAAATTGCTCTACGATATCTTGAAGGCTTATCAAATATTGTTCCAATCTCTGAAGAGCACCGCCACAAGCTTGGTGTACTTTTCTATCAATTCAAGAAGTATGAAGAAGCTTATAAATTATTTAATTTACTTTACATGGAACGACCAGATCGTGAAATACAGTTTTATTATATGTTCTGTGATGCAGCTTATCAATCTGGAAGAATTGAAACGGCGGAGCGTATTTGGAATTTTGAAATGACAAGTGAATTTGATGATCATGAGGAATTGGCTCCATGGGCTGAAAAAAAACATTCATCGAATGAAATCGAGCAATTAATGGCTGAAACAGAGTACCAAGCAAAATACTCCAATTCGAATAGTGAGAGATGGGGATTAATCTATTTTATGAAGGAGTATTATTATGAACAAAAATTTAGTTCAATCCTTCAAGATTTAAATCCATTAGAAAATATTGGTCTCGATGAACAATTAGAACAAGTACTTCTAAATAATATGTGTTATCTAGAGCCTCATCCGTCATTGAATATTGCGATTAACGGCGCGAAGAAAGTACAAACAACTTGGGAAGAAGATTATATAATACTACGTAATCATCTTCAATTATGGTTTTTCGCTATTTGTGAGCTTACGTTAAAATATAAAGAATTACCTGTAAGTGAAGATGTTTTACTAGCTGCTACACATTATCTTGTTGAAAATGAAGTAAAACGTGTATCACAAAAGAAAATTGCAGCAAACTATAATATCTCTACCTATTTATTAAATAAAGGCATTAGCGCCATTCGAAGCTTGTTTTAATACCAGATGGTGTTAATGCAAGCTTTCTTTATTTCTCATTAAGGTGAGTATAAATTGGCAGCAAGGATTTGTACTCGATGTGGTAGCCAATACTAGGAATTAAGTATAAGTGCAACTATGCCTTTGACTTCTCCTAAAAGGCTCGTCAGTCGAAGAGTTTTCTTTATCATGAGCATATGATTTGTTGTTTTATGTCATCGCGTATTAGGATAGTGATAGTTAATGAAGTAGGGCTATTAGCCATTTAAGTACAAGGAGTGATTAAGAAATGGAAGAAAAAATTTATGATGTTATTATCATTGGAGCTGGTCCTGCAGGGATGACTGCAGCTGTATATACATCTCGTGCAAATCTTTCTACATTAATGATGGAACGTGGTATTCCAGGTGGACAGATGGCAAATACTGAAGAAATTGAAAACTACCCAGGTTTTGATAGTATTTTAGGCCCAGACTTATCAAATAAAATGTTTGATCATGCGAAAAAATTTGGTGCTGAATACGCTTATGGAGACATTAAAGAAATTATCGACGGTAAAGAATATAAAACAATCATTGCTGGTAAAAAAGAATACAAAGCGCGCGCAATTATTATTTCAACTGGTGCAGAATACAAAAAAATTGGTGTTCCAGGTGAGCAAGAGCTAGGTGGACGTGGTGTATCTTACTGTGCAGTTTGTGATGGAGCATTCTTTAAAGATAAAGAATTAGTAGTTATAGGTGGCGGAGATTCAGCAGTAGAAGAAGGCGTATATTTAACTCGCTATGCTTCAAAAGTTACAATCGTTCACCGTAGAGATCAATTACGAGCTCAAAAAATTCTTCAAGACCGTGCATTTGCAAATGAAAAGATTTCATTTATTTGGAATTCAACAATTAAAGAAGTTAACGGAACTGATGGTAAAGTAAGTAGCGTAACGCTTGTAGATACTCAAAATGGTGAAGAATCTGAATTTAAAACAGATGGCGTATTTATCTATATTGGCATGCTGCCTTTAACAAAACCATTCTTAAGTTTAGGTATTACAAATGAAAATGGATATATCGAAACAAATGATGTAATGGAAACAAGAGTACCAGGTATTTTTGCTGCTGGTGATGTTCGTGAAAAAACTTTACGTCAAGTTGTAACAGCTACTGGAGACGGAAGTATTGCTGCTCAAGCAGTACAACATTATATTGAAGAATTAATAGAAGAATTATCTAAAACTAACTAATCTTGATTAATAAAATTAAGTTTTAGAATTGTGAACAAAATTGTAATATTCTGAAACTTATATGTAATTAGGGTGTAACTCTCCTGAAATATAGTTACTGTAATATAGACAATAACCAGAGAGCCCCCTAATATATATAGGAACATGGATATGCGCTTGTCCATGTTCCCTTTTTTTGTGCATTAAAGTATAAATTTGCAGCGACAAAGGAGGACCTGACGTAGTAGCAATTAAGTATAAGTGTAACTACGCCTTTAGTCTTCGCTTTAAAGCTCGTAAATTAGTGAGTATTCATTATTTGTCTCCGAAAGTGATCGGTTTTGTTCCTCAATCGTAGTTCGAATCCACAAAATCTTTTCCTTTAGCCAGGACCTTTCTACCCTAATTCCCACTCTTAACAAGTTGTTGTCTGACTAGTTTAACGGTATAATATAGATTGGGCAGTTTCAACCAACTGCAAGTCCAAATTGTAAGTGAGGTATAAGAAATGCAAAGAGTTACACATTGTGTTTTGGTAAATGAAAATAATATCCTCTTGCTACAAAAACCTAGAAGAAACTGGTGGGTTGCACCCGGCGGTAAGATGGAGCCAGGTGAAAACATTAGAGAAGCAGTTGTTCGTGAATATCGTGAAGAAACAGGTGTTTACTTAAAAAACCCAAAATTAAAAGGTGTTTTTACAATTATTATAGAAGAAGAAGCTAAGGTAGTGAATGAATGGATGATGTTTTCATTTTTGGCTACCGAGTTTGACGGTGAAAATCAAGATGAGTGTGAAGAAGGAATTCTTCGCTGGCATGCAATAGATGAAGTGAAAAATCTTCCTATGGCAGCAGGTGACTATCATATTATTGATTATTTACTAAAGGGTAAAGAAATTTTACATGGTACTTTTGTATATACACAGGATTTTGAATTATTAAGATATCGTTTAAATCCTAGTTAACCTAAACTTTATAGAAAGGGTTGAGTTAAATGCCTACAAGATCACATGTAAAAATGGTTATTATAACTGGAATGTCAGGTGCTGGAAAGACTGTCGTTGTTCAAGCGTTAGAAGATATCGGTTATTTCTGTGTCGATAATCTTCCTCCTGCTCTACTTCCAAAATTTGTAGAGCTATTAAAGGACCCGGACCACAATACAACAGATAAAGTTGCTCTTGTTATGGATTTACGAGGAAGAGAATTTTTTGATCAGTTAGGGAATTCGTTAGATCAATTAATGTCTACTCCTTCAATCATCCCTCAAATTTTATTTTTAGATGCAACGAATGCCGCACTTGTTACTCGCTACAAAGAAACTCGTCGCTCACATCCACTTTCTCCAACGGGTTCTCCATTAAAAGGAATTGAGTTGGAACGTACTCTTTTAGCCGAGGTAAAAGGGCGTGCACAATTAATTTATGATACTTCAGATTTAAAACCTAAAATATTACGAGAAAAAATAATTGAACAATTTAGAGAAAATGAACAAGAAGGTTTTTCAGTAAATATTCAGTCATTCGGTTTTAAGTACGGAATACCAATTGATGCGGATTTAGTATTTGACGTACGATTTTTACCAAACCCATTTTATATTGAATCAATGCGTCCTTTAACTGGCTTAGATGAAGAAGTTTCCTCTTATGTTCTTAAATTTAATGAGACAACTGAATTTATGCTGAAATTAATTGATTTAATTAGTTTTATGTTACCTCAATATAAAAGAGAAGGTAAACGACAACTAATCATTGCGATCGGATGTACGGGTGGACAGCATCGCTCTGTTACTTTAGCGGAGTATTTAGCTAACTACTATAAGGATCAATATGATACCAATGTTAGTCATCGGGATGTAGAAAAAAGGAGTCATAAGTAATGGATAGTCAACGTTCGAAAATAGTAATAATTGGAGGCGGAACGGGACTATCTGTTTTAGTTCGTGGGTTGAAAAAACATCCCGTTGATATTACCGCTATCGTTACAGTCGCAGATGATGGTGGTAGCTCTGGACGATTACGTGACGAGTTAAAAATTCCACCGCCTGGTGATGTACGAAATGTACTTGCCGCGTTATCAGATGTGGAACCGATGTTGGAAGAATTATTCCAGCATCGATTTGCAACATCTGGAGACCTTTCTGGACATTCACTAGGTAATTTAATGCTAAGTGCAATGACTGCGATTACAGGTGATTTTTACCGTGCAATCATTGAAATGAGAAGGGTATTAAATGTTAGAGGGAAAGTTATACCAGCAGCTAATCAAAGTGTCGTATTAAAAGCTGAATTAGAAGATGGTACAATTGTTTCAGGTGAATCAAAAATTCCTTATTCTGGTAAGAAGATTAAAAGAGTATTTTTAGCACCTGGAAATGTTGAACCTTTAAAAGAGGCGCTTGATGAAATAAATCGTGCTGACTTAATTGTAATTGGACCGGGTAGTTTATATACGAGTATCCTTCCTAATCTATTAGTTACTAAAATCGGGAAGGCTGTTGTAAATTCAAACGCTAAAAAAGTATATGTATGTAATGTGATGACTCAAGCGGGTGAAACTTTGCATTATACAGCTAGTGATCATGTAAGGGCTCTATACCAGCATTTAGATTCAAGTTTTATCGATACAATTATAGTAAATGAAGGCACAATGCCTATAAATATTTTAGAACTTTATAAGGAAGAACATGCTCAACAAGTAAAACTAGATATAAATGAGCTTGAATCTTTAAATCTAGAAATTGTTCATAAGTCGATCGTTAAATATGATGATAATGTGATTAGGCATGATACGGTAAAGTTGGCTGAAATCCTATGTGATCTCATTCCGACAAAAATAAAAGAATAATGAAGAAATATATAGAGCTAGAAGGAGGGGGTGATTCAAATGTCCTTTGCATCAGAAACGAAAAAAGAATTAACAACGATTGAGATCAAAGATTGTTGTTCAAAATCTGAGCTATCCTCTTTAATTCGAATGAATGGTTCGTTATCAATTGCGAATCGCCAATTTATTATAGATGTAGTTACTGAAAATGCAGCAATTGCTAGAAGAATATATGTATTAATTAAACGTGTTTATGATGTGGGCGTTGAATTACTCGTTCGTAAAAAAATGCGTCTTAAAAAGAACAATGTATATATTGTTCGAATAAAAGAAGAAGCGAAACATATTTTAAATGATCTTTATATAACTGGTGAAGGATTTACCTTTACGAATGAAATAGCGAAAGAGCTAATTGCGAAGAAATGTTGTAAACGCTCCTATTTAAGAGGTGCTTTTCTAGCTGGTGGTTCAGTAAATAATCCAGAGACATCTTCATATCATTTAGAAATTTTTTCACTGTATAAAGAGCATACAGAAGAAATTTGTCGTCTAATGAATGAATTCGGATTAAATGCTAAAACACTGGAAAGACGTAAAGGCTATATTACGTACTTAAAGGAAGCAGAAAAAATTACTGAGTTTTTAAACGTTGTTGGTGCACATTCGGCTTTATTAAGGTTTGAAGATATTCGCATTGTAAGAGATATGAGAAACAGTGTTAATCGTCTAGTTAATTGTGAAACTGCGAACTTAAATAAAACGATCAGTGCAGCCTTCAGACAAATTGAAAATATACGTTATATCCAAAGCTCAGTTGGTTTAGATATATTACCGCCAAAGTTACGTGAAATTGCAGAACTTCGAGTAGCGTATGAGGATGTAACATTAAAAGAGTTAGGTGAAATGGTATCTAGTGGCGCAATTAGTAAATCAGGAATCAATCATCGACTACGTAAAATTGATGAAATAGCTGATAAACTAAGAGCGGGAGAACCAATAAAAATAAAATAAAAGTTAAGAGGGAAGAAAAAATGATTGAGAAAAAAGGGAGAGTACTATTAGAAACTGGAATACAGGCTCGTCCAGCAGCACAATTTGTTCAAGTTGCTACGAGATTTCGTTCAGAAGTATTATTAGCTTACAAAGGTAAACAAGTAAACGTTAAGAGTATTATGGGTGTTATGAGTCTTGCTGTTCCTCATGGAGAAGAAATTGTAATTACTGTTACTGGCGACGATGAAGTTGAAGCGATGGAAGCAGTAATGGACTTTATTGGAGAAGAAATTTGATGTAATTGGACATTCACAAGTTGGATGTCCAATTTTTTTCTATAAAAAAACTAGCCGAAAAATTACGGCTAGTTTATTATTATTATTTAATAGATGCAGTATTAGAAATTACTTTATCAATTAATCCGTATTCTAATGCACGGTCTGCAGTCATAAAGTTATCGCGCTCTGTATCACGCTCGATCGTATCTAATGGTTGACCAGTACGATCTGCAAGAATTTTGTTTAATTTATCACGTAAGAACAAGATTCGCTTAGCTGCAATTTCGATTTCTGTAGCTTGACCTTGAGCACCACCTAATGGTTGGTGAATCATAACTTCTGCATTTGGAAGAGCATATCTCTTTCCTTTTTCCCCAGCAGATAATAAGAAAGCACCCATTGAAGCCGCCATACCGATACAAATTGTAGATACTTGAGGCTTAATAAAGTTCATCGTATCATAAATAGCCATACCAGCAGTAATACTTCCTCCTGGACTATTTATGTATAATGAAATATCCTTATCTGGATCTTCTGCTGCTAAAAATAAAAGTTGTGAAACAATTGAGTTAGCTACGTTATCATCGATTGCGCTACCTAACATGATGATGCGGTCTTTTAATAGACGAGAGTATATATCATACGCACGCTCACCACGACTTGTTTGTTCAATAACTGTAGGAATTAAATTCATTTTTTCTCCTCCTTGTTTAAAACAAATGAATGATTAATACAATAATACCTTTAAGGTCAGAAAAGGTCAAATAAAAGAGATGCTATATATAATGTATTATTTAAACTAAAAAATATTGACCTTTTATAACATATCTATTTATCTAATACTTCAACATCATTAACGACTTTTCCTATTATTAAACGTAACTTTATGTAGTTTTTCTTTTGATCAGTTAAAAAACTAATACTTAACTGATTGGAGCATAGTTGAGTCTTATGGACAGAACGTAGAACTTTCCAAGATGAGAACGAAATTTCGTTATTAAAGTGTAAGCTAGTGATAATGAAAAAATGATACGTCTATATATACTAGACAAAGACAACGAAGGAAAAGGCACTCTAAAAAGACTCAAGAAAAAAGCTTTTACTGGTATCAACAAGTCATCAAAAAAACGGAAAAAACCTATAAAATAATGATCATCAAAGAAGACACTCAAATCAACCCCATGTGCATCTTCTTCTTTTTTCCAATTTAAAGAATATTTTCGTACTCAAAAAGAAACCTAAATCATTGCGGTCAGAACATTCTAACGATATAATAAAACATAAGATTTTCTTATAAACCTACGTATAAGCTACATAGCGAAACATCAGCGCACCAATCGAGCCACTCCTTTCAATTACCTACTGAGGCAAGGGTGGGACAGAGTAAACATATTTCTGGTGAAACCAATCGAGCCGCTACTTGCATTAACCTCCTGAGATTGGGGCGACCAAAACACTATACTTGTTTTAACTTTTAAATAAACATGCGTTCGTAGCTCAGTGGATAGAGCAACGGTTTCCGGTACCGTGTGTCGCAGGTTCGAATCCTGTCGAGCGCGCTAAAAATAAACCGAGTGATAAGATCTGTTAATCAACAGAAATATCGCTCGGTTTTTATTTTCTCTGTTAACTCTGAAGATCAGCCCTAAATCCTACTATTACCCTACAACTAAAGATGTACTAAAACTCCGTCCAATGAAGAATGGGTTCCCTTAACTTAAAATCATATATTTAAAGTAAATAAAGGGAGGTCATTCAAATGGACATGAATTCTTGGTTTCTTGAAGAAATGGCACAAATGAATAAAGATGAAATAGAAAGAGAATTAAAATTTAAAGAAACCTATAAACTGTACTCAACATCTAAAAAGAAAAAATACTGCATCGACTTAAAAATCATTAAATTATATATCTAAACTGAAGACTGTTTAAAATATTTACTAAAATTTATCTGCTCTTTTTACTCCTTCTATTTTTTTCCTCTATCCTTTTTCTTAAATATATGATATATTACTCTTTGCGATGAGCTAATTTGAGTAAGACGAGAGATATGCGCAAGCTAAACGCGCGGATGTGGCCGCCCGGTCTCTCGCCTCAAACGCATCAAGACGTCTGCTGCGGCAGGCGTCTTTCTTTTTGTTCATTTCTTTGTGTATAATAGTACATATTATAATTGAAGGGAATGTTTTTGTGTTAACGATTACAGAATACACTGTAGAAGAAATAAAAGATCCATTTGGTATCATTGAAGGGGATCGATATGAGTTTATACTTTATATCAATGTACCAGAGGATGATGAATTATATAATGAAAAAGGTATATACATAAAAGCTCTTTTTGGAGTAAATGGTGACGTGTCGAAATTAATTAAATATGACTTGTATGAAGCTGAATCAAATCAGTATTTAGATTTTGATTTGGAAGATGATGAAGAAAAAGAAGTATTCGAATTTTGTAAAACTCATTTAACAGTTGAAGAATAATATTAATGTGTTATTGAATGACACACTTCAGCTTAGGAGATATCCTTTTTTGGGTATTTCTCAACACACTATTGAGTAATTGTAAACACAGTACCAATTGTGTGTACACACATATAAAACACTAATATTTTGAATAAATGTTACGTTTTGAAAACCTTGATTTATCAAGGTTTTTTTGTTGTGTTTTTAAATAGATAGATTTTTTAGAATATTGGCACATAATTTGCAATATTTAAATTGATTACACAACTTGTCCTTGTAACGCGTAATTCTTTTGTCATTATTTGTAAAAATGTAAGCGTTTCATCGACGAGAAAAATTGAGGAGGTGTAGGATGAATATCTTATTGGTATGTTCTGCAGGAATGTCGACTAGTTTACTAGTTACAAAAATGGAACAAGCAGCTAAGACCAAAGGAATTCAGGCAACAATATGGGCTGTTGCTGGTGATGAGGCAAAAGAAAATTTAGTCAAAGCGGATGTATTACTTCTTGGTCCTCAGGTTCGTTATCTAGTCTCAGAAATGAAGAAACTAGCTGAACCTAAAGGGATACCAGTAGATACGATTAATCCGGTGCATTATGGATTGATGAATGGTGAAGCTGTACTAGAAATGGCTTTAAATTTGAAAAAATAACGGGGAATTAAAAATCTAGAGAGAAAAGAAGGTGTATTTGAATGATGCGTTTTGCTGAGAAGTATATAATGCCTGCCGCAGCGAAGTTTGGTAATCAACGTCATTTGTTAGCGATCCGTGATGCGTTAATTGGAATGATTGCCATTACGATGATTGGAGCTTTTGCTGTACTTATTAATAACTTAGGTGGAGCAATCCACGGCTACGATAAAATGATGGAAACAGTCTTTGGTACAAACTGGAAAACACTAGGCAGTGATATTTGGTGGGGAACATTTGCATTTATGACAGTATTTGCCGTAGTAGGGATCGCGCATAGATTAGCTCGTTCTTATGGTGATGAAGGTTTTGAAGCAATGCTTGTTGCTTTAGCGTGTTACTTTGTACTTGTTCCACAATCATTAGCTGCAGTATCTGTTACGTTAAATGGTGGTAAGACAGCTACAGGCGGAACTTGGGGATTTATTAGTTGGAATTCATTAAACTCAACGGCTTTATTTACAGGAATTATCGTTGCGATTATTGCAACTGAAATTTTTGTACGTTTAGCTAGAGTGAAACAATTAGTTATTAAATTACCAGATGGCGTTCCACCAGCAGTATCAAAAGCGTTTGCAAAGTTATTACCAGGTATGTTAACAATTTTTATCGTTGCATTAGTTGGCTTATTGTTCAGATTATATATTTCGAATGGCGTATTCTTTAATGATTGGTTAAATTCAGTCCTTGTAAAACCATTAACTGATGCAGCAGATTCATTAGGATTTGCAGTTGCGATTGCATTTTTTGTCCATTTCTTCTGGGCGATTGGATTACATGGTCCAAATATTTTAGGGGGTATTACAACTCCTTTATTAACAACTCTAGGTAACCATAACATCGATTTATATGCAAAAGGTGTAACAGATCTAGATAAGTATTCTGTTTTAGCAGGCCCATTCTTAGACGCATTCGTATATATGGGTGGATCAGGTACTACAATCGGTTTACTCATTGCAATGTTCTTAGTTAACCGTAAACGTCATAAACAGATGATTGCTTTAGGAACACCACCAGGATTATTTAATATTAATGAACCAATTATTTTCGGTTTACCAATCGTGTTAAACCCAGTCTGGTTAATACCATTTATCTGTACTCCAATTATTTTAACCATTATTTCTTATTTAGCTGTTCAATCACATATTGTTTTTCCAGTTGTTTCTACAATCCCTTGGGTAACTCCACCAGTTATAGGTGGCTATTTAGCAACAGGTGGTCACTGGAGCGGTGCAGTTTTAGCCCTTGTTAACGTAGTGATTTCAATCGTTATTTACTTACCGTTCGTTGTAGTAGCAGAAAGAATGGAAGCTAGAAAGTCAACTGAAACAACGACAAGTAGTAATTCATTAAATGTATAATAGAATGTGAAGGAGAAGAGTGCAAATGCCTACCGACACAAATAATGAACAAATTGCATTTCAGCTTATATTACATTCTGGTAATGCTAAGAGTTTATTAATGGAAGCGATGTATAAAGCTCGTGATGGAGAGTTCGAGGAAGCTCGTAGAAAAGTAACCGAGGCGAATGCGGAACTTAGGCTGGCTCATCATTCACAAACTTCACTTATACAAAGTGAAGCTGGTGGGCAACGATACAAAATTAATATTCTTTTAGTACATGCACAGGATCATTTAATGAACACTCTTACAACAAGAGATTTAGTAGAGGAAATTATTTATTTGCATGAAAAAATTTCACTTTAATAATTGCTAAAAAAAGTGGTGTAGACTGATTCTACATCACTTTTTTCATAGATTACATAGAACAAATTGTATTATTTAAGTAAGAATCGAAAAGTGTTTTAAAACACTATAATTTAGTGTACTTAAATCACGACACTCTAACAGGATGATAACACACTAAAACAATTTTAGAAGATTAACAAACTAGATTTAACACACTAGATGTTTTAAGTTACTTTCCTTTTAAAGCAAGAAAAAAAGATTTCATGACGATGAGTCCTTATAGGACAAGGTTTCATTGTGTAAATTACATATCTTTGAGAATGTCAGAAAAAGTTGGCACGCCATTTGCTATATAAAGAGTGTACAAAAAAATTTAATTTGTAGATGCTACAAGGAACTGTTTCATACTTTTAAACAAACCTGTAACCGCTACACTAATTCTAAAACTGGAGGAATAACAATGAATATTTTATTAGCTTGTTCAGCAGGAATGTCTACTAGTTTACTAGTAACTAAAATGGAGGATGCAGCAAAAGCAAAAGGGATCGAAGTAAAGATTTGGGCAGTTTCAGGCGATGCTGCAAAAGAAAATTTAGATAAAGCAGATGTTCTTTTATTAGGACCACAAGTACGTTATTTAGCTGCTGAAATGAAAAAAGTTGCCGAGCCAAAAGGGATACCAGTTGATGTAATCAATCCAGTACATTATGGACTTATGAATGGTGAAGCTGTTTTAGAATTGGCACTTAGTTTAAAAAAATAGTCATGTATGTTTCATACATTTTAAACAAAAGGGAGTCTTAAAAAATGATGAATTTTGTAGATAGATATATAATGCCAGCTGCAGCAAAGTTCGGTAACCAACGTCATTTATTAGCAATACGCGATGCGTTAATCGGGATGATTGCCATTACAATGGTCGGCTCATTTGCAGTTTTATTTAATAATTTAGGTGGAGCGATCAAAGGTTACGATAAAATGATGGAAGCTCTTTTTGGAGTGAATTGGAAAACACTTGGCAGTGATATTTGGTGGGGAACATTTGCATTTATGACTGTATTTGCAGTTGTAGGGATTGCTTATAAATTAGCTCGTTCTTATGGTGATGAAGGATTTGAAGCAATGCTTGTCGCTTTAGCGTCATATTTTGTACTAGTGCCACAAACATTAAACACTGTAACGGTTACATTAGAAAATGGAAAAACGGCTACTGGTAGTGTTTGGGGGTTAGTGAACTCTACTTATACTAATTCAACTGCACTTTTTACCGGAATAATCGTCGCCATTATTGCAACAGAAATTTTTGTTCGCTTATCAAGAGTAAAACAATTAGTTATTAAATTACCAGATGGTGTACCACCAGCAGTTTCAAAAGCATTTGCAAAGCTATTACCTGGTATGCTAACAATCTTTGTGATCGCGATTGTTGGATTGCTATTCAGATTATATTTATCGGATGGAGTATATTTTAATGATTGGTTAAGCTCAGTACTTGTTAAGCCATTAACGAATGCTGCAGACTCTTTACCGTTTGCAATCGGTATAGCATTCTTTATTCATTTCTTCTGGATGCTTGGCTTACATGGACCAAATATACTAGGTGGGATTACGACACCTTTATTTACAGCTTTAGGAAATGAAAATATTGATTTAGCAGCAAAAGGTGTTACAAAGTGGAGTGAATACAATGTAATGGCAGGCCAGTTCTTTGATGCATTTGTATTCTTAGGTGGATCAGGTGCTACATTAGGGTTAATCATTTCAATGATATTAATTAATCGAAAACGTAATAAACAAATGATTGGATTAGGTGGGGCACCAGGTTTATTCCAAATTAATGAACCAGTTCTTTTCGGATTACCAATCGTGTTAAATCCAATGTGGTTAATTCCATTCATTGGTACACCAATTATCTTAACAGTTATTTCATATTTAGCGATTTCTTTAGGTATGGTTCATCCAGTAACTACTAATATTCCATGGGTAACACCACCAATTTTAGGTGGGTGGTTGATTACAGGAGGACATTGGACAGGTGCAGCCTTAGCAGCATTTAACTTAGTTATCTCAGTGGTCATCTATTTACCTTTCGTTGCATTACAAAGACGAATGGAATCTAAAAAAATGAGAGAAGCAGCAAATAATCAAAGTGCTGCTATGTAATGCAGTTTGAGGAGGATACGAAATGAGTACTTTAACGACAATCGAGCAAACAGCATTCCAATTAATCTTACACGCAGGAAACGCAAAAAGCTCATTAATGGAAGGTATGCAGGCTGCTCGAGCGGGTAATTTAGAAGAAGCAAATAGTAAGATTGAAGAAGCAAAGAAAGAATTAAATCTTGCGCATCAGGCACAAACTTCATTAATTCAAGGTGAAGCACGTGGTGAGAATGTTGAATTAAGTATCTTATTAATTCATGCTCAAGATCATTTAATGAATGCATTAACGATGAGAGATTTAGTATCAGAAATAATTTTCCTACATGAAAAATTAAATAAATAAGAAAAAAGAGAAAAGTAGTTTCATAGAATGACCGGGCTACTTTTCTCCTATCATATAGAAGGAGTGAAGAAAATGAGAAACGGTATTAAAATAGCAACAATTGGTGGCGGTTCAAGTTATACTCCAGAATTAGTAGAAGGATTTATTAAACGTTATGATGAACTACCTGTAAGAGAGCTATGGCTAGTGGACATTGAAGAAGGTAGAGAGAAACTTGAAATCGTTGGAAATCTTGCGAAAAGAATGGTAGAAAAAGCAGGAGTACCAATGGAAATTCATTTAACACTTGATCGTCGTGCTGCTCTTAAAGATGCTGATTTTGTTACGACACAATTTCGTGTAGGCTTACTTGAAGCTCGTATGAAGGATGAGCGTATTCCTTTAAAATATGGGGTAATTGGTCAAGAAACAAATGGTCCAGGTGGTCTGTTTAAAGCACTTCGTACAATTCCGGTTATTTTAGATATCGTTAAGGATATTGAAGAGCTTTGTCCAAATGCATGGCTAGTAAACTTTACGAATCCTACAGGTATTTTAACAGAAGCGATTTTAAGATATACAAATTTCCGTAAAGTAGTTGGTTTATGTAATGTACCAATTCATATTCACATGAACATTGCAAAAGGTCTAGGGGTAGAAGCTGAGCGTGTGCATATTGATTTTATGGGATTAAATCATATGGTTTACGGAACGAAAGTATTATTAGATGGAGAAGATGTAACAAGTCGTGTTGTAAGTGAGTTTGCACGCCCTGCTGAAAGTATGACGATGCAAAATATTAAGGCAATGGATTGGAATCCTGATTTTATAGAAGCACTTGGAGCGATTCCATGTCCGTATCATCGTTACTACTATCAAACGAAAGTAATGCTAGAGGAAGAGCTTGAAGCAGCGAAAAAAGATGGTACGCGTGCTGAGGTTGTAAAAAAATTAGAAGAATCATTATTCGAATTATATAAAGATCCTAATTTAAATATTAAGCCACCACAATTAGAAAAACGCGGCGGAGCTTATTATAGTGATGCTGCATGCCGATTAATTTCATCTCTATATAACAATAAAGGTGATATCCAACCTGTTAACACAATGAATAACGGTGCTATTGCATCAATTCCAGATGATTGTGCTGTTGAAGTAAGTGCCGTTATTACAAAAGACGGTCCGAAACCAATTACGATGGGTGACTTGCCGGTTGCAGTACGCGGTTTAGTACAACAAATTAAATCATTCGAACGTGTTGCTGCGGAAGCTGGAGTATCAGGTGATTATAAAACAGCATTACTTGCTATGTGTATCAACCCTCTAGTTGGATCTGATCATTTAGCAAAACAAATTCTAGATGAAATGTTAGAGGCTCATAAAGAGCATTTACCTCAATTCTTCAAAAACGAAAAAGTAGCAGCAAATTAACGATTAAAAAGAGGGATGTAGCTCGAATGAAAGAGTGCATCCCTTTTAATTATACTAAATGAAAAAAGGGGAATGAATGATGACGAAGCTTATTGTGAATGCAGATGATTTCGGATATTCAAAAGGTGTAAATTATGGCATTATTGAATCACATTTGAATGGAATAGTGAACTCCGCAACAATGATGATGAATATGTATGCTGTGGAGCATGGAATTGAATTAGCAAAATTACATCCTACATTAGGATTAGGTGTACATCTTGTATTAACTGCGGGCAAACCTTTATTATCAGGTCTACAAACAATCGTAGATCAAAATGGGGCATTTCTTAAAAATAGTTATTGGTATGACAATCCAGCTATTAATGTTGAAGAAGTTGAAAAGGAATGGGATGCTCAAATTCAAAAGTTTCTTTCTTATGGATTGAATCCTTCACATCTAGATAGTCATCATCATGTACACATGATCCCAATTCTACACCCAGTCATTGCAAAATTATCTCAAAAGTATGATCTCCCAGTACGAATTTCTCCAAAGAGTCAAATAGACGGAATCACACCTCTTACAGATCAATTATTAACCGACTTTTATGGTAGTGATATTCCATTAAACTATTTTGAGACAATAGAAGACAGAATAAATAATAGTGTTGAGTCAGTAGAGGTTATGGTACATCCTGCATTAGTAGATAATCATTTAAAAAATGGTACATCCTATTGCTTTGAGAGATTAACAGAACTAGATATCTTAACGAACTCAAAACTTCCTGAGGGAGTAGAGCTAGTAAAGTATTAATATAGTGTAAAAAGCCAGTTCTTCATCGAAGTAACTGGCATCAGAGTATTGAAATATAAAATGGTCAATAGGGAAACGGACATTAAATTGAACTTATTTATGATGAAATGATCATTTTTTGGATGATTTATTAATGGTTATAAATGTTAATATTTTGAGCAATTTCACGATTTCAATAATCACTAGTAATGATTTTTTTCAGAGGTTAAAAATACTATGAGCTAATTTTTAGAAAAACAAATTCAGTTGATTAGTTTAATTAAAGTTCGATATTAGTTGACCTGCAAACTGATTAATACACAGCAGTTAGGTTACTCTAAGTAAAGGCTATTTGATTATGATTTTATTGCAGACTTTTTTCGATGAATAAGTTGATTGGAACGGAGGGGTGCTCGACTCCTATGGGATAAGCGGGAAGGCTGAGACCCCGCAGGNNGAAAGCGAGCATCCTGTAGTGTAAATCAACATCACTCTACTCCTTTTACGAAAATTTGGTAATTTAATTGACAGGGATGTTTTTCAACAGAGTAAAGCCAGTTTCTTCATCGAAGTAACTGGCTTTTTACTTATTTTATATAAAATTCTTCATCTAATCTGCTAATATCATTTCTAGAATAAAATTCCATTAAGTAACATATTTCATCATCAGGTATGATAATGTCACAAGTATTCTCTATTTGTTGCATTATTTTCTTAATTTTTAAATATAGCATATAGTCACTATTTATTTTATCTTCTTTATCTTTAAATGGGATTAGAGGCTGTGAGTTTTGAATTCGGTCGATCATGCAACTCATATGAATAACAATTCCCATTAGATCCTCATTTTTGAAAAATTTGTCTGTTTGGACTTGTATATCGTTCAAGGCACGTCTAATCACACTAATTACTTTTTTAGCATCCTTTAAAGAAATAGTCTCTTGTAATGTTTCAGCCATTTTTAAATACGTTTCTTCATAAGTGATCAATTCTTGTATTGTCTTTGTAGCCTTCATATTTAATACATCCTGTAAATGAAACGTATTAAATGGAACATTTATATCAAAATTCGAAACAATACAAACGATACTTCGTTCTTTAGATATATCATTTAACATTTTTTGTAATTCGTCTTTATTTAAAAGGCTAATTGGCACGATTTCTAGCATCTCTTTATCATAGACCAAGTTATTCGTTAGTATATTTTTAATGGCTATTGCACTTCCCTGACCAGTCAGACATGCAGTTAAAATGACAGAACGATTAAATTCAGGTTGTTTCGTTTTATTCGAATGAGAATTGATGAAGAAAGTAGTTAAGTTTCGTACATCCTGATAAAGCTCGTCTAAATTATAACCGAGTGTCGCTTTTCTAGAGGCTTCGATTACATGTGCAGTACTTACCATTTGAATCAGGCGTACTGGAATTGAAAATTCGGCTTCAATTATGTCACCGATATAAGATAGTGACCCCATATCGATACAAAGTAGAATTCCATTTAATTTACCTAAAGATTTAATATAATCTTTTACTCGAATTAGAAAATCTTGTGGTGATTCACTTAATGGCATATCGATTCCAATAACTTCTTCGTTTTCTAACAGTTCATTTGTTACATTTGCCATTTCTCTAGCAATACCATTACCGTGAGCTAATACAATTACTTTTACATTAGAACTAGTCACTTTAAAATCTTCGTTTCCATATACAAAAAACATCGTTATAAATGCTACTTCATCAAATGGGATTGAAACATTTGAAAAATCTTCAATCATTTTTACACATTCAATTGAAACGGAAAACTCTTTTTTATATTGATCTCGGATTTGCGTTATATTTGGATGATAAATTTTCTTGTTTGACTGTATACGCTGTAATAGGGTTTGTATGTGTAGGCTAAGTGCAACGAGTATTTTTTCATTAAATCTCTTACTTAATTTTTCTTCTGCTAGTTTTAATACCTTTTCACTTAGTGTAACGATTTCAGGTTTGATTATTTTTGAGACATTTTCTTTACTAGATAGTTTGCGATTAATAGAAGTTAAATAATGTGTAAAGTAACTTTCGATATCGTTTTCCATTAGTAAGGATAACTCGTCCTGAGCAACACCACGTTGTTTTAGTTCTTCATATTTCGTATCAATTCGGTCATAAATTGTATCTGCAGAATGATCCAATTTTTGGTTACTTGTTATACCCTTTGTTGGTGAAAATTCAAAATGCTCGTTTAAAAGTGTGACTGCATGCTTCACCTTTTTTTCAATGAATAAGCCTTCCTTCACATACCAGTTCAAATCAGTGCTATAAATTCGTATTTTGTCATGTTTATGAGTAATAAAATCTGCGTAAGCCTTTGCACAAGCTAACTGAATATCAGCTTTAAGTTGTCCGATATTGTTTTGACACGGATAAAATAGAAATGAGCGAATAGTATTTGCACTGACAACGATCTCTTTTCCTAGACGAACACTTTCTTCCGTGAAAAATCGTTTAATCAGAGTCAATCTCTCTTCATATGTTCGATCACGAAGAGACGGCAATGTAATGACCATAGGGATCCGGCGTGTAAATGTAGATAATAAAGTGGATCCGGGATCCTCTGTTGTTGCTGAAATGATTAAAACATTCGATGTTCGTTCGTTTTCTGTCTCACCTAGTCTTCTATACAACTTATAATCAATGAACGTAAATAACATTTCTTGACCTTCAGGAGTAAGACGATGAACCTCATCTAAAAATAATATTCCATTATTTGCTTTTTCAAGTAGACCTTTTTGTTCTGTAGCACCTGTATAAGCACCTTTTCTTACACCGAAAAGCTGACCTAACAATAATTGTGGATTATTTGCATAGTCCGCGCAATTAAAAATAATGAATGGAGAATCCTTTTCTAAAACATTCGAACGAATTGCGTAATCATGCATTCTTTTAGCAAAAGCAGATTTACCAACACCAGTCTCACCGAGTATTAACGTATGCATACCATTTGGTGGATAGAGAATAGCTGATCTTGCTTTTTCGATGGCAGGTCTTAAACTAATATTTTCTTCATAAAAATATTCATATTTATAGTTTAAACTTGCTGGATTGTTCTGGAATTGATTCGGTTGTTGTATACTATCAGACTGAAGTTTAAATACAACAGGTCTAGAATTTGTTTTAATTAATAAATTTTCTTTGACTAATTTATTTAAATCACTGCTAACGTTTGCTCGATCTAAACCGAGCTTTTGAGCAATCTCAATAGCGGTAAAACCTTGCTCCTTACTTTGAAGAAAAACTTCATAAATCTGATTTTTTCTGTTCATAATGGCCCACCCATCATAAAGAGTTGTATACTTTTACTATACAGGAAAAAGTAAACGTTTTCACTATATTTAAATTAGTATAACAATTCGTCAAGTACTATGAAAAAGTTAAATATCGAGTAAAATAGTAATAAGGGAGTGAAGTAGTATGGAAATGAATTTAATGCAAAAACAATCATTGAAACTTGCAATGACTCAGGAACTACGACAAGCCATTACAATGCTTCAATTTAATGCCCAAGAACTTACTGATTTTTTATTTGAGCAATCATTAGAAAATCCCTTAATTGAAGTCGAAACTCCTTATAACGATTACACTTCTTCAAAAATCAAACAACAAACTACTTCCAGCGGACAAGGAATGGAGTTATATACTCGAAGAACAGAAACATTACAAGAAGAACTTGTTAGTCAGTTAAATGAGTTGAAAATTGATAATGAGGAATATAAAATTATTAAATATTTAATTTATAACTTAGATAAAAATGGATTTTTGATGGAATCAGATGAAGAGCTTATACATGAATTAAATATTTCTTTCGTCCAGCTACAAATCTGCATTGATACACTTCAACGTTTTGAACCCTCAGGAGTTGGAGCAAGATCGGTTAAAGAGTGCTTATTGATTCAACTAAATGGCCTTGAAGTTGATACAACAATTGCAAAACAGGTCATTAAAGATTATTTTGATCTATTTGTTAATAAAAACTGGAAAGAAATAGCGAAGAAACTTAAGATTAGCTTACCTGATTTACAAAGAGAAATTGACTTGATTTTAACCTTGCAGCCAAGGCCAGGTTTAAATTATTTCCAAGACCAAGTAAATTATGTAGCTCCTGATTTAACAGTTGAAAAAATAGGCGGGGAATTTGTGGTTCTAATTAATGATAAAATTATGCCGCGTTTAAAAGTACTTAATGAATATTCTTCAATATTAAATGGTCAACATGAGAAGGAAGTTTCAACATATTTAAAGGATAAAAATACACAAGTTAACTGGTTAATGAAAAGCTTGGAAGAACGAAAATCAACGATGTTGGCAGTAATGAATCGTATTCTTCGAAAGCAAATTGCTTTTTTTGAAAAAGGTCCTGCAAATTTAAAAACTCTTACTTTAAAAGAGATAGCGGAAGAACTTTCATTACATGAATCGACAATTAGCCGTACTTGTAAAAACAAATATGTACAGACACCGTTTGGTTTATATGAAATGAAGCAATTCTTCCATCAAGGTGTAAGTGTGGACGGCGAGGAGCTTGCATCAACGAGTGTACAGGTATTTATAAAGCAGCTAGTAGATGAAGAAAACAAAGAAAAACCTTTATCAGATCAAAAGCTAGTTGAATTATTAGCTGAAAAACATGGAGTGGAAATCTCTAGAAGAACTGTAGCTAAATATAGAGATATCCTTAGAATTCCTGGTTCATCAAAACGAAAGCGCTTTAGTTAAAAAGGAGAATGGAATGTCGATTAAGTTAACTTTATTTACAAAAGAGAATTGTGGATTATGCGAAGAAGCAAAAGATGCAATTCGTATGGTCCAATCTGAATATGAAATCGAAGTAAATGAAATTGATATTTATTCTGATGATGCATTATTAGAGGAATATCAACTAATGATTCCTGTTATTCAAATTAATGGGGAAACTGTTGCATACGGAAAAATTCATAAGATTGACATATTAAATGCCATAAATGGGTAGTTATCAGTTGAAAGAAATGAATGACCCTGTTACAATATAAATGTAGCAGGGTTATTTCACTTCTGGAGTAAATCTTGTTCAAAAAAACAACGTTGCAAAACGCTGTAATTTTTTTAAAACAAGTGGGACATAATATGTCATAGTGGGACACAATTAGACCCGAGTGAATACTCTGTGAAAGAGGAGATGAAAATGAACCATATTTTAAAGCTACAACAAAAATTATTACCTGATCTAATACCGGTTATCCAAAAGAGATTTCAAATCCTACAATATATACGAATTATGCAGCCGATCGGTCGAAGGAATTTGTCAGCTAGCGTAGGATTAACAGAGAGAGTACTTAGATCAGAAGTTGCTTTATTAAAAGAGCAAAGACTGATTAATGTCGCATCTTCTGGCATGACATTAACGGATGAAGGACTAAGTTTACTTTTAGACCTAGAAGAACCAATGCGTGAACTATTCGGTTTGAAAAATATCGAAGACTTGCTTAAGGAAACATTTAATCTTAAAGAAGTAATCGTTGTTTCAGGCGATAGTGACGAGCTGGACTGGGTAAAAAAGGAGATGGGTCGAGCAGCTGTTGGCTGTATAAACCAAAGGCTAGAAACAAATAATATTGTTGCTGTTACTGGTGGTTCCACTTTAGCTGCTGTAGCTGAAATGATGAATGATGACTCTAAAGATCTAAATACCTTATTTGTACCAGCGCGAGGCGGTTTAGGTGAAGAAGTAAGAAATCAAGCAAATACGATTTGTGCAAAAATGGCTGAAATGGCAAAAGGTAATTATCGATTACTGCACTTGCCAGATGAACTTAGTGAAGAGGCCTATGTAACTATGATGGAAGAACCAAGAGTAAAAGAGGTTCTAAATTTAATTCGATCTTCTTCAATTGTCGTACACGGCATTGGAGATGCATTTACGATGGCAAAACGAAGACAATCTTCATCAGAACAGTTAGAAATCTTAACTGAGTCTGAAGCTGTAGGAGAGGCATTTGGCTATTACTTTAATGAAAATGGTGAAGTTGTATACAGAGTAAGAACAATTGGTTTACAACTGAATGAATTGGAGAATATACCTTATGTACTGGGAGTGGCTGGAGGATCTTCTAAAGCAAAAGCAATGGCATCTTTCTTAAAGAAAGGTCATGTAAACATCCTCGTCACTGACGAAGGAGCAGCAAAAGAGTTAATTAAAGGATGTACCCTTTAAAATAAAAAAAGCTTCTACCTATTAAAAGGAGGAAATTAAAAATGGCAACTAAAATTGGTATTAATGGATTTGGACGTATCGGACGTATGGTTTTCCGCGCAGCTTTAAACAACCCAAACGTAGAGGTTGTAGCAATCAATGACTTAACAGACGCTAAAACTTTAGCTCACTTATTAAAATATGATTCAGTTCACGGTTCAGTAAACGCTGAAGTAGCAGTTAACGGCGATTCAATCGTTGTAAACGGAAGCGAGATCAAAGTAATTGCTGAGCGTGACCCAGCAGTTTTACCTTGGAGCGATTACGAAGTAGAAGTTGTAGTAGAATCTACTGGTCGTTTCACAGATAAAAAAGATGCTGAAAAACACTTAGGTGGATCAGTTAAAAAAGTAATCATCTCTGCACCAGCTTCTAATGAAGATATCACGATCGTAATGGGTGTAAATGATGACAAATATGATGCAGCTAGCCATAATGTAATTTCTAATGCTTCTTGTACAACTAACTGTTTAGCTCCATTTGCTAAAGTATTAGACGAAAAATTCGGTATCAAACGTGGTATGATGACAACTGTTCACTCTTACACAAATGACCAACAAATTTTAGATTTACCACACAAAGATTTACGTCGTGCACGTGCTGCTGCAATGAGCATGATCCCAACAACTACTGGTGCTGCTAAAGCAGTTTCATTAGTATTACCTCAATTAAAAGGTAAATTAAACGGTGGTGCTGTACGTGTACCAACTGCTAACGTATCTTTAGTTGACTTAGTAGTAGAATTAAATGCTGAAGTTACTGCTGAAGAAGTAAATGCTGCATTTAAAGCTGCTTCTGAAGGCGAATTAAAAGGTATCTTAGGATACTCTGAAGAGCCATTAGTATCAATCGACTATAACGGTTGCACAAACTCATCTACAATCGATGCATTATCTACAATGACTATGGAAGGTAACATGGTTAAAATCCTTTCTTGGTACGATAATGAAACTGGTTACTCAACTCGTGTAGTTGACTTAGTAGCTCACATCGCTTCAAAAGGTCTATAATTTTAATAAAAATTAATATGAGGGCGAGGGGATTTTCCTCCCCTCTTTTGTTTGAAAAAATCCTCTTTTGTCACTAATCCAACACAATATTAAAAAATACTCTAGAAATAAATTCCAATTGATGTACATAATCTGTTAAAATTGCGGTGACAATATCACAGAATAGATACGACTTTGTATGAGACGGATCGACCAGTGGAATTGAATATGGATGAATAAAAACAGTACTGGAGGCACCTACTATGAACAAAAAGTCATTACATGACATTGATGTAAAAGGAAAACGCGTATTTTGCCGTGTAGATTTTAACGTACCAATGGCAAATGGTGAAGTAACAGATGATACCCGTATTCGTGCTGCTCTTCCTACGATTCAGTATTTAATAGAAAACGGAGCAAAAGTTATTTTAGCATCTCACTTAGGACGTCCAAAGGGACAAGTAAATGAAGACATGCGTTTAAATGCTGTTGCTACACGTTTAAGTGAAAAATTAGGTAAAAACGTTATTAAAGCTGATGAAGCATATGGACCTAAAGTTCAAGAAGAAATCAGCAAAATGAACGAAGGCGATGTTTTATTATTAGAAAACGTTCGTTTCTACCCAGGCGAAGAGAAAAATGATGAAGCTCTAGCAAAAGAATTTGCTTCATTAGCTGATGTATATGTAAACGATGCTTTTGGTGCTGCACACCGTGCACATGCTACAACTGCTGGTATTGCTAAACATATTCCAGCTGTAGCAGGCTTCTTAATGGAAAAAGAACTTAATGTTTTAGGTAAAGCACTTTCTAATCCAGAGCGCCCATTTACAGCTATTATCGGTGGAGCGAAAGTTCGAGATAAAATTGGTGTAATTGAAAACTTATTAGAAAAAGTAGACAACTTAATCATAGGTGGCGGACTAGCTTATACATTCTTAAAAGCTAAAGGCTATGAAATTGGTCAATCTCTTTTAGAAGAGGATAAAATTGATTTAGCAAATGAATTTATCCAAAAAGCCGAAGCGAAAGGCGTTAAATTCTATATGCCAATTGATGCAATTATAGCTGACAAATTCGGTGAAGATGCTAATACTCAGGAAGTTGATATTGATAGCATTCCTTCAGATTGGCAAGCTCTTGATATTGGACCAAAAACAACTGCTCTTTATGCAGATGTCATTAAAAGCTCTAAATTAGTCATTTGGAATGGACCTATGGGTGTATTTGAAATCGATAAATTTGCACAAGGTACTAAAGGAGTAGCGCAAGCATTAGCAGATTCAGATGCTTACTCAATTATCGGTGGAGGAGACTCAGCAGCTGCTGCTGAAAAATTCGGCCTAGCAGATAAAATGAGCCATATTTCTACTGGTGGCGGTGCTTCATTAGAATTTATGGAAGGTAAAGAACTTCCTGGAGTTGCATTATTAAACGATAAATAAGTCTAATAGCTTTACAATATTTAGTAATTGAAATAGAGTAAGATTTTATGTCTTACCAATTGTTAGGAAGGTGTTTCTCATGCGTAAACCAATTATCGCAGGTAACTGGAAAATGAATAAGACGCTTAACGAAGCAATGACATTCGTTGAGGAAGTAAAAAATAGCATTCCATCATCTGATACAGTAGATTCAGCAGTTTGTGCGCCTGCATTATTTATTGCACCTATGTTATACGGTGTAAAAGGAACTGAATTAAAAATTGGTTCTCAAAATGTAAGTAATCAAGATAGTGGAGCTTATACTGGAGAAATTAGCCCAGTAGCACTTAAAGATTTAGGTGTAACTTATGCGATTATCGGACATTCTGAGCGTCGTGAGTATTATGGCGAAACAGATGAGTTTATTAATAGTAAAACAAAAAAAGCTTTCGAACATGGTCTTACTCCAATTCTTTGCTGTGGCGAAACGCTTGAAGAACGTGAAGGTGGTAAATTTGAGGAAGTTATTCGTACTCAATTAACTGCTGATCTTGCAGGTCTTACAGATGAGCAAGTAAAGAATTTAGTAATTGCATATGAACCAATTTGGGCAATTGGAACAGGTAAATCTGCTACAGAAAAAGATGCACAAGATTCATGTAAATTTGTTCGTGATGTTGTAGTAAGTCTTTATGATGAAACTGTTGCAGAATCTGTACGTGTACAATATGGCGGTAGTGTAAAACCTGAAAATATTAAAGAATATATGGCTCAACCTGATATTGACGGTGCGTTAGTAGGTGGAGCAAGTTTAGAACCAGCTTCTTTCCTTGCATTATTGGAGGCTGTTAAGTAATGAGTAAACAACCAGTAGCGTTAATTATCCTAGATGGATTCGGTTTGCGCGACGAAACATTTGGAAATGCTGTTGCACAAGCGAAGAAACCAAATTATGATAGATATTGGAATAAATATCCTCACGCGCAATTAACTGCTAGCGGTGAAGCAGTCGGTTTACCTGAAGGACAAATGGGTAATTCTGAAGTTGGTCATTTGAATATCGGAGCGGGTCGAATTGTTTATCAAAGCTTAACGCGTGTAAATAAGGCAATTCGTGAAGGCGAATTCGAAAAAAATGATACATTCATCGATGCAATTAAAAGTGCAAAAGAAAAAGACAAAGCATTACATATTTTCGGTCTACTGTCTGATGGTGGTATTCACAGCCATATTAATCACATGTTTGCTTTATTAAAATTAGCTGCTGAAGAAGGCATGGAAAAAGTATATTTACATGCATTCCTTGATGGACGAGATGTTGGTCCAACGACAGCAAAAAAATACATCGATCTAACAGAAGCAAAGTTTAAAGAATATGGTGTCGGAGAATTTGCAACAATTTCTGGCCGTTATTATTCCATGGACCGTGACAAACGTTGGGATCGAGTAGAAAAATGCTATTGTGCAATGGTTTATGGAGAAGGGCCAACTTATACAAGTCCGTATGAATTAATTGAAGATTCGTATGCGAACGGTATCCATGATGAATTCGTTTTACCTTCTGTAATGGTAAAAGAAGATGGAACACCAGTTGCAACAATAAGTGATGATGATTCTATTATCTTCTACAACTTCAGACCTGATCGTGCAATTCAAATTTCAAATGTATTTACAAACGATGATTTCCGTGACTTTGATCGTGGAAGTAAGTTCCCGAAAAATGTTCATTTCGTTTGTTTAACACATTTTAGTGAAACAGTACAAGGTTATGTTGCATTTAAACCAACAAACCTAGATAACACTTTAGGTGAAGTTCTTGCTCAAAATAATTTAAATCAATTAAGAATTGCTGAAACGGAAAAGTATCCACACGTTACATTTTTCTTTAGTGGAGGCCGTGAAGCAGAGTTCCCAGGTGAAGAACGTATTTTGATTAACTCGCCAAAAGTTGCAACATACGATCTGCAACCTGAAATGAGTGCTTATGAAGTAAAAGATGCATTACTTAAAGAGATTGCTGCAGACAAGCATGATGTAATCATCTTAAACTTTGCAAATCCAGATATGGTAGGACATTCAGGAAAACTTGAGCCGACAATTAAAGCAATTGAAGCAGTTGACGAATGTTTAGGAGAAGTAGTTGATGCAATTCTTGCTAAAGGCGGAAAAGCAATCATTACTGCTGACCATGGAAATGCTGATGAGGAAATTACACCTGAGGGTGAACCTATGACAGCTCACACGACTAATCCTGTACCAGTAATTGTTACTGAAGAAGGTGTTACGTTACGTGAAGATGGTATTTTAGGTGACCTAGCTCCAACAGTTCTTGATTTATTAAAAGTAGAGCTACCAAAAGAAATGACTGGTAAATCACTTATTAAATAAGTGAACAGTTAATATAAAAAGTTTTTAATTATGCGTATAACGCAACAAAAGGAGAGATTTTATTATGTCAATGATTATTGATGTTTATGCTCGCGAAGTATTAGATTCTCGTGGTAACCCTACTGTTGAAGTAGAAGTTTATACAGAAGATGGTGGCTTTGGCCGTGCACTAGTACCAAGTGGTGCTTCAACTGGTGAATACGAAGCTGTTGAATTACGTGATGGAGACAAGTCTCGTTACCTTGGTAAAGGTGTTGAGAAAGCTGTAGCTAACGTTAATGATATTTTAGCTGAAGAAATCGTAGGATTCGAAGTAACTGATCAAGTTTCAATCGACCGTCGTATGATTGAGCTAGATGGTACTGAAAACAAAGGTAAATTAGGTGCTAACGCAATCCTAGGTGTATCTATGGCAGTAGCTCGTGCAGCAGCTGATGAATTAGGTTTACCATTATACCAATACCTTGGTGGATTCAATGCGAAACAATTACCAGTTCCAATGATGAACATCATCAACGGTGGTTCTCATGCTGATAATAACGTAGACTTCCAAGAATTCATGATCTTACCTGTAGGTGCTGAAAGCTTTAAAGAAGCAATTCGTATGGGTACTGAAATTTTCCATAACCTTAAAGCTGTATTACATGACAAAGGTTTAAACACAGCTGTAGGTGACGAAGGTGGATTCGCTCCAAACCTTGGTTCAAACCGTGAAGCTTTAGAAGTAATCATGGAAGCAATTGATAAATCTGGTTATAAAGCTGGAGAACAAGTATTCTTAGGAATGGACGTTGCTTCTTCTGAATTCTTTAACAAAGAAACTGGTAAATACGATCTTGCAGGTGAAGGACGCACTGGTGTATCTTCAGCTGAAATGGTTGATTTCTACGAGCAACTTTGCAATGATTTCCCAATCCTTTCAATTGAAGATGGTTTAGATGAAAATGACTGGGATGGTCACAAATTATTAACAGAACGTTTAGGTAGCCGAGTACAATTAGTAGGTGACGATTTATTCGTTACAAACACTAAAAAATTAGCTGAAGGTATTGAAAAAGGTATCGCAAACTCAATCCTTATCAAAGTTAACCAAATCGGTACATTAACTGAAACTTTCGATGCAATCGAAATGGCTAAACGTGCAGGTTACACTGCAGTAGTTTCTCACCGTTCTGGTGAAACTGAAGATAGCACAATCGCTGATATCGCAGTTGCTACAAATGCTGGTCAAATTAAAACAGGTTCTGCTTCTCGTACAGACCGTATCGCTAAATACAACCAATTATTACGTATTCAAGACGAGTTAGGCGAAAGCGCAGTATACCAAGGATTAAAATCTTTCTACAACTTAAGAAAATAATTTAATCAAAACTAAGTGCATTAACGAAAAAACATAATCCATTATAGACACGTTAAAAAGAGAAGGATCGTCACCTTCTCTTTTTTTTATTGCTTAAAATGTTTTCGTTTAAAAAATAGCAATTAACAATAATTGGGATTGATTGTTAAAGAATTTTAATGTTAAAATAAGAATATATGTTCTAATGTGTTCTAAGGAAAGTTAGTTCTTGTGCGGTTAAAATGTAATTGAAATAAGAGAGGGGAAAAAATGTCTAAAACTACTCCAACAGCTTCAAATCCATCAATGGCTTCTTTGTTAAAAAATCCTTTTATCCAGACGATTCTTTCAGCAGGTTTGTTTATTCAAGTTGGTATTTGGATTCGTAATTTTGCAATCTTATTATTTGTTGTGGAAAAGACAAATGGTGATGCAACAGCTGTATCATTGATTTCAGTTGCAGAATTTGCACCGATTTTTATTTTTTCTTTTATCGGTGGAACTTTTGCCGATCGTTGGAAACCAAAGCGTACAATGATATGGTGCGATCTTTTAAGTGCTGTATCTATATTTGTAATATTGTTAGCACTATTATATGGAACTTGGAAGTTTGTATTTTTTGCTACATTAGTTTCAGCAATCTTGTCCCAGTTTTCTCAGCCATCCAATATGAAATTATTTAAAGTTCATGTACCAGGTGAGCAAATGCAAGCAGGTATGTCTATATTTCAAACGATGATGGCAGTGTTTATGATTTTAGGTCCGGTATTAGGTACATTCGTATTTCAACAAGCTGGAATGCATGTTTCGATGGGAATTGTAGGTATTGCTTTTCTTATGTCAGCTTTAGTATTAACAAGATTACCTAAAGATCAAGAGGAAGAAAAGGCAGAACATACAACATCGTTATTGGAAGAGATGAAGTTAGGATTCCAATACGTTTGGTCTCGAAAAATTCTCGTCTATTTAGGTGGAGTATTTGCAGCGGCAGGATTAGGTATAGGTCTTATTCATCCTCTAGCTATTTTTTTAGTAACTGAACGACTAGGATTAGATAAGGAATATTTACAATGGATATTCGCTGCAAATGGAGCGGCTATGATTATAGGTGGTGGCCTAATAATGGTCATATCGAATAAGTTGGCACCGCATGTATTATTATCAATCGGCATGGCGGTCAATGCGATTGGAATATTTGTAATAGGTTGGTCTCAGATGTTCTGGTTAACGCTTGTTGCTGAATTCTTTATCGGACTATTTATGCCTGCATTGCACATTGGTATTAATACAATCATCTTAAAAAATACTGATGAAAAGTTTGTAGGTAGAGTAAACGGTATATTAACACCATTATTTATGGGAGCTATGGTCATTACAATGAGCTTGGCAGGAATTTTAAAGGAGCATTTTTCTTTAGTCTCTATTTATCAAGTATCAGCATTATTATTCGTTATTGGAATCATCATTATGTTACCAATGTTCAAGATTATGAAGAAGAATTTCGTAGTTGAGGCAAAATCAGAAAACTATTAATTGAAGCCTGATTATTCGTTTAGAGTAATCAGGTTTTTTTATGTGACTTTCGAGGAGTATTTAACCATTGAACTCCAAGTTGAATAAAAAATTGAATAGTAAAGATTTTTGGTAAATTAGTCGAATAGATAATTTGTTTGATAGTATGACAAAAGTACCTATTCAACAAGAAAGGATTATTTATTGCCTATCAATTGATATAATAGAGGAACTAGAATTTTACTAAATATTTAAATAAAGGATGAGAAGTTTGAAAGAGAAATACGGCATCATTGATATAGGTTCAAATACAATCAGACTTGTTATATATGAAAAAAGTAAAAGTGGACGTATAAAAGAAATAGAGAATATTAAAACGGTAGCTCGTTTGCGTAAATATTTAAATGATCAAGAAGTTTTGAATACTGAGGGAAAGTATATATTACTTAATTCACTTCTAATGTTTCAGGAAATCACTCGTCATCATCAAATAAGTGAAGTAAAATGTGTAGCGACTGCAACGATTAGACAGTCAGTTAATCGAGATGAAATGATTCAACTAGTGGCTGAAAAAACTGATTTTACATTAGAAATTCTATCAGGTTATGATGAAGCATTTTATGGATTTCTTGCTGTTGTAAATTCTACTTCAATACAAGAGGGGGTTACAATTGATATTGGTGGAGGTAGCACAGAAGTAACATATTTTAAGAATCGTGAAATGGTCCATTTTCATAGTTTTCCATTTGGGGCATTATCTTTAAAGCAGGATTTTATATTGAGTAATATTCCAACTACTGAAGAAATGAAACAACTCACTCAATTTATACAAAAGCAATTTGAATCTTTAGATTGGCTTAGAGATAAGCAAGTACCGATTGTCGCAGTTGGGGGAAGTGCTCGAAATGTAGTGCAAATACATCAAAGTTTGGTTAACTATCCTATCACAGGTATTCATCAATATGAAATGAATTTTGAAGAGATAAACTATATAAAAAAACATCTTTCATCATTAGAGTTTGACCATATTTTAAGAACTGAAGGTTTATCAAAAGATCGTGCTGATATCATCCTACCTGCAATTGAGGTCTTTAAAGAACTTTATTCAATTGTTAATGCGAAAAGCTTTATTTTAAGTAATAAAGGTTTGAGAGATGGAATCTTTATGGAAGAGTTTATATTAAACGGTGAAAAGTTACTTCCTAATGTATTAGACAAAAGTTTTAATGATTTAGAGATTGACTATGAAGTAAATAGAAACCACGTAAATTATATTAAGGATTTAGTAAATCAATTAGTGGAGCAAATTAATTTATACAATTTAAATCAAATAAAGTCTGGAGATAGATTAGATCTAAATCTAGCAGCACGAGTCTATAATATTGGACAATACATAGACGAAGAATCAAGTAGTCAGCATACTTTCTATTTATTATCTAATCGTACAATTGAAGGATTGAGCCATAAAGATCGCATAAAAATTGCCTTAATAGCTTCATATAAAAATAAAAATAGTTTTAAGCAATATGTTAAACCGTTTCTTGATTGGTTTACAGCGGAGGAACTTAAGAAACTACGCTTTTTAGGGATTCTTTTAAAGTTTACTAATAGTCTAAATGGATCGAAAAGAGAAGTAGTAAAGAATATAGAACTTAAATTAAACGAAGATGAACTAATTATACGACTTAAATGTATAGATGATTCAACGGTTGAAGAAATCGAATCTGAAAAACAGATAAAGCAACTAGAAAAAATATTTAATAAAACAACTTGTCTTTATTTTGAAAAGCACAAATCTGAGTGATCAGATTGTGCTTTTTTATTTTAATTAAAAATTGTTAGTAATTAACATTTTTTTCATATATTTACAATTTATTAACATGGCGTTAATAATAGGTAAATTTTAATATTGTAGGATTATGGTGTAGATATTAATTAAAAAATAAAGAGATCGTATTTCTAGAATATGTTCAAAAAGGGTGTAAATGATGATAGCGACAAAAGAGTATAGTGGTAGAAAAATAGAATTAGCAGATCCACAATATTATAATAATCGAGAATTAAGTTGGCTTGCTTTCAATGAACGTGTTTTAGAAGAAGCTTTAGACGTACATAATCCTTTGCTTGAACGGTTGAAATTTTTGGCAATATTTAGTTCGAATTTAGATGAGTTTTTTATGGTACGTTTTGCTGGATTAAAGGATCAAGTAAAAGCGGGTTTTAATAAGCCGGAAAATAAGGCTGGTTTAACACCAAAACAGCAACTTTCACAAATTTCAACAGTTGGTCATGAACTTGTGAATTTACAATATAAAACATTCAGGGAATCATTACTTCCAAAATTAAAACAGGAGAATGTTCATCTAGTGAAATATCATGAGCTTAGTGATCGACAAAAAAATTATTTAGAAAAATACTTTGAAGAGCAAGTACTTCCGGTATTAACACCAATGGCAATCGATGCGTATAGACCATTTCCAATGCTATTAAATAAAAGCTTAAATTTGGCAGTTTATTTAGAGGATATGGCAGAGGAAGGAGAAAAGCGCAATAAATTTGCGATTGTACAAGTCCCTTCTTTATTAAAAAGATTTATATCAATACCTACACTTGATGAAAAGCATTGTTATATTTTATTAGAAGATGCTATTACTGCTTATATACATCTTTTGTTCCGCGGTTTTATCGTACGAGAAGTAGCGCAGTTTAGAATTACAAGAAATGCTGATTTGACGATTCATGAAGAAGGCGCAAGAGACTTACTTCGTGAAATAGAAATAGAGTTAAAAAAACGAAAATGGGGTTTGGCGGTTCGACTTGAAATTGGACAGTCTGGCGCGAGTGATTACATTTTAAACTATTTATTAGAAGAGCTAGATGTACACGGTAAGGATGTATATAAGCTTGATGGTCCACTAGATTTAACCTTTTTATTTAGTTTTTATAAAGAATTAGAAAAATATAAAGAGCATCTAGTATATGAAACATTAATCCCGCAGCCACCGCAAGACCTTGAATCTGATGAGGATATCTTTGAAAAAATATTGGAACAAGATTTATTGCTTCATCATCCATACGAATCATTTGAGCCGGTATTAGATTTTGTATTAGATGCAGCAAATGATCCTGACGTCTTAGCGATTAAACAAACTTTGTATCGAGTAAGTGGTGATTCCCCAATTATTGAGGCGTTAAAGCGCGCAGCAGAAAATGGTAAACAAGTAACTGTTCTCGTAGAGTTAAAAGCTCGTTTTGACGAAGAAAACAATGTACATTGGGCAAAGGAATTAGAAAAAGAGGGCTGCCATGTTATTTATGGAATGACCCATTTAAAAACGCATAGTAAAATCACACTTGTTGTTCGTAAAAAGAATGGAAGAATTGAACGATTTGTCCACCTGGGCACTGGCAACTATAATGATGCAACTGCAAAAGTATATACGGATATGGGGCTAATGACTGCTAATCGTCAAATCGGAGTAGATGCTACAAATTTTTTTAACTTCTTAAGTGGGTTTATGGAAAAGCCTGACTTTAGGCATTTATCCGTCGCTCCGTATAGTATTCGTCATGATTTTATACGAATGATTGATGAGGAAATTGCTTTTCATAAACAGTATGGAAATGGAAGAATTATCGCCAAAATGAATTCTTTAACTGATAAGCAAATTATTATGAAGTTATATGAAGCATCTAAAGCTGGGGTAAAGATTGACTTAATTGTTCGTGGAACTTGCTGCTTGCGTCCTCAAATAAAAGGTGTTAGCGAAAATATTCGTGTCATTAGTATCGTTGGGCGATTTTTAGAGCATAGTCGAATATATTATTTTTATCATAATGGGGAGCAGAAAATCTTTTTATCATCTGCTGATTTGATGACACGTAATATGGAAAAACGAGTTGAAATCTTTTTTCCTATATTCGCTGATCATATAAAAAAGCGAATTATGAGTATCCTACTTATGATGCTCTTCGATACTGCTAAAGCACGTGAGCAAGATGAAAATGGCGTATATCAGTATGTAAAAAGCACTGGAAAAGAGAAATATAATAGTCAAAGTGAATTGTTTAATTTGGCATATAATGTGCGGGATGATGAAGAGTAATACTTTAGTTGAAACTACTCTGTATGACCTTCAACCCCCTTTAGTGCATTTTAGGGGTAGAAAAAGCAGGGAATAAGATATTAAAAAGACCCACATGGATTTAATAATCTTGCGGGTCTTTTTATGAAGTTTATGTCTGTTCTTGAATGAAAAGTAACCGATCTACTTATTTTTTTTCGATCTTCTAGCAAACCCAATTGCGATAATGAGTGCTCCAATTGAGTCTGCGATTAGATCTGTCATAGTATCAAAATTACCGCCGCCTTGAGTATTAGTTCCGAAAAATTGGTCGCTACTGAATTCCCAAATTTCCCATAAGGCTCCACAAAATACTCCAAATGAAAATACAAATAGAAAAATGAATCCAGCGGACATTTCACTTCGAGACTGTTTGGTTGTCAGTTTTCCCATTAAATCAACTGCTAAAAACGCGACTAGCGTGCCACTTAGAAAATGTAAAAACGTATCCCACCAGCCTAAGCTATAAAATCTAAGCATTGAACCAAGACATAGGGACCCTATTAAAAAAGCAAAATAAGAGAGAATAAACGGAAATGCAAATCGAATTTTAAAAAACTTATCTAATATGAGCGGCACGAGTGCACAAGCAAAGCCACCTAGTGCGATTGGATACCGATAAGAATCGTCTTTTATGAAGAAAATGACGAACAAGACAAGCATTACAATTGCAAAGACAATACTTAAAATTGTTTGTATGCCTCTTTTCATTTCGAATCCCCCATTCATTCTGTTTTTTATCTCAATTCATACAGCAATACAAAACATGCTTAGCTTAAAATCCTAAAAATGAGCTTAAATTTGACACAAAATGTTCATCAAATTGATGGAAAATTGTTAAAAATTAACCTATAGAATTAGGAAATTTGGATTAGTATTAAATATGGATATGAGTTGCAATTAGTTGGGAGGATAATTATGAACTTTTTCGCATACTTAAAAGAATATATTTGGTATACTATAAAAACATATTTACTTCCATTTATTATTGTAATTGTTTCAATAGTAATTGTTTTTTGGAGATTATTAGGTGATGAATTTACATTTAAATACATACGATTAGAAATAATCTATTTCACTTGTTTTTTCTTATTAGTATCTTTTACAACATATGAGATGAAGGGGCATAAAAATGAATAATTGGGAAGGATTAATTTCGGCGAAGGATCGAACAAAAATCTATTTGCGAAAATATATTCCTGCTGAACCAATTGCTGTGATTCAAATTGTACATGGAATGGCAGAGCATGGTGGAGCTTATGATAAGTTTATTGAATATTTAGTTCATAATCAGTTTGCAGTCTTTATTCATGATCAAAGAGGTCACGGGAAAACTGCTGCGCTTGAAGATGATTTAGGTTTTTTTGGTGAAGAAATTGGCTGGGATGAAGTTGCTAAAGATATCATTTTTATAAGTAAGATGATAAGGAAAGAACTAAAAGATATCCCTTTAATTCTATTTGGACATAGTATGGGATCTTATTTGAGCAGACGAGTAGTTCAATTAAATGGAGGACTATACGATGGGCTAATTATTTCTGGAACCGGATACGATCCAGGAATACTTAGAAAATTAGGCGTCTTTATTTCTAGTGCAGAAGCATTTTTGATTGGTGCCAATAAGAGAAGTAAAATTTTAGACTTTTTAACTTTTGGAAACTTCAATAATCATTTTAAGTTTCCTAAAACAAAATATGATTGGTTAACAAGAGATGAAGCTGAAATTGATCGTTATATAAAAGATCCATTTTGTGGATTTATTTGTTCTTCAAGTTATTATCGCGAACTGTTGAAAGGCATTGGAATTATACATCGTAAAGAGGAAATAAAGAAAACACCAACTTCATTGCCAATTTATATTTTTTCTGGAGATAAAGATCCAGTTGGTCAAAATGGTGAAGGTGTAAAGAAGGTTTATGGGCTATATAAAGATATTGGTTGTTCAAATATAAAGTTGAAATTATATGAAGAAGGTCGTCATGAGATGCTTCATGAAACAAATAAAGATGAAGTTCATCAAGATGTAAAAACTTGGATAGAAGAAACAATCTTAATTCATTAAATAAGTGTTGTACTCTCATATTGAAGTATAGTATTCTTCATAGTAGAATAGGAAGTAACAGTACTTTACTGTGGAGGTGAAGAAATGCATACGTTTTTATCTGTACTTTTAATTATTGTTTCAGTACTTATGATTGTTTTAGTTTTACTTCAATCTAGTAAAAGTAACGGCCTATCAGGAGCGATATCTGGTGGTGCTGAGCAACTGTTTGGCAAGCAAAAAGCTCGTGGTTTTGAACTAGTTTTACAAAGAATAACAGTTGTTGTAGCAGTTTTATTCTTCATTCTAACGATTGCTGTAACATATTTTAAACTGTAATAAACAAGCTACCTAAAAGGGTGGCTTTTTATTTTGCTAAACATTTCTTTTGGATAGGAAGATATTTTTCTTAATGATTAAAAAAATACAGCCAGTTTTTTGGCTGTATTTTAGTATGTAGACAAAATCTTAAATATTACCCTTTCATTGCAGCCCATTCTTCTTTACTTGGACCGTACATTCCTGGAATTGCTAGTCCAGCTTGACGCATTAATACAGTCATTTGGCCACGGTGATGCGTTTGATGTGAAATTGCCATGCGAAGTAATGCATGGATAGGCATTTCAAGGAATCCAAAAGCGTTAATGATTTGATTTAAATCTTTTTCTTTCCATTCTTTTTGTGCTGCTTCAATCATAGCTTTACTAGCTTCTGCGTATTTTTCGGTAATTTCCTTCGCAGTTGCAGGCATCTCTTCTTTGCTCATAGATGCTTCGAATTGCAATCCTGATTGTGAAATGATCGCTTTAATTGCTGTAGTTATATGCCAAGCTAATTCTCCCAAAGAGCTAAAATCTTCACCAATTGATTGATCTAGTGATTCATCTGTCATAGCATTTAGTAATTTGATTGTGCTTGATTCTTCCATTTTCCATTCAGTAATAAATTCTTCAACATTATTAAACATAACGTATCCTCCTTTTGTTGGTTAAATTACCAACATTATTATTACCACACCTTTCATTAAATCATAACTAGTTAATTAAAAAAACTGTTTATTGGTAAATTCTTCAATTGAAAGGTAAAATAAAAGAACAATTTCTTTACGTAAAATTAGTTAAATATTATTATTAATTATTTATATTGAAGATATCGATTATTAATTTAAATAAACAAAATCATTTAAAGATAATATAAGAGTAACGAAAGAAAAATGGATAGAAAAGTTTTGGAGTGAGTATATATGAGAGTAACAATGCCGAAGCCATTTACATTTGAAGGTGGAGATCGAGCAGTTTTATTATTACATGGATTTACAGGACATTCTGCGGATGTTCGAATGCTTGGCCGTTTTTTAGAAAAACAAGGTTATACTTGCCATGCACCGCACTATAAAGGGCATGGTGTACCACCAGATGAGCTTGTTCATACTGGACCAGTGGACTGGTGGAAGGATGTAATGGAAGCTTATCAACTACTAAAGGATAAGGGACATCAAAAAATTGCAGCGGTAGGTCTTTCCTTAGGAGGAGTATTTGCACTAAAGCTAGGTTATACTGTTCCTTTGAATGGTATTGTCACAATGTGTTCGCCAATGTACATAAAAAGTGAAGAAATTATGTATGAAGGTGTCTTAGCTTACACAAGAGAGTTTAAAAAACGTGAAGGGAAATCTCCTGAACAAATTGAAGTAGAAATGGAAGAGTTTAAAAAAACTCCGATGAATACATTAAAAGCTCTTCAAGGTTTAATTAAAGAAGTGCGTGAAAATGTTGATACAGTATATGCACCAACGTTTGTCATACAATCTACTGTAGACGAGATGATTAATACAGACAGCGCAAATATTATTTATAATGAAGTGCAATCTGATCAGAAAAAATTAAAGTGGTACGAAAATTCAACACATGTTATTACGCTTGGACAGGAAAAAGACATGTTACATGAAGATGTTCTAGCATTTCTTAATGAATTGGAATGGTAGAATGAAATCTTTCTGGACAAACTTAAACTAAATACCCTTTAACAGTTAGAAAAAGGAGGGAAAGTATGAATCAACAATGGAAAGAAAAATTATTGGAATTGATGAAAAGTGATGATTATAAGCCTTTAAATATCCAAGGGATAGAAGAGGCTATGGAGTTGACTGATGCAAGTGACTTTCGAGAAGTAGTAAAAACGCTCGTTATTTTAGAAGATGAGGGTTATATTGTACGTTCTCGAAATAATAAATATAGTTTACCTGATCAATCTAATTTAGTTAGAGGTAAATTAACGGGCCATGCTAAAGGCTTTGCGTTTGTCATTCCAGAAGAAGCAGGGGCAGAAGATGTATTTATTCCACCGTCAGATTTAAATGGTGCTTTACATGGAGACATCGTTTTAGCTCGTATTACAAAAGAAAAAAGTGATGCACGTAGAGAAGGTACAATTGTAAAAATTATTGAACGTGGCCAAACGAAAATGGTAGGTACATACCAGGCTCAGAAAAGTTTCGGTTTCGTTGTTCCTGATGATAAGCGATTCGGGAGCGATATTTTTATTACAAAGAGTAATTCTCAAGGCGCAGTGGAAGGTCATAAAGTTGTTGTAGAGCTTACTCAGTTTCCTGAGAATGGGAAAAATGCAGAGGGTATTGTAGTCCAAGTACTAGGACATAAAAATGATCCTGGTGTTGATATTTTATCGGTTATTCATAAGTTTGATTTACCTCAAGAATTCCCTAAGGAAGTAATGGATCAAGCGAATGCTGTACCGGATGAGATTGATGAATCAGCTATTGGCACTCGTCGCGATCTTCGTGATGAACAAATTGTAACGATAGATGGAGCAGATGCAAAGGACTTAGATGATGCCGTTACAGTAACAGCGCTTGAAAATGGTCATTACAAGTTAGGGGTACATATTGCAGACGTATCATACTATGTGACGGAGAGCTCACCGATTGATCAAGAAGCACATGATCGTGGAACAAGTATTTACTTAGTTGACCGAGTTATACCGATGATTCCACATCGTTTATCGAATGGTATTTGTTCATTAAATCCAAAAGTAAATCGATTTACACTTTCATGTGAAATGGAAATTGACCAAAAAGGTGAAGTTGTTAAGCATGAAATTTTTGAAAGTATCATTAAAACAACTGAACGAATGACATATAGCGATGTAAATAAACTATTGGATGAGCAAGATGCTGAATTGCGTGAACGTTACGAACCGTTAGTCCCAATGTTTGAGGAAATGGCTACGTTAGCGAAAATCTTACGTAATAGACGTATGACTCGTGGAGCAATCGATTTTGATTTTAAAGAATCAAAAGTATTAGTTGATGAAGAAGGTCATCCAACTGAAGTCGTCATTCGTGAGCGCTCAACTGCAGAAAAACTAATTGAAGAATTTATGCTTGTAGCGAATGAAACAGTTGCTGAGCATTTCCATTGGCTAAATGTACCGTTCATGTATCGTGTTCATGAGGATCCAAAAGAAGAAAAGTTACAACGATTCTTTGAATTTATTGCATCATTTGGTTATACAGTAAAAGGTGCTGGAAATGAAATTCATCCTAGAGCGTTGCAACAAGTTCTAGAGATGGTTCATGGGCAACCAGAAGAGACTGTCATTTCAACAGTTATGCTTCGTTCAATGAAACAAGCGAAATACGAGGCTGATAATCTTGGCCATTTCGGATTAGCAGCGGAGTATTATACTCATTTCACATCACCGATTCGTCGATATCCGGATTTAATTGTTCATCGATTAATTCGTAAATATTTAATCGAAGGAAAAATGGATAGTGAGACAAAACGTGAGTGGGATGATAAATTACCTGCAATCGCCGAACATGCATCCAATATGGAGCGTCGCTCAGTTGAAGCAGAAAGAGAAACTGATGATTTGAAAAAAGCAGAGTACATGCTTGATAAAATTGGTGAAGAGTATGAAGGGATTATCAGCTCTGTAACAAATTTCGGTATGTTCATTGAACTGCCAAATACAATTGAAGGGTTAGTTCGAGTTGCTGATTTATCAGATGACTATTATAACTATGACGAACGTACTTACGCGATGATTGGTGAAAGAACAGGGAAAATCTTCAGGATTGGTGATGAAGTATCTGTTCGAGTAGTTAATGTTAATAAAGAAGAACGTGCAATCGATTTTGAAATTGTTGGTATGAAGTCGAACAAACCTCGTAGAAGCGGCGGTAGAGGACCGGTTAATCTTGGCGGTGGCTCAGGTAGCGGCAGAGGACGAGATGGACGCGGAAGAGGTTCTTCATCAGATCGAAATGGAGACAGCTCTCGCAGTGGCCGTTCTCGCGGAAGACGTGGAGATAGTTCACGAGGAGATAGTTCACCTAGAAATGACGACAGAGATAGCGCACGTGGTGGTAAATCATCGAGAAATAAACGCGATGATCGTTTTAATCCAACGAAAAGTAAAAGTAAGAGCAAAAAGAACAAACCTTTTTATGAAAAAGTAGCAAAAGGTAATAAAAAGCGATAGTAAGTAAAAAGCAGTGGACAAAATTGTCCACTGCTTTATGTATACAAACATAATTTATGGTAAAATAAGTAAAGATAGAGAGGTGTTATTTATGCCAAAAGGTGAAGGGAAAGTAATTGCTCAAAATAAAAAAGCGTACCATGATTATTTTATCGAAGAAACGTATGAAACAGGTATCGTTTTACAAGGTACTGAAATAAAATCATTACGTGCTGGAAAAGCTAATTTAAAGGATTCTTTTGCACGAGTTCAAGGTGGAGAAGTATGGCTTCATAATATGCATATTAGTCCATATGAACAAGGCAATCGCTACAATCACGAGCCATTACGCACGCGTAAATTATTGCTACATAATAGAGAAATCGTGAAATTAATCGGTTATACAAAGGAAACAGGTTATACTTTAGTTCCATTAAAAATCTATTTAAAAAATGGCTATGCTAAGCTATTACTTGGATTAGGTAAAGGTAAGAAGCAATATGATAAACGTGATGATTTAAAGAAAAAAGAAGCAAAACGTGAAGTAGAGCGTGCATTCAGGGATCGTCAACGAATCTAATTGGATAAATGTTGAAGTATTGGAATTCTGTTTTTCTTTTAGAAACAATTGTTAATTGCAACTTCAAATGGATATGCTATAATAAGTTTGTAAGTTAATCAGCAACACAAATTGCACGATGTGCAGTTTTTATAAATTATGAAGCCTTTGCTTTATGCTTCGTAAGTCACTCATAGCGAACAGAACTGAATAAGTTATGTGAGCATTTTATATGGGGACGTTACGGATTCGACAGGGGTAGTTCGAGCTTAAGTTGCGAGTCGAGGGGTCGGCCTCGTTAAAACGCAAAAGCCAATAACTGGCAAAAACAACAATTTCTCTTTAGCTGCTTAATTGCACTAAAGGCTCCTCCTATGTATCGCCCATGTGCATAGCTTAGAGGGGTTCACTCATTAGTGGGCTACGCCGGACCTCACCGTCTGAGGGGAAAGGAAGAGATTAACCAGACTAGCTATCAGGAAGCCTGTCATTGGGCCAAATGGTATGCGAAATTCTAATACAGTGACTACGCTCGTAGAAGCTTAAGTGCCGATATTCTTGGACGTGGGTTCGACTCCCACCGTCTCCACCAATACATACTGTTTGGTGGTTTTTTTATGTCTTGTGACGTAAAGCATAAGATTTCCGTTCGGAAAGCTTATGCTTTAGGTTGTGCCCATATAATTGT
>NZ_NUHI01000015.1:0-255666 GCF_002575105.1 Bacillus sp. AFS053548 | reverse complement strand
CGAGCATCCTGTAATGGAAATTAACATCACTAAACTCCTTTTACGAAATTTGATCATTAATTGACAAGATTGTTTTTCTACAGTGTAAAAAAGCACTCCCATTAAGGAAGTGCTTTTGATGTTTATTCAAACTTCGTATCAGCTTTTTTATATTTAACTTCATAGAAACGAAGTAAATCTTTATAAATAATTGAGTTTGAATACTCAAGTGATTTATTTGCTTTTGCTAAGTCTTCTTTAGGTGGTTTTTGTCCTTTTAATTCTTCACCAGTATTTGGATCATACATCTTCTCGCCAGTGTAAATATATTTATCTGTAACGATTGTTCCGTCACGGAAAACTACAAAGTTTTTGTGTTTAGGAGAGAAAATATCATTACCAAAGTTGATAGATGTTTTATTTGGATTTTCACCTAATAAGTTTAAAATTGTAGGTTTAACATCAATTTGACCTGCAACTTTATGAATTGTTTCACCCTTAGTTTGTCCAGGTACATGGATAAAGAAAGGAACTTTTTGTAATTTAACATGTTCTGCAGGTGTAATGTCTTGTCCTAATACTTCACTCATTGCACGATCATGATTTTCAGAAATACCATAGTGGTCACCATACATAACAATGATTGTATTATCATATAAACCTTTTGCTTTCATTTCTTCAATGAAGTGTTTGATTGATTCATCTAAATAACGTACTGTTGTTACATAATTATCAACAGTTTGGTCTCCAGTTTTTAAACGTGGAATCATTAAATCCTCATCATTTAATTCGAATGGATAATGGTTAGTTAGTGTAATCATACGGTTGTAGAACGGTTTAGGCTCTGCTGCCATTTTGTCTACAGCTTGTTCAACGAAATATTTATCTTTTAGTCCCCAGCCAATTGAAGTGGCTGCAGTTACTTTAAAGTCAACTTCATTATAATAACGATCATAACCTAGACTTGGATACATCATATCTCGGTTCCAGAACGATTTATTATTTGAATGCATTACTGAAGTGTAATAATTTTGATCCTGTTTAAGAATCGCTGGTGTAGCAGTAAACGTATTACTACTGTTTGTAAAGTATACAGCACCACGATCTAATGGGAATAAACTATTATCAATTAAGAATTCAGCATCAGATGTTTTACCTTGTCCAGTTTGGTGGTAAAAATTATCAAAATAATAACTTTCTTTCGTAAATTTATTTAAGAAAGGCGTAATTTCTTGTCCATTAATTTTTCGTCCAATTACAAAATTTTGTAATGATTCTAATGAAACTACTACTACGTTTTTACCTTTATATTTACCATGTAATTGTGCATTCACACCTGTATCGTTAGCACGAATAAAGTTTTCGATTCCTGCTAATTCACTATCATCAGCCATCGCTTTTTGAGCAGATGTTTTTGATTGAATAACCATATCATATATATGATAATTGTATAATCCTAAGAATTTAACAATGTATTCTCTATCAAATGAACGTGTTAATAATTGTGGACGTTCAGTTTCTGCTAATCCAAGGTTAACTAAGAAAATAGCAACCGCTGCTAAGAAATAAGCTGTTCTAGCTTTCCCTTTAATGTTACCAGTAGTAAAGAATTTTTTACCCCAGAAATAATTAACAGCAATTAAGATAAAAATATCAGAAAAAGCTAAGATTGTTTTATAGCTGATCATTGCTTTGACACTTGAACCTAAATCCCCAAAGTTTCGAGTCATAAATAACACTGGAATCGTTACGAAATCGTCAAAGAATGAATAATAAGCAGTATCGGCTACTAAAATAAAGGACATGATTATAGTAATCCAAATAACTGCTCTATTTCGTTTTGGTCCTTTTGCAAAAAGAGCTATACCTATAAAAATTAATAATGAAGATATAGGAGCAATTATCAAAATAAATTCTTGCATTGAATTTTCAATTTCTAAATCAAAATAAAATTGGCTTAGAATAGTTGCTTTAATCCATAAAAGGAATACAGCAAGTAACGGGAATCCAAAGTTTTTAATAAACTTTTTCCACATATTCTGTTCCTCCTCTTGTTTAGACTATTAATCTATTTTATCTATTATAAAACAATGTTTGGCATTTCACATATCTATTTTATTGGCATTTAAATACCAAGAATTTTTGAAATGATTCATACAATTATTAGCTACTAAATGTATGGATCTAAAAATTTTATTTAACGTTACCTTAGGTTTTTTTCTAACGTCATTCAATTTATCATAAACTAGTTCCGTCGTCAAATAACTAATTTTTTTTTCAATTCAATACAATAAACATAATAAGGTACTTCAATTAGAAGCACCTTAAATTTAAGTTAAATTTCATTAGTAATAAATTTTTTTACTAAATAAGCTGCTCCAATTGCTCCTGCATCGTTCCCTAACTTGGCAATTGAAAGTTTTGTCGAATCTCGTACTGTTGTGAAAGCAAATTCGTCAAAATATTTCTTTAGAGGTTTTAATAACAGTTCACCTGCATTTGATACTCCGCCACCAATAATGATATTTTCAGGATTTAAAGTATTTCCTACTCCGGCTAAAACTAAAGCTAGATATCTCATTACATGATTAACGATTTCTTCTGCAACTTCATCACCATTTGAATAAGCATCAAAAACATCCTTAGCTGTAATTGGTGAATTATTCGACATTTCTTTTAAAACCGTTTCTTTTGTCGTATTTTGTAATTTCTCGTTTGCTATTCTAGCAATTCCTGTAGCTGAAGAAATTGTTTCTAAGCATCCCGTTTTTCCGCAGTTACATAATACTCCATTTTCAAGTTGTACTGTTATATGGCCAATTTCACCTGCAGATCCACTAATTCCATGTGCAACGTCCCCATTTACAATTACGCCTCCGCCGACTCCTGTTCCAAGCGTAACCATTACTACATCTTTTGCTCCATTTCCAGCACCTTTCCACATTTCGCCAACAGCTGCTATATTTGCATCATTATCAACGATTACAGGAATACCTGATTCCTTTTCTAGAATTTCCTTTAAAGGAAAATTAACCCACCCTAAATTTACTGCTGCAAATATAAGTCCATCTTCTAATCGAACCGAACCTGGAGCTCCAATACCGATTCCTGCGATATCTTCCTTTGTCTTATCCATCTGTTTAAGTTTTTCTTCAATTGCAATTGTAATTGTTTTAGGAATATGCTTACCACTATCAGATTTATCTGTTGGTACTTCCCATTTATCGATGAATTCCCCGTTATTTGTTAATAATGCCAATTTAATGCTTGTACCACCTAAATCTACACCTACAATCATTTTAGCCATAATGCCTTCTCCCTTCGCAGTGAAATCGTTTGCAATAGATTCTAAAAAAAACGATTTCTTCAAACCGTTTTATTTTTTATTTCATCCATTTCTTTTTTTAATATCATGGTAGCAATTTGTAAATCTTTACTTTCAAGTATATTCGCTAAAAATAATTCTTTTAGCTCATCTTGCATTAACATCAAGTCAGCTAATCGATCACCTGTATAAATAAAGGTGCCATAATTCTTTAGAAATTGTTGAATATCATATACGGATTTCATACTTAACTCCTATTATTTTATCTTTATAAACATGTAATAAGTATAAGTTGGAAACGATTACTCGTCAATGTGAAATACCAAACAAACCATTTATTTTGTAGGCATTTATAATTATTTTTTAGGCTTCATTACTTCTTCTAAAGCTAAATCATTTTTATATAAATATGTAGCGTATTTTATCCCGAGATATCTTATATGCCATGGTTCATAATTGTATTCAGTAATATCTACTTTGTCCTCTGGATAACGAATGATAAATCCAAATTCATGTGCATGTTCTGCAAGCCAAGTTCCTTCTTTCGTTTCTCCAAATCCTTGTTCAAGCTTGTTACCGAAATTTGGAGATGATACATCTATTGATAAACCAGTTTGATGTTCGCTTGTACCAGGCACAGCACTAAAAGATTGGGTCCAATCTTCACCATGAATTTGTACATAATAATTATACAAGCTTTTTTGTCGATCAAATGAGCGATATGCGGAAACTGGAGTAAGCTTTATGCCATTTGCTTCTGCTCTTTCAAATAATTTTTCTAAAGCATGAGCTGCCTCTTTTCTCATTAATGTCTTATCTTTGTTTACACCATGTAAAGGAACGATTGGATAAACTAGGTCTGGCGGTTCATACCCATCTGGTAGCTTCCTTTCTTTATTAACTAATACTAAATTAGATGTAGGATTCGTTACAGCTAATAATCCATTCTCAGCTTCGATCGCTGTATCATCGTAATTAGGAAATTTCAACGAAGTCTGTTTAGGCTTTTTTAGATGATGATTAAAATAATTTTGGTTTCCAAAAAATAGAGCTAGTCCAATAATGAATATTACTATTAATATCCATGCGTACTTACTATTTATTTTTTTCAAAATTACCTCCTTAATTCTTTTTGTTACTTTCACAATATTAAAAGATGGCATATTTTTCAAAGAATCTATACACTAAGACCTCTTTCAAATAGAAAGAGGTCTTCACACTGTTGAAAAATAATCTTGTCAATTTATTATCTAATAGCCTTTACTTAGAGTAACGTAACAGTTGTATAATAAACAGTTTGTAGATCAATTAATAACTAACTTTAATCTATAGACTAATCATTCGAAATTGTTTTTCTAAAAATTAACACATAATTCTAATGCACGTTTTCTCGATTGACCATTATATATTTCAACACTCTAACAAATAATACCTCTTTCAAATAGAAAGAGGTATTATTTGTACAAGTTTATAAAATAGGTTCCATCGTTTTTCTTAATGTGTCTACGGAGTTTTTAAACTGACGTTGTTCTAATTCATTTAAATCTAGTTCAACAACTTCTCGAATTCCACCACGATTAATTACTGCTGGAACGCCAATATATATATCGTGTTCTCCATATTGTCCATCTAAATATGCAGAAACCGTAATAATACTATTTTCATTTTTTAGAATCGCTTTTGTTAATCTAACTAAGCCCATTCCAATTCCATAGTATGTTGCACCTTTTTTCTTTATAATGTGATATGCGGCATCACGTGTATTTAAAAAGATTTCATCAAGCTCTCTTTGGCTGTATTTTGGATTTTTCTTTAATACATGGTGTACTGGTGAGGTACCAACATTTGTTTTAGACCAAACTGGTAGTTCACTATCACCATGTTCACCGATAATATATCCATGGATATTTCTTGCATCAACATTAAAATAATCGCCAAGCATATATCTAAAGCGTGCAGTATCTAAACTTGTTCCAGATCCAATCACTCTTTCTTTTGGTAATCCTGAAAATTTCCAAGTTGCATAAGTTAAAATATCTACCGGATTTGTGGCAATTAAAAAGATACCGTCAAATCCTGAAGCCATAATTTCTCCAACTATCCCTTTAAAAATAGCGCAGTTTTTTGCAACTAAATCTAAACGAGTTTCTCCAGGCTTTTGAGCTGCTCCAGCTGTAATGACGACCAAACTCGCATCTTTACAATCGCTGTAATCTCCAGCCCAAATTTTTGTTCTAGAATCTACAAAAGGCAAACAATGACTTAAATCCATTGCGTCCCCTTCCGCTTTATCTTTATTTAAATCAATCATAACTAATTCTTCGGCAACACCTTTATTTAACATACCAAAAGCATAGCTAGCTCCAACTGCTCCTGTTCCGATAAGTGCGACACGATTTATTTCTTTGTGTAACATAATATCCACCTCATTTGTGTTATAAAAGTGTAAGTAATTGTGACTTCTATATTATATATGTATTTCCACTCAAAGTTTGTGAAACTTTTTACAAATTTGTTACAATATTAGTCGTGTACAAATTTGATTATAATAAGACTTTAATTAAGTCTTATCTATTTTCAAACAAATCGTGTCACATTATGCACTTATTAAATTGCTTCTATTATTCTTGATTCTGTTAAAACCAACGGCATTTTAATATCATGTTTTTCTGTTGGTAGTTCATCAATGATTTGAATGTCATAAGCTAAGGCCAAGAGTTGTTTATTATAATCTTCTAAGTAACGATCATAATAACCACCACCATATCCTAGTCGTTCACCATTTTTTGTATATGCTACTCCAGGCACAATTATTAAATCAATAAGTTCTTTTCTTATTTCCTCGCATTTTTCTTCTATCGGCTCTTGTATTCCAAAATAACCTTTCTTTAAATCATCAAATGAATTGATTTTGTAAAAATGCATTTTTCTAGTCTCATGGTTGCATTTAGGCACAAGAACTGATTTATTCATTTCCCAACAAGCAGTGATTAAATACTTAGTATTTATTTCATGCTCCATAGGCATCGTTGTTGCTATAATTTCTGCACTCTTCATTTGTTCTATATTTAATAATTTTTCTATAATCTGTTGTGACTTTTCGTCTCTATCCGATACTGAAATATTTTTCAAGTTTTTCATCATAGAATTTCTAATTTCTTTTTTTTCCATAATATTGGCCTCCTTAGGTCAGGATCGAGTTTTCTTAAGTAAAAAGTTTTATTGATATGTATTCTAATTAAAATTATAAGTATTTAAATATAAAAAAAACAGTAGGAAAATTCCTACTGTTTATTTTGTTTCGCGATGAACTGTAACTTTTTTAAGTCTTGGGCAATATTTTTTAAGCTCAAGACGGTCTGGGTTATTACGTTTATTTTTAGTAGTGATGTAGTTACGATCTCCGCATTCTGTACATGCTAATGTAATATTTACGCGCATTTTATTTTCCCTCCTGACATAGTGACATAATCAGACTTGTATATAATAACATTCTTTCGCGATAATTTCCATAGTTTTTATTGATTCAATGTATTTCTTTTGATATTTTTTTTATTGAATTATGTACAAACCTATTCTCATAATTCAGAGTATATTTTTGAAAGACAGCTTGATGATGTAAAACACTGCCTTGATCGATTCGAATATTAGAACTAATCGACACATATGGGCCAATTACACAGTTCTCCTCAATCGTAACATCATTCCCAATAATAACGGGAGAAACAATCTTAACATTATTATTTATCGTTACATGCTCACCTAAAAAGATTCTTGGTAATATTTGAACAGCAGGAATAGGTAAGTTTAATTTCTCTTCAATCCAATCTACATTCAGCTTTGCAAATCTTCTAGGTGTCCCATAATCAATCCAATAACCTTTTAAATGAAAAGCATTTAAACAGATATTATTTTTTAACATTAAAGGAATCAGATCATTACTAATGTCAAAATAACGATTTTCTGGAATTTGATATAATAATTCAGGATTCATAATATAAATTCCCGTATTAACTAATTTACTAATTTCACTACCTTCATTCGGCTTTTCAATAAAATCGATTATTTGTCCATTTTTTACTTTTACATTTCCGTATGATCCACACTTATCAACTTGTTTTACAAACATAGAGAATCTACTTTTACTTTCTAAATGAGTTTTTAATGAATCTCTAATATCACCGTCAAATAAAATATCACCATTCACTAATAGAAAGGGTTCATGAAGAAAATGCTTAGATAGTCTTAAACAGCCAGCAGACCCTAAACTTTTTTCTTCTATAATATAATCAATTGAAACATTTTTTAATTTCATTGCATTGATCGTCTCGATTATTGCTTGGGACATATAATGAAGCTGAATGATAAATTCTTTAAACCCAAGTCTAGTTAAATGTAATATTAAATGCTCAATTGCTGCTCTATTTGCGATTGGTAATAGTGGCTTAGGAATGTTGTTAGTAATTGGTAAAAGCCTTTGACCGTATCCTCCAGCTAAAATAACAACCTTCATTTATTACCACCTCAATATCTTATACTAGTTAAAGAAGTATGCTTAATATTACATAAATATGACAAAAGGGCATTCAGGTAAATTTTGTCTGAACACCCTTTTAATTTATTTAACTGTTATAAACTATAGTCTTATATTATTGATTTAATAAATAATGTTTCCCTTTAACTAAATAATAAATATTCTCTGCAATATTTGTTGCATAATCTGCAATCCTTTCAAGATATCTGCAAATAAATGCCATTTGCATGATATTGGATACATGCTCAGGTGAATTTGCAATACTTGTCATTAAAGTTCTAACAGTAGTACCATATAGTTCATCAACAATATCATCAATTTCACCAATCTCTTTGGCTGCTTGTAAATCTTCTGTTCGGTATGCTTCTGAAGCTTTTGTTAACATATCTAAGCCAAGTTCATGCATCTTTTCTATATTCTCTAATGGTAAGTTTTCTTGACGACTACGAATACGAATTGTCGATTTTGCAATATTTACAGCATAATCTGCAACTCGTTCAAGATCATGAGCAATCTTAATAGCAGTTAAATTTCTTCTTAAGTCTACAGCAACTGGTTGTTGTCTTGTAATAATCACTAATATTAATTCATTCACTTCTTTTTCTAATTTATTGATGCGATCATCTTCGTCAATTACTTCTAAAGCTAGTTCAATATTTTCAGTACGAAATGCCTCCATACTTTTAATGACTGCTTTTTTTGTTTTCTCAGCCAATTCGATAATCATTTCTTGTAATGTTTTTAAGTCTGCTTCAAATTGATTTCTCATCTCTTTTCACCTGTTCCCTTCTATTATCCGAATCGTCCAGTAATATAGTCTTCAGTACGTTTATCTTTAGGTGTTGAGAACAGTTTATTTGTATCTGAGAACTCAACTACTTCACCGCTTAAAAAGAATGCAGTTTTATCAGAAACACGGGCTGCTTGTTGCATATTATGCGTCACAATAATAATACTAAAATCCTTCTTTAAATCGTGAATCAACTCTTCAACTTTTAAAGTTGAGATAGGATCTAGTGCTGACGTTGGCTCATCCATCAAAATAACATCTGGCTCGATTGCTAAACAGCGTGCGATACATAAACGTTGTTGTTGCCCTCCTGAAAGACCAAAAGCATTCTCATGCAAACGATCTTTAACCTCATCCCAAATTGCTGCGCCTTTTAAACTTTTTTCAACAATCTGATTTAATGTAGTTTTATCTTTAATACCATGTATTTTCGGTCCATATGCAACGTTTTCCCAAATTGATTTAGGGAATACATTTGGCTTTTGGAATACCATTCCTACGTGCGTTCTTAATTCTTCAACAGGATAGTTTTTATCGAAAATATCTTGTTCGCGGTAAAGGATTTTCCCTTCTGTTCGAACTGAAGGAACTAACTCAACCATACGATTTAACGTTTTTAAATAAGTCGATTTACCACATCCACTAGGTCCAATAATCGCAGTAACTTCATTCTCATAAATACTTAAATTTATATTTTTTAATGCTTTATCTTGTCCATACCATAAATTCAAATCTTGAGTATCATAAACAATTGATTTTTTTACGTTTGTATTTATCTCTTCAATATCATCGTTTTTAATTGTATTCTCTCTATTTAATGTCATTGTCATAACTTTCGATCCCCTCTCATCCTAAAGGAAGCTTTCTATTTTTGATAGATAAAATATTAACTAAACAATAGATAAAACTTATAATCGTTTAAATTCAGTAATACGTTACATGAATAATCATATTCTCAAACTATTAAACCTGTTTTAACCGAATGTAAAGATTATGTAAATAAGTTCAGAAGAAGAATGAAGAGTGTAAAAAAGGAGTTTTCCAAATAAAAAAAGAGAAGGGTTTAATCCCTTCTCTTCTTATTGATTTTTATTTTGAGTATCTTGGTTATCTTGACTATTTTGATTGTCTTGTGTGTCTTGATTATCTAAATTGTCTTTTGGTTCGTCATTATAAATAGATTGTCTTTCTTTTTTCAATTTAAAGTATTCATCCATAATATCTCGGCCAATGTATTTATTTACTGGTGCTTGGTCAGTTTGCAACCAAGGAACTACTACTACAAAGGCAATTTCAGGATTGTCATACGGAGCATATCCCATCAATGTTTCATTATAAGTTTTTTGTGGCCCATTGTATTTTTTACGATCTGGACCGTCGTAGACAGATTGGGCTGTACCTGTTTTACCGGCTATTTTATAGTCTACGCCTATGAAGTATTTGCGAGCAGTACCACCAGTCTCATTATATACTTTGATCAAACCTTGTTTAACATGATCGATGTATGATTGTTTCATATCTATTCGATTTAATACTTTAGGTTTTACTTCTGTTCTTATAACACCAGAATCTTCACCTATAGAAGGCTGTCTTATTTCTTTTGCAACATGCGGTTGAATTCTATAACCGCCATTAGCAATTGTAGATACATATTGAGCTAATTGAAGTGGTGTATAAGTATCATACTGCCCAATTGCCATATCTAGTAGGAAACCTGGGCTTTTGTCTACACCCTTAAATCCAATTGCTTCATTTGGTAGATCAATTCCAGTTTTAACACCAAGCCCGAATTGACTGAAACTGTTTCGGAATGTATCAAACGCTTTTACGTCGATATCTAAAGGCCTATTTTCAACATAATTTGCATGTCCAATAGCCATAGCCGTTCGGAACATATAAACGTTTGATGAATATTTTAAGGCATCTAAATCATTAATCCATCCGAAGTTTTTATATGACGCTTTTACTGGTGTTCCCGCAATTTTAATCGGTGTATCGAATTGCCTTTGTCCTGGAGTAATTGCTCCTGTTTGATAACCAGTTAAAAGAGTTGCACCTTTTACTGTTGAACCCATCTCATAAGATGAAGTAAGATTTCCTGTTGCGTAATCTACAACTTTATTTTTGCCTGTCTTTTTGTCTTTAACAATTTGCTTTCCAGACATAGCTAAAATTTCACCCGTTTTCGGGTTAATCATTGTAACAAATGCTCTGTCCAAATATCGACCATTTGACGTTGCTTTTGCTTGTAAAAGCCTATCTTTAATTATTGAATCAACTTTACCTTGAAGTTCCATATCAATTGACAGTACTAAATCACTTCCAGGTTCCCCTTCAGTAATCACTTTCGTATCAACAACATTTCCATTTGAATCAATAACATTTTGTGCCTTACCTTTTGTACCACGTAAAACATCTTCATATTGCTTTTCAATATAACTTTTTCCTACACGATCATTACGGTCATAACCCCGTGCTAAATAATAATCGACATTTTGAGCAGGTAATCCTTCTTTTTCAGAAGTAATATTACCTAAAATTGTTCGGAACGTATCACCATAAACGTATTTTCTTTCCCAATTTGTCGTTACATCTACACCTGGAAGCTGGTCCAAATGTTCACTAACTGTTGCATATTCTTTTTCAGTAACTCCCTCACTTTTAATTGTTTGTGGAGTTAGTGCATAACCAGCACTCATTTGCTTGTAAATTGCAAGTATCTGTAAGTCATTTGCACTAAGAGAATTGATATGATCAGCTGTAATTTTATCAATCTGTAAATTATAGTAAGCCTTATTGTAAGCAGCGTCATCATCTTTATTTTGGGCTTTTAGTGTTTTATCCTCTTCTTTTGAAACTAGTTTTTTTGCATCTTCAGGATTTGTTAATAACCAATAATCTTTTCGATCTCGTTCTGTTATTTTATTAGTTGGCATCTTAAGATAACTTTTTAACTTTGTAGCCATTGTTAATAACTCACCTGAAGTTGTCCCTTTTTTTCTTGTATACGTAATTGTACGTAAAGGCGTATTATCTACGACAACCTTTCCGTTACGATCTAAAATTTTTCCCCTTGGTACAGCTTGATCGACGGTCATATTTTCTGTACGCTCTAATTCTAATTTATAGTCTTCACCTTTAACAATTTGTACGACACCTAATCTTAGAATTAAAAAAGAAAATAAGACAAACACAAGAAAAAATAGTGTATTCAGTCGTGTTGGTAATGTGATTTTATATTTCTTAGGCTTATTCATTTTTTCTCCTCTTTTTTCAACAATTACTAATTCTACATATTAATATTTTAATGATTTGGAAAAAAGAATCACTGCTAAGTTTTTGACAATTTAGTGACAATACTTAAGCATGCTTATATTCTAATTTTCTCATTACGAAATAGACCAAAAAGTGTCCTGCACCAAATAAACACATTAATAATGGAATAACTTGTTCTGGTTGGAATAGTGATGTACATACAATGAAAACTGCAATAGAAAACATTCTACCGCTATTTAAATACACTTCACGTATTACGATATATTCCACTCTATATTCCCTGGCCTTATACGATTTTCCTATTATATCATATGTTAAAGATAAGTAAGGTACTAAAATGATTGGATATGCCAAAGAAATTATTGCACCGTAAATGATTAATAAAGGAAACGAAACTTTAAAAGCGATTACAAAAACAGCGCAGAATAATAGAAAACCACCAATAAATATAGCTTTCATTCTAAAATTTTCTTTTATAATCCTTGTAACAATATAATAGGTAATAAAGCTAATTAACGATGTAATTAATCCGTATTTCCCCAGAGCAAATTCACTTCCCGTAGATAAGTAAATATAAATTGAAATAACAAACATAAAAATCCCTTCACGAATCCCCTGAAAGAAATTAGCATAAGTTACTTTCCGCCAATTTTCATTTAATTTTCTTTCTTGAATGACGCGCTTAATATTGAATTCACTATCAAGTTCCCGTCTAACTAAGAAATAACTTAAGACTACTGCACATATAAATAAAATAACTGCAGCAAGAAACACAAAATGATAACCTTTATTTCCGATCATTGAAGAAATAATCGCTCCAGCTATAAATGGGCCAAGCATTCCCGTGAACGAATTAATTAGCCCTAAAAAACCATTAAAAAATTGTCTAGTTTCAGGTTCAGTAACTTCAAACGTTAATAAGTTAAACGCTAAATAGTAACAGCCATTACCTACCCCTAAAATCGCTCCAATCAAAATTGTTGCTAATAATGTCTTCGTTTCAAATAGTAAAACGACTATGTAGAATATCGCCAAAAAAGAAATACCCACTCTTAAAATGACAACTCGATCAATTGTTTTAGCTAATCTGCCTGCTATTACGAATGTAAGAGCTTGAAAAAATGCGATCGAAAATTGGTACGAAGCAATTGGTAAATAATTATTTGATTGCTTCCACAAATAAACATTTACAAATGTACTAGATAAAGCTGTCGCTAAAGTAAACAATCCACCGACACTCAGTAAAAGAACTAAATCTTTATTTAAATCTACGTCACCTAATAAAAATTTCCACTTACTCATATTAAACTCTCCTTTGTCTCATGAACTAGTTTTCCGAGTAAATGAAAATTTATCCTTTTTTGAAACATAAAAAAAAAACACTACTTAAATAAATTAAGTAGTGTTCATTTTTTATAAATTATTTAGCAGCTTGGTATAATTCTTCTACTTTTTCCCAGTTTACTACATTCCAGAATGCACCAACGTAATCAGGGCGTTTGTTTTGGTAGTTTAAGTAGTAAGCATGCTCCCATACATCTAAACCTAAGATAGGAGTTTTACCTTCCATTAAAGGTGAATCTTGGTTAGCTGTGCTAGTCACTTCTAACTCACCATTGTTTACTACTAACCAAGCCCAACCAGAACCGAAACGAGTTAATGCAGCTTGAGTGAAAGCAGCTTTTAACTCATCTAAGCTACCGAATTTAGCGTTAATTGCTTCAGCAACTTCACCAACTGGAGTGCCTGTGCCTTCTGGAGTTAATAAAGTCCAGAATAAGCTATGGTTAGCATGTCCACCACCATTGTTACGTACAGCTGTACGGATACCTTCTGGAAGTGCATCTAAGTTTGAAATTAATTCTTCAATTGAAGAAGTAGCTACTTCTTTACCTTCTAAAGCAGCGTTTAAGTTTGTTACATATGTATTGTGGTGACGAGTGTGGTGAATATTCATTGTTTCTTTATCAAAGTGTGGCTCTAATGCATCATAAGCATAAGGTAATTGTGGTAATTCAAATTTTGACATTTTTTATTTCCTCCCAAAGATAATAGTGAATTTCAATTTAAAGTTATCAAATATACCGAAAGATTTCAATAGTTATGCTTGAGAAAAGGGAAAGAAAGTAAAAAAGATTAATTTTTGGAAGAAAATTATTTAAGCGTTGGGGATCATAGAAGATATAAAAAACGAAAAAAGTCTTCAACATGAAAGTTGAAAACTTTTTCACTAATTAAGGAGTAAGAGGGATTCGAACCCCCGCGGGCTGTTACACCCCTGTCGGTTTTCAAGACCGATCCCTTCAGCCGGACTTGGGTATTACTCCATAATAAAATATTGGTAGCGGCGGAGGGAGTCGAACCCACGACCTCACGGGTATGAACCGTACGCTCTAGCCAGCTGAGCTACACCGCCAAACTATATAAATGGCTCCGCAGGTAGGGTTCGAACCTACGACCACTCGGTTAACAGCCGAGTGCTCTACCACTGAGCTACTGCGGAATAATTCGTGTTGTCCTTAAGACAATATTTAATTTATCATGTTTCAAACTAGACGTCAATACTTTTTATTATTTTTTTGATTATTAATTTATATTAATTATTTTTTAGTGAAAATAAATTGTTTTATCGAGATTTAAAGCCAAACTTAAGTACGATTCTTAAACCATTGTCTTGCTCTTCTTATTTACTCTTATCATTTTAATTAAAGTTTAATATTCAATGACCAAAAAAAGATTATAATATACAAAATAGCCCGAAAGTTACATAATAAATTTCGGGAAGTGAAATAACATTAAATAAGAAAGGATGAGTTTATGAATATATTTAAACAATTTTGGTTTAGTTTATACTCTCCAAAAACAATATCAAGATATAGACTCCAAAAAATCGGTAAAACAATCTTTTTTCTTTTCCTACTAGCAATTTTATATACTCTTCCGGGTTTCTTTTCATTTGAAAAAAATGTGAAGCTTCAGGTGAACAATGTTTCTGATTTGCTTAAAGACAATATTCAGTCAATTTCTTTAAACAAAGGAGCTATATCAATTAACGATAATACGCCGTTCGAACGAAATATCGGCGAATATAAATATGCTTTTTATCCAAATGAAACAGTTATACCTTCAAAATTAAAAAATGAACAATTTGCTGTTGTTGTTTTAAAAAATAGAGTAATTATTAAAAATGATAAAGGAGAGCAAGATTACCCTTACCCTTCATTAAAATCTACAAAAATAAACAAAGCAGACGTTTCAAAATTTATTAAAAATATTAAAGAAGCTCTTCCAGTATTTTTAATCGCATTATTTTCCCTATTTTATTTAGGCTCTTGTATCTTCATATTTATAGTTGCTACATTATTAGCGTTTTTAACAGCTTTATTTAAATCGACTAAGCACTTGCCTTTTAGACAACGCTTTGCAATGGTTTCGTATAGCTTAACACTACCTACTGTTATCTATTTATTGCTAGGGTTATTGAAAATAAATATTCCATTCCAAACTTTAATTTTTATTTTGATTACAGTTGGTATGTACACATTAACAATTAAAAATTTACCTTCTAAAAAATAATGTTTACTGAAGTGTGTTTCACACTTCTTTTTTTTTGCTAAAATATTTATTAGTCCAAGCTCCTAGTAGGAATATTCGTTGTGGACAAGCATATAGTCTACAAAAGGAGTGATTATTAATGAAAAAAATAGCTTTTTTACTAGGTTCTTTATTGCTTGCATATATAATATTTTTTGACCTACAAGTAGGGACAATCCCAACTAAACATATAGCTACAGTGGCAAAAGCAACAAAATCAGAAACAAAAGCAACCTCACTTCTAAAATATGAAAAAATTCAAGTTAAAAATGGTGACACTGTTTTAGGAATTATCGAAGACCTTAACCCTGATTTTAACCAGCCAATTAGCCAAATTACAAAAGATTTTAGTGCATTAAACAATGGACTTTCACCTGCTAAAATTCAAAGTGGAAAATCATATAAATTCCCAATTTACTCTTCACAAAAATAAAATTTGTGATATATTTCTTTAGAACCAGTTGATAAAAAGAGTAATCATGTAGAAAATATGATAATGTAGATTTATACAAAATAGAAATAAAGTTATTTTTGAAGGAGCGAGTTACTCGTGAACGAAATTACACATAGAAGTAAAACACGTGCAGTTAAAGTAGGTAATGTAGTTGTTGGTGGAGCGAATGAAATTTCGATCCAAAGTATGACAACGACAAAAACACACGATGTTGAAGCAACAGTTGCAGAAATTAAACGACTTGAAGAAGCTGGATGTCAGATTGTTCGAGTTGCAGTACCAGACGAAAGAGCTGCGAATGCAATTGCTGATATTAAAAAACAAATTAACATACCACTTGTTGCAGATATACACTTTGATTATAAATTAGCCTTAAAAGCAATTGAAGGCGGAGTAGATAAAATAAGAATTAATCCAGGTAATATCGGTCGTAAAGAAAAAGTTGAAGCAGTAGTGAATGCTGCTAAAGCTAAAGGAATTCCAATTCGTATCGGTGTTAATGCTGGTTCATTAGAAAAACGAATCTTAGAGAAATATGGTTACCCAACTGCTGATGGAATGGTTGAAAGTGCATTACATCATATTAAAATCCTTGAAGATTTAGATTTCCATGACATCATCGTTTCGATGAAAGCATCTGATGTAAACCTTGCAATTGAGGCATATGAAAAAGCTTCAAAAGCATTCAATTATCCTTTACATTTAGGTATTACTGAATCAGGCACTTTATTTGCTGGTACAGTTAAGAGTGCCGCTGGTTTAGGTGCAATCATTAGTAAAGGGATCGGAAATACAATGCGTATCTCATTAAGCGCAGATCCAGTTGAAGAAGTAAAAGTTGCAAGAGAATTACTTAAATCTTTCGGTTTATCTTCAAACGCTGCGACATTAATTTCTTGCCCAACATGTGGTCGAATCGAAATTGACTTAATTAGTATTGCGAATGATGTTGAAGAATACATTTCAACATTAAAAGTACCAATTAAAGTTGCCGTACTTGGATGTGCAGTAAACGGTCCTGGTGAAGCACGCGAAGCAGACATCGGTATTGCTGGAGCTCGTGGTGAAGGATTACTATTCCGTCACGGGGAAATCGTACGTAAAGTACCAGAAGCAACAATGGTTGAAGAACTAAAACGCGAAATCGATATCATTGCCAAAGAAAAACTAGCTGAACTAGAAGCAGCAAAAGGTTAATAATAACAAAAAGGTTAAGGACACTGCTCCTTAACCTTTTTATTTTTTCCTATCTTTTCAAATAGAATAATCTTGAGGACTAAATACCTTCAATTCATTAGGACGGACAAATACCCTTTCTCCAAGTTGAATATTTAGTTCGTAAAATAATTCATTCATCAGTTCAATTTCAACATAATCATTTGTATCTTCCCGTAGAACTTCCACATATACGATAGGTCCTACAGCATGAATATGAGTTACGATTGCACTGATCGACGTTTGATTTGTTTCAAATTTTTCGATTGTAATTTGATGAGGACGAACATAACCAGTAACCTCTTTATGTTCTTTATGTTCTTGTTCATCTAATTCGGGTAACGGGATTTCTAATCCTCCACTTATTAAGCTCCCCTTATTGATCCTTCCATGAAATAAATTTACTTTGCCAAGAAAATCATAAACAAACGGACTTGCTGGCGTATGGTAAACTTCTTCAGGTGTTCCGATTTGTTCAATCGTCCCTCCATTCATAATGACAACTCGATCTGCAACTTCAAGTGCTTCCTCTTGATCATGTGTTACAAATATACTCGTAATATGAATCTCATCATGAAGTTTACGTAACCACCTTCTTAAATCCTTTCGAACTTTTGCATCTAATGCCCCAAATGGTTCATCTAATAATAATACACTTGGTTCAACAGCTAATGCCCTTGCTAATGCAACACGTTGCCTTTGTCCACCAGATAATTGAGAAGGAAATCGATTAGCAAAGCTTTCTAATTTTACTAAAGATAGTAATTCCATCACTTTCTCATTAATTTTTCTTTTTAAAGGACGTGTAGCTCTTGGTCTAACCTTCAAACCAAAAGCAATATTTTCAAAAACAGTCATGTGCTGAAATAAAGCATAATGCTGGAATACAAATCCTACATTTCTTTCTTTTACCTGCACATTTGCTACATCCTGATCTTCAAAAAATATTTCACCCAAATCTGGATTTTCTAAACCGGCAATTATTCGCAACAATGTTGTTTTACCCGACCCGGATGGACCTAATAAAGCAACTAATTCCCCTTTTTTTATATTTAAATCAATTCCTTTTAAGGCAGTTTCATTTTCATAACTTTTTATTACATTTAAAACTTTAATTGACATACGATCCTCTCCTATTGTTTCTCTTCCTTTAGAACTTTCCATTCAATTATATTTTTAATAAGTAATGTCAGAATCGCAAAAATGGACATGAGTGACGCAACTGTATATGCTTGTGGAAATTGGTACTCATTATATAAATTTTCAATATGAAGTGGCATTGTAATTGTTTCTCCGCGAATATGCCCAGATACAACTGATACAGCACCAAATTCTCCAACCGCTCTTGCATTGCATAATATAACGCCATACAAAAGTCCCCATTTAATTTTTGGAAGTGTCACCTTCCAAAAAATATGCCATCCGTTCGCACCCAAAGTTAGTGCGGCTTCTTCTTCAGCACTCCCTGTTGCCTGCATAACCGCAATTAATTCTTTCGCTACAAAAGGCAACGTGACAAAAATTGTTGCTAGAACAATTCCTGGGGTTGAAAAGATGATTTTCAAATTATGTTCCTTTAACCAACCACCAAAAATCCCATTATTCGGACTAAATAATAGAACAAATAAAAATCCTGCTACAACTGGCGACACTGCAAAAGGAAGTTCAATTAAAGTTACTAATATATTTTTTCCTTTAAAATTATATTTCGTTGTAGCCCAAGCAATCGAAACGCCAAAAATCGCATTAAGTGGTAACGTAATAATCGTTACCAAAAACGTCAATTTAATTGCTGCTAACGTCTCATCATTTACAATCGCTTCTTTATAAACTCCAAAACCATCTTGTAAAGCCTTTATAAAAATGGAAACTAATGGAAGAAATAAAAAAAGCGCTAAAAAAAGTATGACAATACTAATTAAAATGATTGGAATCGCATTGCCGTTCAATTTTGCTTTTTTCACAGTACTAGCATTCACTTCTATTTTTCTCTCTATCTTAAATTCTCTTTCCATGCTTAACCCTTACCCCCTTGAACAAAAGCACGATTTGCGTATCTTTGAAAAATACTAATGATCAATAAGAGTAAGAAAGAAGTTACTAATAACACAATTGCAAGTGCAGTTGCACCCGAGTAATCATATTGCTCTAATTTTGTCATAATTAACAAGGGTGTAATTTCAGTCTTCATTGGCATATTTCCCGAAATAAATACGACAGACCCATACTCACCTAATGATCTTGCGAATGCTAAAGAAAATCCAGTCAATAATGCTGGTAAAATCCCTGGAAAAATTACCTTCCAAAAAATTTGAAAACGGTTTGCCCCTAGACTTGCTGCTGCTTCCTCAACATCTTTTTGAAAATTTTCAAGAACAGGTTGAACCATTCTAACTACAAATGGTAACCCGATAAATGTAAGAGCTATAATAATCCCAAGTGGTGTATAAGCAATTTTGAAAGAGAAAAATTTTCCAACCCAACCATCAGGAGAATACAATGTTGTTAAAGTAATACCAGCAACTGCAGTCGGTAATGCAAAAGGTAAATCAATGAATGCATCTACAATTCGTTTTCCAGGAAAACGATAACGTACAAGCACCCAGGCTACTAATAAACCAAAAACAGCGTTAATAATCGCCGCAATAAAGGCAGTTCCAAAACTTACTTTATAAGACATTAGTACTCTATGTTCACTAATAATTTTAAAAAATTTTGACCAACCTATATCGAAAGAATGTAAGAACAACATCGATACCGGAAGAAAAATAAAAAAACTTATATATAATATTGAAAATCCAAAGGTTAATCCAAATCCAGGTAGGATTCTTTTCCGCTTCTTAAACAAATTCTGTCAATCCTCCTTAAAATAAAAATCAAATAAAGAAGATTTGGTTTAAGCGCTAGTAAAACGCTCAATAAAGTCCAATGTCCTCCTCATTTTCCAATTACGTGATTATTGATAAATTTGGTCGAATACGCCACCATCATCAAAATGCTTCGATTGAGCTTTACTCCATCCTCCGAAATCTTTATCAATTGTTAACAATGGCAGGCTAGGATATTGTTCACTATATTTAGCGAGTATCTCTTTATCTCTCGGACGATAATAATTTTCGGCAATGATTTTTTGACCTTCTTTACTATAAAGATAAGATAAGTAGGCCTTTGCCACTTCTTCAGTTTTCTTTTCCTTCACATTTTTATCAACAACCGCGACAGGTGGTTCAGCTAGAATACTAATCGAAGGATATACAATTTTATATTTCCCCTCACCTAATTCCTTCACAGAAAGTAATGCTTCATTTTCCCATGCAATTAATACATCTCCAATTCCTTTTTCAACAAATGTAGTTGTTGAACCGCGTGCGCCAGTATCTAATACTGGAACGTTTTTATATAATTTCTTCATAAACGCTTTTACTTTTTTCTCATCGCCATTATATTTTTTGTCTGCGTAGCCCCAAGCAGCTAAATAATTCCACCTTGCACCACCCGAAGTTTTTGGATTTGGAGTAATTACTTGAACTCCTTTTTTCGTTAAATCATCCCAATCCTTAATATTTTTCGGATTTCCTTTCCTTACTAAAAAAACAATTGTTGATGTATAAGGAGTTGAATTGTATTTAAATTCTTTTTGCCAATTAGGGGATATTAGTTGTGCCTTTTCATTGATCGAGTCAATATCATATCCAAGAGCTAGTGTAACTACATCAGCATCTAAACCGTCAATTACTGCCCTAGCTTGCTTTCCAGAACCACCATGAGACTGTTTAATTGTTACAGTTTGGTTATGTTCTTTTTCCCAATATTTACTAAAAGCCTTATTATAATTTTCATATAATTCACGAGTTGGATCATAAGAAACATTTAACAATTCCACGTTTTTATTTGCTGCTTCAGTATTAGTAGCCTCAGATTTATCATCCTTCAAGGTCGCATACAATACTCCCGAAACTGCTAATACAACAACTACCGAGCTAATAATCCATTTTTTTGCCCCCACAATGTCTGCCCCTCTCAATTTCAATTTTCCGTTTTTTATTTGTACCCATCTCTACCTTCAACACATTAAAATCTCCCCTTTAAGGCACAAATGTAAAGAAAACTCTTCGATTGCCTAGCCTTTTAGGCGAAGGCAGAGACGTAGTTGCACTTATACTTTATTCCTATAATTGGCAGCTACACCGAGTACTCTTCATCGCTGCCAATTTATCCTTTTTAAAGTGCAAAAAGACCCTTAACTAATGAAAATAGTTAAGGGCCTTTGGTCTTCCAATCAGCCATATTGATTTTTTATATAAGCTTAATAATAAACACACTATTCCTATGTGTCAACTATGATTTTAGAAAATTTTAAATTATTTCTCTTGTTTTTCACTTTTTATACAATCCTCATTGTATACTCATTATATTTACTATTTACATTAAATTTTATGGAGGATTTCATGCTAATCGAGTCATATTTTAAACACATCCGTTTAAATAAAACCCAAACAATTTCATATTCCTCATTAAAACAAATTCATAAGCACCATTTACTTTCAATACCATTTGAAAATATCGATATTATTTCTCAAATACCGCTCTCAATGAATCCTTCTGAAATTATGAAAAAAATAGCTACAGGTAAGCGTGGTGGGATTTGTTTTGAAACGAATTCATTACTTTTTTCAGTCCTACACGAATTAGGTTTCAATGTATCTTTTATTTCAACTAAATTTTGGAATGAAGATAAACAGTGTTGGAATCCCGAATTCTCACATTTATCTATATTAGTAAAAATTGACGATCAAAACTATCTCGCAGACGTAGGAATTGGTAGCGGTTTTTTAGAACCACTCTTGCTTCGTGACTATTATGAATACTCAGATCCAAATGGATCCTATCGAATGATCGAACAAGACAATTCGAATTTCATACTTCAAAAATTCAATGGAACTTGGAAGGACTTACTATTCATTTCAATTATTCCAAAACAGCTCCAACAATTCGAAGAACAATTTAAGTACTTCCAAACTAGTAATGAAACCATTTTCACCCAATATAAAATCGTCAACTTATTAACGAAAGAAGGAAGAATTTCATTATCAGATCACCAATTAAAAGTAACCAAAAATCATAGAATCTGTATAACTGAGATAAAAAATCAAGATGAGTGGCAATCAATTTTTAATAATTTATTTAATCAAAAAGTAGAAATAAAAGGTTAAACGAATTGGCCATGCCCTGAACATTCCCCCTTTTCGCTCCTCAAACTTCTAATAAAATAGTTAATTTTAGCACAAATTAACTATAATCGAAGTGAAGGGAGCAATTAAGTTGAAAAATCGCGAAAAGGAAAACAGCATTATAAGAGAAAGAAGAGAAGACGAAATAAATAATATAAATCAGAGCAAAAAAAATAACCAACCACTTCCACAGCCAAAGGATATTGAAGAAATAGAATACTAAAGAAAAATAAAACCTTCTAATTTAGAAGGTTTTATTTTTCTTATTTTATTTTACTAATCATATGAATCACTTCTTCTACTATATATGGCACTTCTTCAAAAGCATTTCTCATATGTAACCTCTCAGTTAACTTATGGGCATCTTTTCCGAACGGTCCAATATTTAACACCGGTGCATTTAATTTTTCCATTAAACTAAAAGGTAAAGTATAACTGTCTCCCCATACTGGTGTGTTCAACTCGAATGCTGTCCATCCGCCAGACGAATCACTGTAATTAACATAACTTAAGTCACTTATTCCATTAAAATAGTGAATCCGTTTTACAGGTAAATTAAACTGATTACTAGCAAGCTCAGAAGAAAATTGAATACATTTCTCCACTAACTCATCTCCAGTAGAATTTATTGCTGGATAGTAAGGTGGTGCAAATAAAATGATAATAGCAGGTGCAAGTTCCTGACATTCAATCATTAAATTGTCTGCAATTCTAAATGACTTCTCACGATCATCCCATTCACTGTGCGAATGAATTTCTTTTTTAAGGTTTAACACATAATCCTCGCCGAGCTTCCTAGTTGCATATTGCTGTAAGTCTGCATATTGGATAACTTTTACTTTTCCAACTGGATTTACGTTATTTTTTTTGCAAATATTTTCATATTCAAAACTACATTCTTCAGCAGCTTCGTGTGCTACTTTTTCGAATAAAGTAAAAACTTCAGAAGCATTTCTTTTCATTAAAAACACATTGTATAGCGCACATGAACGAAAAGGTGTTTGAGTCGAATACTCCAACCTCAAGTCCTTCTGCTGTAATGTAACAGGTAACGGCGTCTTCTCACCAAAATCAATCTCTTGAAACTCCTCATTCCACTCCATTTTTTTAGTTAAAAAAGATGCAATGTATGGAGATGTTATGCCACTTAATGGTTCTCCAGCATGAGTTTCTTTACCATAAAATAATGCTGCTGGCATTATTTTGCCAATTGTACCAGAGTAAATATAATATTTTGGATCTCCTGGTTCTTGTGAAAATACGGGCTCACCATTTAAAAATAATTTAAAATTCAAATCATATTCTTCCTGAAGATTTACAAGAGTTGAGACCGCGTCACGCATTCCAGCCGAATTTACCTCTTCATCAGGAACAGTTAATAATAAAAGATTAATTGGCCATTCCTCAATACTCGCTTTCTCAATAAGACTCATATGCATCGCAAGTCCCATTTTCATATCCATCGAACCGCGACCAAATAAATATTCACCAGAATTCAAATCACTTTGGACTTCTTTTGATAATTCATTTAGCCGTTCATGAAATGCATTTGTTAAATCCTCTGTTTTTGTAGACAAATGTTCAAGCTCACCATATTCTTCTGTATTTACCGTATCAAAATGACTTATAAGACAAATCGTATCTTTTACATCTGGCCTTTTATACAATGCAGTTAAAAATTTCCGACCTTTATCTGAATCATGTAACTTCAGTTGATGTGGTAAGTCTTTAAAATATTGTAAAGCTGATAGCTTGTTTAATAAATTAACAGGAAATTGCCGTTCCCCATCTGTTAGCGTTATACTTTTCCAGCTTACTAGTTCTGTTAGTAATGTTTTCAAGTTTTCTGGTGAATTCCATAACATCTCATTCATAACTGTCCCCCATAATCATTCTGTAATTTAAGTTTCAATATCTCTAATTGGAAATGGGTAATGCGATCAATATCTCACCTATTCTATAAATGTAACTTAATACCTTTTTTAAATAGTAAAAACGGTAAAATAAAAAACCATCTATTTCTAGATGGTAAAATTAATAGCAGTATATATTCAAAGTAGTTCTTACAAACTTGATTGTCAGACTGATTACAAGCGCTTGGCACAGTCTTACGCTTAATATTGAGCACCATTTATATTCCATACAATAAAAGTACACACAAAAATTAGTCCAAATAAGAACATTACTATAAATCCCGATAATTTTGCTAACCCTTTTTCTTCTTTTATAATTGCTACTACACCAGTAATTAAGCTCGCAAAAAGACAAATATAATAAATATAAAATGATATAACCTTTATTGTATTTAAAGTTTCGATAGTAAATGCAAAAATCGCACTAATTAAACTACCTAAAACAAAGAAGTATGCTAACTTACCGATTTTTTGACTAAACTTTATTACTCCATTTGTAATAACTCCAAAACAACTAATTAGCGAAAGCCAAAAAATCCCTTCTAAGATTCTTCTGCTAACAATTGGCAATGAGTTCGCAAAATGTCCTATAAATGAAATAAATATAACAAACAATAATATGAAGACATTTCTTCTATATTTTTTGAGCTCCTGCAAACCACTCAGCCTCCTAGGCTATAAGTTTATTAAACATCTTGCCCTAATGCATACTATTCAACAATAGAGGCAATTCCCCTCTATTTAACGGATAGATTAACAAATAAAAAAAGAACAAAAGTTCCCGTTTTATGTCGGAAAAAATTTAAATTAATCTACATTGCAAACATATGTTCTTTATTTTATAATTTAGATATGGATAGAATAGAATATGGTAATGGATAGACAAGCATATTAGAATATTTAAGTTTCTTTCAAATTAATAAAATTAATTTTTAAACAAGGAGTGAAGTGGAAAATGTCATTAGAATTAATCCCTTATTTAATCATGGATGGAAATGCTCAAGAAGCAATCAATTTTTATGAAAAAGCACTTGATGCAAAGGTATTATTTAGTCAAACTTATGGAGAAATTGGAGACGATTCAGAAGGAAAGATACCGTCTGATGCTAAGAATTTAATCATGCACGCAACGATCCAAATTGGAGAATCAGTACTAATGCTTTCAGATACTTATCCTGGTTACCCGTTCCAAAGTGGAAACCAAGTAACAATTTGTATTTCTACAAATGAAATTGAAATATCAAAACGATTTTTTGAAGGCCTTTCAGAAGGTGGCGAAGTAGAATTACCATTACAAGATACTGGATTTAGCCCATGTTATGGTAAAGTAGTAGACAAATTTGGCGTACTTTTCCAAGTATTTACACACCCTGCCGGGCAGCAATAATATCTTTTATTAATTCCACACCTATTCGCGAATACATCGCTTGTTTAATTTTACATAGTTCTAAACTTCCATGTTAAAAGAAATTATTAGTTAGAAATTCATACATAATTTAGCAGCAAAAAAAAACGACTCGGTCAAATATGCCTGAGTCGTTTTAACAAATTATATTCTTCTTTGGATATATCTTACAACATTCGTAACTAATTTTCTTGGCATGAATCGAACAGAATTTGCTAGTATTTTATTCGTCATACCAGGAATCACAATTGTCTTTCCATCTCTAAATCCCCTATATGCTACTTTAGCAACATCTTTTACATTCCCTACTCCACTTTGGAATAAATTTGATTCATGCATATTGGCACGTTTTCCAAAATTCGTTTCTGTTGCACCAGGGCAAACAGCTGTTACTTTAACATTTGTTCCTTTCATTTCATTCGAAAGTGCTTCCGTAAAAGAAAGAACATAAGACTTTGTAGCATAATAAACAGCCATAAATGGTCCAGGTTGAAATGCTGCTGTAGATGCGATATTCATCACTCCACCTTTATTTCGATCAATCATCCCTTTTAAAAACAGTTTTGTTAGATGTGTAACCGTACGTATATTTAAATCAATCATGTTTAACTCATCGTCTAAATTTGTAGTTGCAAACTCTCCAAATAATCCAAACCCAGCATTATTCACTAAATAATCAACTTGAATAGTTTCGGCATTTAATTCCTTTTGTAAAGAAACTATTTCCTCTTCCTTAGATAAATCTTTTGAATGTAGATGAATCTTTACTTTCGACATTGATTCAATTTCACTTTTTACTTCCATCAAATTATCAATCGATCTTGCTACTAAAACTAAATCGAATCCATCCCTTGCAAATAAAATAGCTAATTCTTTCCCAATTCCTCCGGATGCCCCTGTAATCAATACGGTCTCATTTGACTTCATCGTTTTTTCTCCCTACTCTTCACACTTATATTTTTTATCATTTAATTCAAATTAAGATTATACGTTTAAACGTTTAAACGTATAGGATGAAACTTACTATACCTTATAAAAGAAAAAAAGACAATCATATATTGTCTTGAGAAACTTGGAATATTAGACTATTAATCTTTTTTTAAGTTTTCGTTTATCTTATCAAGCTTTGCTTCAACCCTCTGTATTTGCAGCCTATACTTTCTAATAAAACGAAAAATAAATACAACCAAAATAATAATAGCTACTGGTATTAAAAATACAATCAACTGAAAGATTAAATCTCCTATAGCCATACGATTTTCTCCTTCCTTATTTTAAGTGCATCAAAATAATTTCTCACTTTTAGTTAAAGTATAAACGAAATTGGAAAATTATGTAATATATATTTATACCTAAAATAAATAGAGAGTACAACCGTACTCTCTAAAGTGGATAGAATTCAACTACATTCTGGACAAAGACCGTATATTTCAAATTTATGGCTTTGTACTGTATAACCAGGTAAATCAACAGATAAATTGTCCATAGGGCATCTATAAATACTTTTTGTATTACCACAATCTAAACAAATAAAATGATGATGATGCTCTGAAGAAGAACACTTCGATCGAAAACGTTTTTCACCATCTAGTTCTGTAACTTCCACTACATCAACCTCAATAAATGTGGATAAATTACGATAGATCGTATCGAAGCTAAGTCCTTTGTATTTATCTTTTAATGCTTGCTGAATATCTCTTGCAGTTACATATTTATTTTGCCTAAAAATATATTCAAGCATATCATATCGTTTAGGCGTATTTTTGAAGCCTCTTTCTTTTAATAATTTTGATGCATCTGCTAATTTCATTTAATCACTACCTTTGACTTGTTCTTAATTTCTTCAAACTTAAAGTAAAAATAAGAATAAGGATTTGCAGGATCACAATCGTACCACCAGGCGCGAGATTTAAATTATAAGAAAGCAAAATACCTGCAACAACTGAAAACTCTCCGAAAATAATTGAAAAAATAATTGTTTGCTTAAAACCTTTTGAAATTCGTATGCTCGCTGCTACTGGTAAAGTCATTAGAGAGGATACTAATAAAACCCCTACAACTCTCATAGAAATGGATACTACTAAAGCAACTAATAAGATAAACAAATAATGAATCCATTTTGCATTAATACCTGAAGCAACTGCATATTCTTCATCAAATGATAATAGGAACAATTCTTTATAAAGTACTATGATAGATATTACTACAAAAACAGCTATAATTATGACAGTAATTAAATCTTCTTGTGACACAGCACTAACACTACCGAATAAATAACTAAATAGATCTGTATTAAATCCATTAGCTAATGAAATTAAAATGACACCTAATCCCATTCCTCCTGAAAGAATGATTGGAATTGCTAACTCTTGATAATGTTTATAAACACTTCTTAATTTTTCAATTAAAAATGCTCCTGCAACTGAAAATGTCATCCCCATAAATAAAGGGCTAATAAAGCCAGATGTAAAGAAAAACTTTTCAAGCAAAAGACTTGCTGCAACTCCTGATAAAGTTACGTGACTCAATGCATCAGAAATAAGTGATAATCTTCTAAATACAACAAATACACCTAATAATGGAGCCATAACCCCAATAATCATACCAGTGATTAATGTATTTCTCAAAAAATCATAATGAAAGAAATCCATCATATTCGATCTCCTCCATTCTCGTGATTGTGAGATAGTACATGCACAGAATGGCCATATAAAAGAGACAAATCCTTCTCAGTTGCATCTTTAAACTTATCTCGACTACCATGGAAGTGTAGCCTTTTATTTAAACATGCAACATGTGATACTTTATCAGTAATAATGCCTATGTCATGGGAAACTAATAATAAAGTAATACCAAGCTTAGTATTTAAATCGCTAAGTAATTGATAAAAGCTTTCTACATTTTCAGCATCTACCCCAACGGTTGGTTCATCGAGTATTAAAAGTTCGGGATTACTTACAAGTGCTCGCGCTATAAAGACACGCTGTTGTTGACCACCTGAAAGTTCGCCGATATTACGATTTGCAAATTCATACATTCCAACTGATTTTAATGCTTCAGCGACTTTTTGTTTATCCGAATTTTTAAAACCGTTAAACAATCCAATTTTAGAAACAAGACCTAATGATACTACTTCAAAAACCGATGCTGGAAAGCCAGAGTTAAAGCTATTCGCTTTTTGAGATACATAGCCGATCTTATCCCAGCTTTTCATTTTTCGAATATCAGTATCGAATATCTCTATTTTTCCTTCATCTGGTTGTTGGATACCTAATATACATTTTAGTAAAGTTGATTTGCCACTACCGTTTGGACCAACTAGACCTAAAAAGTCTCCTTTTTTTACTAGAAGATTAATGTCTGTTAATACCTTTTGACGTTCATAGCTATAAGACAAATCTTCAATTTTTATGATATTTTGACTCATTTATTAAAACACCTTCATCTATTTAGGAATAATTACGTTTTACTTCAAGTTCTTAGTATAAGAGAATACTTCTTATTTGTAAACAAAGAAAACTCGGCAAAATATTTATTCGTTTTTTAATTAATTTCATCTTTATTAAAACTTTAAATCCCTTAATTTTCCGATAAAATCTTTAATGTATTTTTAATAAATAAGACTAATCACTTTGTGACAAAAAATACAATATGTTACAATTAACATATAAATATAGATAAAGAGGTGGTTTTTTGAACGCAATTACACATCGTAAGCTTTCAAACTTTAAGATTATTAGACGGGGGTTTTTTATTACATTAGGGGCTGCTTTGATGGCAGCTTGCTTAAAAGCATTCTTTATTCCAACTGATATCATTGATGGTGGAATCGTAGGTATCTCTTTGATCCTCTCCCATATTACTTCGATTAATCTCGGTATTTTTCTATTCTTGTTAAACTTACCTTTTGTAATAGTAGGTTATAAGCAAATCGGTAAAACATTCGCTATTTCAACTTTATTTGGTATCACTGTACTTTCAGTATTTACCACTCTTTTTAAGGACATTCCTCATTTAACTAATGACCCTTTACTAGCTGCATTATTTGGTGGATTAGGTTTAGGAATTGGCGTAGGCTTAGTAATTCGTAATGGTGGCTCACTTGATGGGACTGAAATTATAGGAATACTTTTAACAAAATCATCACCTTTTTCAATTGGTGAGGTTGTTATGGCATTTAATGTATTTATTCTTGGAAGTGCAGGATTTGTATTTGGATGGGATAATGCTATGTATTCATTAATTGCCTATTATGTAGCATTTAAAACAATTGATTTAACAATTGAAGGGTTCCAGGATACTAAATCTGTTTGGATCATTAGTGATAATGATAAAGAAATCGGTGATGCATTAAATGCCCGATTAGGTCGAGGAGTTACATATTTTCATGGCGAAGGTGGCTTTATGGGTGAAGATAAAAAAATCATCTTTACAGTCATTTCAAGACTTGAAGAAGCAAAATTAAAATCGATTGTTGAAGACTATGATGAAAATGCCTTTGTAGCAATCGGAAATATAGCTGATGTTAAAGGTGGAAAGTTTAAGAAGAAAGCAATCCACTAATAGTAAACAATTAAGCTTGAATTCTATCATGAATTCAAGCTTTTCTATTTTAATAGTTTAATTGAGTTGTTTATTTAATTCGCTTTACAATGCCTTTGTTTTCCAGTAATAAGGTTTACTGAGAATAAGTTAGAAAGTTAAATGCGATTCTTTTAACAACGTTTAATGAACTCCACGATTATTATGTAGTTTTTGTCTTCTAGTTTCTTCTGAATCTCCTTATGAAATTGCAGAAATGTCACAGTTTTCTAACGCTCTCTCTCCCACTATTTTTATATTTTTTGAAAAATCAATTGAGATTAGTGTCCTATGCACATTATTTATAACAACCTTTCATAAAATTTATTGATGAAATATTTCACCTAAGAGGAGGTTCAGAATGAATATTATCCAAACTCTCATAAATAAAAAGGTAAATAGTATAACACCAAAGGATTTATTAAAATTAAGCCAACAATATCAAGTGTATATCACGCCTGATCAAGCCAATAAAGTGGCTGCAATATTAAACGGGAAAAATTATAATATTTATGACGCTGAACATAAAAAACAAATTCTTTCCCAAATTGCAAATGTTACCTCTAAAGCCACTGCACAACAAGTTGATATTATTTTTCAAAAACTAACTTAAGCTTGGTTAAAATGTTCATTAAAAAGCTTTAATTTATAACTCTACTCATTTCACAAATCATATAATGCTCATACAAAGAATCACCTAACTATTCTAAAACGAAATGAGAGGGATTAATATGGATTTGCATGAGCTACATTATGAAATAATTTATTTAGACAAAGAAACAGATGACGAAGTGAAATTCAAACACATGTTTCATATGGATGATTTAAGCCATAACTTAGCTCTTAATATCGCTAGTAGTTTAATCGAACGTGACAAGGCACATGTGGTCTATATTAAATTAATGCACTTAGACGAACATGATCACGAATTAGTTAGTAATGTTGTCACTGTGAAAAGAATTAAAGACGGAAAAATAATTGCATCATATTTGGATAGTAAGTTAAAGAAGGTTGTAGAAATAGAATTAAGCTAGATCGAACGGGCTATCTCATAAGTCGGATTAACTGACTTATAGGTGCCCTTTTTTTATTACTAGTGTTAGTTGGGGTATATCCTATATTGCTTTTTATTTCTAACTGATAATTTAAAAATAATTGACAGTTTTTAATTTACTTTAGTAAGAATAAGAGCATATTTGATCGTTTTTCATTTGAAGGTATCTATTTTTATCTGATTTTTAAGTCTTAATACCTCAAGGGGTATGGGTCATTTTGGATATTATTGGCGATTCTTAGGAATTTAATTGCAGTTTTGATAAATTTATTTGCGATTCTCTAATTTTAATTGCAGTTTTACTGATTTTAATTGCGATTTCCAGATTTTATTTGCAGTCCAATAATAAAACCAGCCCCAATATTTAAAATGAGCTGGTTTTCTTTGAATTAAGCTTTCAATAATTCTTGAATTAAGTTTTCATTGAATTCTTGATTGCGTAACATTTCAATTTCTAATTTATACGGTGGTACCTTGTTATTTTTATCTTCACCAACATATGGAGTTTCTAAAATTTTAGGGATGTCCATTAGTTGTGGATGATGAACAATATAGTTTAATGCTTTAAATCCAATCGACCCAAATCCAATGTTCTCATGTCGGTCTTTTCGACTTCCCATTGGATTTTTACTATCGTTAATATGAAGTACTTTTATTTTATCGATCCCAATTAAGTGATCGAATTGCTGTAAGACACCATCAAAGTCATTAACGATATCATAACCAGCGTCATTAATATGGCATGTATCAAAACAAACTGATAATTTATCGTTGTAGTGTACACCTTCCATAATTCTCGCTATTTCTTCGAATGATTTACCACATTCTGAACCTTTTCCAGCCATTGTTTCAAGCGCAATTTGTACTGGAGTTTCAGCTGTTAATACCTCATTTAAACCTTGAATAATTCTGTCGATACCAGCATCTTCACCAGCACCTACGTGAGCACCTGGATGTAATACGATTTGTTTTGCGCCTAATGCTGCTGTACGGTCTATTTCTTTTTGTAAAAATTCAACACCTAATTCATAGGTAGCTGGATTTGTAGTATTTCCAATATTGATAATATATGGTGCATGGACTACTATATCAGCAATTCCATTTTCAGCCATATGTTTTAAACCTGCTTCAATATTTAAATCTTCAATTGCTTTACGACGTGTATTTTGAGGCGCACCTGTATACACCATAAATGTATTAGCACCATAGCTTGCAGCTTCTTCACTAGCGGCTAAAAACATCTTCTTACCGCTCATTGAAACATGAGATCCTATTCGTAACATTCTTTCAGCTCCTACCTTAATTAATCATACTTACCATTTTAACATGAAAATCAATCATGGTTAAATTGTTCGCCTGCTTATAAAAGAAAAAGAAAGGAATATTCTTCCTTTCTTTTTCAAACTATCTACTCGTTTTTCTTTTTACATTATTTTTAAATGATTCTCTTTGTGCATTCAATTTACGTTTATAGCCAGGTTTAACTTTAGATGGCTTTTTAATTGCTTTATTAGCAACTGCATCTAAATTACGATCTGTTTTTTTACGAAGCTTACGTTTTGCGCGTGGACCTAAATCAACCCACTCACCTTTTTTAAGTTCACGATGTTCAAATGTAATACCACGGTCTTGAAGCTTGTCTAATGCTTGATCATCTTCTTGGTCATAGATAGTAATCGCAGTTCCAGAGAAGTTTGCACGCCCTGTACGTCCTACACGGTGTACATAAAAGTCTAAATCTGCTGGTAGTTCGATATTTATTACATGACTTACACCTTCAATATCGATTCCTCGAGAAGCTAAGTCAGTGGCAACAATATATTGGAACTCTAAATCTTGAATTTGCTTCATCATTTTTTTACGTTCACGAGGAGTTAAATCTCCGTGAATTTGACCAACTTTTAAGCCATATGATGATAATTGAGAAGCAACTTCTTCAGCCTTTTTCTTCGTATTTGTAAAGACAATTGCTAAATATGGCTGAAAACTTAATAAAATATCTTTAGCCATTTTAACTTTGTCTTTATGTCTGCTTGGAACAATAATATGTTCAATTTTCTGAGCTGAAAGTTGTTGCGGATTAATATGAATATGTTCAGGATTGTCCATATACTTTTTCAAAAACGGTTTAAGCTTCTCAGGAATTGTCGCCGAAAAAACAAGCATTTGTAGTTTCTTTGGCATTTTTGATGCAACTTGGTCCACATCATGGATAAATCCCATATCTAACATTAAATCCGCTTCATCCACTACTAAATACCTTGTAGTATGAACTAATAATACATTATCATTTACTAAATCTTTAATACGTCCAGTAGTCCCAATTACAATATGTGGCTGTTTTTTAAGTTTTTCAACAGTACGTTTGTAGTCGGTTCCTCCAACGAAGTTTTTTGCAGTTAATTGCTCATCTTCTGGACAACATTCAATAATTGCTTGAACATCATTATAAATTTGAGTCGCTAATTCACGAGTTGGAGCAGTTATTACTAATTGCACTTGATCTAAAGATGGATCTAATGTATTAATTGTCGGAATTAGGTATGCATGAGTCTTTCCTGACCCTGTTTGCGATTGACCGATTACACTACGTCCAGTTTTAACTTGAGGAATGATCTTTTGTTGAATTTCTGTTGGTTCTGAAAAGTGTTTCTTCTCTATCGCTTCCAAAATAAATGGTTTTAATTGAAAATTTTTAAATGAAATTGCCATATAACTCACCTTCTTAATTTAAACTTTCTATGTAATGAGGAATCTATCTCCTCATACAAAATAGCTACAATTATCTATTATACAATAGATTTGCCCAATAAAGCTAATTCTAATTTTTCTTTCTTCTTTAGTAGCATTTTAATTTTTATTCTGTCCTATACTAACCATTTCAAATTATGTGCATAGCCTAAGTAATAAAGAGTATTTTTGAAAGGAGGTATTAGATTGGGATTACTAGATAAATTTAAGAAAAAAAATAAACAGCCTTTTCCTATGAACGGTCCAAATTTTTATAATAGTTATCAACAGCCTTATCAAAATTTACAGAATCCATACGGTGCAAGACCAAATTTTGATCAAAGATATCCATATCCCCAATCACCGCAGCAACCTTTTCAGCAACATCACCAACAGTTTTATCCACCTGTCCAACAAATTGTTGGGCAACAAGGTCATTATCAGCAACCAATATCATATCAACCGCAGTTAAACGCACATCAACAATATATAAGCCAAAATAAAATTTTACAACCTGTTCCTTTTCAAAACCAGCCAGTAATGCAGCCACAGGGCGGTAGTAATTATCAGCAACAAGGATCACAAAATCAATATCCAATGACTGGGCAACCACCCGAAAAAGAAAATGATGGCAGTCCAGGGTTTTTCTCGCGATTAATGGGAGGAGACACTTCTATTACAGGTGTCATCGGTGGTATGCAAAAAGCTGTTCAAGCAGCTCAACAAGTCACGCCAATGATTCAACAATACGCTCCTGCTATTAAAAATTTCCCTTCAATTTATAAAATATTTAAAGCAGTAAATACCGACGACCCGATTGACGCAAAAAAAAGTAAAAAAAATGAGACAAATGGAATAGTTGAGGTTGCGCAAACAGAAGAAACAAAACCAAAAAAAAGAAAAAAAGCTCCAATTAAGTCAGAAGTAGTAGAACCATCTCATCATATTGAAGAAACTGCATCAAACGTAAATCCAAAACCAAAATTGTTTATGTAAATTTTCTTTTTCTTTGTATAGTAGCAGCTCCCTCCTTTATAATAAAAAATGACAACAATATTATAAAGGAGGGGCTACTCCATGAAAGTTATTAAAGTTACCCCACGAGGCTATTGCTACGGAGTTGTAGATGCAATGGTCATTGCTAGAAATGCAGCTAAAGATCCATCATTACCAAGACCAATCTACATACTTGGTATGATTGTTCATAATAAACATGTTACAGACGCATTTGAAGAAGAAGGTATCATTACTTTAGATGGTCCAAGCAGATTAGATATCCTAGATAAGATTGAAAAAGGTACTGTTATTTTTACGGCTCACGGAGTTTCTCCAGAAGTTAAATCAAAAGCAATTAAAAAAGGGCTTACGACGATTGATGCGACTTGTCCAGATGTAACGAAAACACATGATTTAATTAAAGAACGAATGGCTGAAGGCTATCACTTTATTTATATTGGTAAAAAAGGACATCCGGAACCAGAGGGCGCAGTCGGAATAGCACCTTCGATTGTTCACCTAATTCAAAATAAATCTGATATTGATGCTTTAGAAATTCCTACTGATAAAATTATCATTACAAATCAAACAACTATGAGCCAATGGGACGTAGTTGAATTAATTCAATACGCAATTAAAAAGTATCCGACTGCTCATGTTCATAAAGAAATTTGTATGGCAACTCAAGTTCGTCAAGAAGCAATTGCTGATCAAGCAAGCCAAGCAGATCTAACAATTGTTGTAGGCGACCCAATGAGTAATAACTCAAATAGACTTGCACAAGTTTCGCATGAAATTGCAGGAACAAAGGCATTCCGTATTTCAGATATTACTGAACTTCAGTTAAAATGGTTAGAGGGCGTTGAGACTGTAGCAGTTACATCAGGAGCTTCTACTCCAACACCAATCACTCGAGAAGTTATCGCATTTTTGGAGAAGTATGATCGAAACGATGAAAGCACTTGGGATACAAGATCAGGAGTAGAATTAAGTAAAATACTACCTAAAGTTAGAATAAAAGACTAAAAAATAGGACTTCTGGATTTTTATCCCGGAAGTCCTATTTTTTGATTCGCAAAAAACGTTTAAATAAATGTAAATGGATCAGTGTGGATCGTTGAAGCGAAAATTTCACAATTCATGTTTTTTTCTTTTAATTTATTATCTAAAAGACGTTTAACACCTGATTTCATTACTTTTTCAATATTGTGACCTGCATCAATTATATTTAAATTAAGCATTTTCCAATCCTGTGCCACGTGGTAATATATATCACCACTTAAATAAACATCTGCACCGTTTCTTTTTGCATGATAGGCAAACTTATTTCCGTCTCCACCTACAATCGCAACCTTTTTGACACGATCACTTAAGTTCCCTACCACTCTTACACCTTGTAAATCTAATTTTTCTTTTACATAATGCGCAAATTCTTCTAATGAAATTTCTTCTTTAAGGCTTCCAATTCTCCCAATCCCGAATGTTTTGCCTTCATTTTCTAGTGTGTATGTATCATATGCTACTTCTTCATACGGATGAGCTTTTTGCATCACTTTAAGCACTTGTTTTAATTTTAATTGCGGAACAACTGTTTCAAGCTTTACCTCATCAACTTCTTCTAATTGACCCTGTTGCCCAATAAATGGTGTTGTCCCCTCTAAAGGCATAAATGTCCCTGTACCATTCGAACTAAAGCTACAATGGCTGTATTGACCAATATGACCTGCTCCAGCATCACAAATTGCATTTAATACAATTTCAGCATGTGTTTTCGGTACATATACAATTAATTTAATTAATTTTTCTACATATGTTGGAGCGAGAACATTCGTATTTTCTAATTGTAACGCTTCGGCTAAAAAATCACTCACACCGTTTTCTGCAATATCAACATTTGTATGTGCTGCAAAAACAGCTATATCATGTTTAATACAAAGTTCCACAATTTTACCCGGTTCACTGTCTGTTTCAATCTTTTTTAATGGGCGATAAATAATAGGATGGTGAGCAATAATTAGGTTAGCACCAATTGAAATTGCCTCTTCTACCACCTCTTTTGTGACATCTAATGCAATTAATACCTTTGTCACTTGTTTTGATAATGTACCTATTTGAAGACCATTTGGATCACCTTCCTCAGCTAAATGCTTAGGGAATAGCTCTTCAAATTGCTGTACTACTTGAAAACCATTTATCGATTTCATGAAAGCACCTCTTTTATCCACTCAAGTTTCTGTTCAACTTCTTTCATTTTCTGAACTGATTCCTCTGTTTGTTTTGCTGATTCAAGTTGAGTTAAGATTCTTTCAAAATTATTTTTTTCATGCTCCCATCTCTTCTTAAATGCATCATTTTTGTTTTTTAATAAGTAAGGACCTATAAATAGCTCCATATCTTTCTTTTCACTGTATGCACTATTTGGATTTGATTTAGAAGCTACTAGAATCTCATAGATTTTTCCATCCTCTTCTAATATATCTTCTTCCACAAGAGAATATCCTTCATGATCAAGCCAGTTTCTAATTTGATATGCACCAATATTGGGTTGCAACACTAACGTTTCAACACCTTGAAGTTTTTCTTTACCTTTTTCTAATATGCTAGAAATTAAAGAACCACCCATTCCAGCTATTGTTATGACATCTACTTCGTTTGGTACTAAAACTTCCAGTCCATCTCCCATTCTCGCTTCGACAATTCCTTCTAACCCACTTTGACGAATCGTAGATCGTGCTGAATTATATGGACCTTCAGTAATTTCCCCTACAATTGCTGAGGTACACCTTTTATTTAAAACTGCATAACAAGGTAAATAAGCATGATCTGATCCAATATCAGCTAATTTCGTGCCCTCTGGTATGTAATCAAATACTCTTTTTAAACGCTTTGATAAATTTACTTCATTCATAACAAAATCACCATTTCATTTTATTTTCATAACATCATTTTACACTATAGTAGTCAAGAAACCAAAATGACCTCTTCTTATCGAAGAGGTCATTTCAGACTGCCTGACAAACGCTCGCTTACTTTGTTGCTTCGGCCGCTTTCGGTGCTCATTACCGTCTTAGGTAACTCCGCTCCTCTTCGACCTTCGCACCTCGAAAGACAAGCGTTTACAAACAGTCTGAAAATCAAATTTTTGTGCTTTGACTAAACAGTGAAATGACCCCTTCTATCGAAGAGGTCATTTTATATGCTTGCTTATTTTTTCTCAGATAACCATTTAGCAACAGCATCCAATTGTGGTCCTTGTAGTAAACCAGCTGGCATTCCGCCTTCTTTACCGTTTTTAAGAATGTCTTTGATTTGATCTTCTGAGTATCTTGAACCTACTTTAGTTAAGTTTGGTCCTACAACCCCTTGTAATTGATCACCATGACAGCTAACACATGTTTGAGCATATATTTCATCTGGCTTAGTTGATGCAGTTTGCGCCGGTTTTTTATCGCCGTTAGCAATTTCATCAGCCTGTTTTGCTCCTTTTAATGAAATAATTAGCATGACTGCGATTCCTAGTGCTGCAATTAGAGCAAAAGGAATTAATGGATTTCGTTTCATTATGATCCCCCTTATGTAACCCCTTAAAAAAATAAAATTAATTACTATAACATTATTATTGTATACGATTAAAAACAATAAAAAAAGTATTATATTGGATAAATTTAAAAATTGTTAAACGATTTCATAATTATATGAAACCTTCCTACTATAAAGAATTAAATTCTGTATAGCATAATTACAAATTATATTTGTATAAACTCACCTCTTGATAAATGAAATAAGTAAGTTTTTTTAAGAAACCATTTAAAACCATCGTCACCCATTAAACTTTTATTTTGATTTTAATCATTTTCACAAAAAAAGCTTAAGCAAAAGATTCAACCCATTTTATTATAAATCTCTAATAATTAATTGCTATTACGATATAGGTAATATGTCTATAAACCATTTATTTTATATTTAGTAGTATTGAACTAATTATAAAAATTATTAAAAAAGTATGGAAAATGAGTATTTGCAAATTTAAAGACAATTCTGTAAAATAAAGTAAATAGGTATCCAATTGTTTAAAATGATGGAATTACTACTAGCATATCCATAATTTATAATAACCATTTTTGCTTAAATTATCCTTTGATTCATCTTTAGAATAAATTATTAGAAGACAACCGTTTTAGCATTACTTAGTATGTAGCATAGCACTACAATTATATATTTAGTACGGACATTCGATATGTTTTGACAAAATTTTTATCGTGACATATTTACTAATTAAAACGTTTTCATTTTTCATTTTTTATTTTTTAGATAAAAATAAAAAAAGTTTACCCAATAAAGGATAAACTCTTTTTTAAACATCCTATTCTAAGAAATCTTTTAGACGTTTGCTGCGGCTTGGATGACGTAATTTACGTAGAGCTTTTGCTTCAATTTGACGAATACGCTCACGTGTAACTCCAAATACTTTACCAACTTCTTCTAAAGTACGAGTGCGTCCATCATCTAAACCAAAACGCAGGCGTAAAACATTTTCTTCACGATCTGTTAGTGTATCAAGAACATCTTCTAATTGCTCTTTTAGCATTTCATAAGCTGCATGCTCAGCTGGTGAAGTTGCTTCAGAATCTTCAATGAAATCACCTAAGTGTGAATCATCTTCTTCACCGATTGGTGTTTCTAATGAAACTGGCTCTTGAGCAATTTTAAGGATTTCTCTAACTTTTTCTGGTGGTAAATCCATTTCTTCACCAATTTCTTCAGGAGATGGCTCGCGACCTAGATCTTGAAGCAATTGACGTTGAACACGAATTAATTTGTTAATTGTTTCGACCATATGAACTGGGATACGGATTGTTCTTGCTTGGTCTGCAATTGCACGAGTAATCGCTTGACGAATCCACCAAGTCGCATATGTACTAAATTTATAACCTTTGCGATAATCAAACTTTTCAACGGCTTTGATTAATCCCATATTACCTTCTTGAATAAGGTCTAGGAACAGCATACCGCGTCCTACATAACGTTTTGCAATACTTACTACTAAACGTAAGTTCGCTTCTGCTAGGCGTCGTTTCGCTTCCTCATCGCCTTCTTCAATACGTTTCGCTAAATTGATTTCATCTTGTCCAGAAAGTAAATCAACTCGGCCAATTTCTTTTAGGTACATACGTACTGGGTCGTTAATTTTTACTCCAGGCGGAACACTTAAATCATTTAAGTCAAATTCTTCTTCCTTCTCTAATTGAGTTCCTCTAGGTTCATCATCAGCGTCACCAACAATATCAATACCTTGTTCACCTAGTTGCTCATAAAATTCTTCAAGTTGATCTGAATCAATTTCAAATCCGTTTAAACGATCTGCAATTTCTTCATATGTAATTACACCACGTTTTTTACCATTTTCAATTAATAATGCTTTTACTTGATCAAGTGTTACTTCTGTTTCCGTATCTTTAGAACGAGCCGATTTATCAGCCATCTGTTCCCCTCCTTCGAAAAGTTCGCGAATCATTTAACATATTTCATACTAGATCTTAGCTGTGTGATTTGTTGGAGAATCGTTGCTGCTTTTACAAAATCTCCTTCACGTTCGGCTTTTTTCAGATCTATTTCTTTTTCACGTATACGTTGTTGTTTATCATAGTTGTTTAATGCATCTAAATAATCCTTTAACTCTCGCTCTGTTAGTTCAGGTGCTATCTGTAAATTGACAATTTTTGAAACTACTTCAAGTAACCTTTTTGAAGGAAGGTAATTCATAAATTTACTAATATTAGACTCATTGCCCTCTTCATAATAAGCATAAAGATGGATTATAATCTCGGAATAATCATTATTGTAGAATAGACCCTGATATTGCTGTCTTACTTTTTCAGCCACGTCACTGCTATTTAACATATGAGCTACAAGTAATTGTTCAGCTCTAACATGTGCAGGAAGAAGTGTCTTTGTAGTAATATCGCGTTTGATATCAGTTTTTACTTCTGTTACATTAGATATACGATTTGCCTGATTACTATATTGTCCAAATTCCTTCTTAAGTACTTCAATCGAGATAGAAAACTCTTTTGAGAGTTGATTTAAGTAATAATCTTGTTCGATCAGTTGACTTAGTTTAGCAATTTCTTGTAGCATTTCTTTTATATACTGAAATTTAACAGTTTCATCTAAAAGATTTTTTCCTTTTCGATGATATTGCATTTTAAAACTCATTAATGATACACTAGCTTCAATAATAGAGGTATTAAATTTTTCCGGACCAAATCTTCTTACATATTCATCAGGATCTAAGCCATCAGGCATTTGTGCAACTTTAATTGTAAATCCTTCTTTTTGAAGAACTTTAGCTGCTTTTTCAGTTGCGTTAATACCAGCCTGATCTGAATCATAGCAAATAATAATTTGATCAACAGATGTTTTCAAGACTTTCGCTTGATCCTCTGTTAATGAAGTTCCCATGGTTGCAACTGCATCATGGACACCAGCTCTAAACGCAGAAATGATATCTGCAAAACCTTCCATCAAGATTGCCCGATTTTGCTTTCGCATGACATTCTTTGCTTGGTAAAATTGATATAATAATCTTCCTTTATGGAAAATTGAAGATTCAGGACTATTTAAATATTTTGGTGACCCTTCACCCATTATTCTTCCACTGAATGCAACAATTTTTCCTTGATGGTTATGAATTGGAAAAATTAATCTATTTCGAAATCGATCATAGTAATTACCATCACGTTCACTTCGAACAACTAGACCAGCTTTCTCCATGATTGGCATTGGATAGCCACGTTTTTCTAACACCTTAGTAACAGCATCCCAAGAATCTAAAGCAACACCGAGCTCAAAATGCTTTATTTCCTCTCTAGAAATTCCTCTGTTAAGTAGGTATTCTAATGCCTGTTTACCTTCTGTTGTGTTAACTAATAGATGATGATAGTACTTTTTGACAAACTCATGAGCTTCAAGCATAATGCCTTGCTCAGTAGCTTGTGGATTCTTGACTGTGTCAACTGTATCTGAAGGTAAAGTGATATTTGTCCCTTTTGCAAGCTGATGGACAGATTCTTGAAAGTTAAGTCCTTCAAGCTGCATAATGAAAGAAATCGCATTTCCTCCAGCACCGCATCCAAAACAATGAAAAATTTGTTTTTCAGGAGACACAGAAAACGATGGTGTGCTTTCTCCATGAAAAGGACAAAGTCCAAAATAATTTCTTCCTTGTTTTTTCAGAGGAACATACTCACTTACCACATCAACTATGTCAACTGACTGACGAACCTGTTCGACAAGTTCATCGGGAATTCTGTTTCCCATACTGACAGCTCCATATACTATTTTATTCGATAAAACTCTCCGTATTCCTTCATGATTCGACAAAAATATTTCCATATATTTTAACTTAAGTTAATTCACCATATTAAGCCATATATGAATTAATAATTATCTAAAAAGAAGTGCTAAACAGTAGTTCATAAGCATTGCATTCAACTGCTAAGTTCTGGTTTTCATTAACCCATTTATTTATCGCTTATGATTAATTTCTACACGTCTTTTGTAATTCCTTCAAAACATGTATCGATTTATGTAGTTTTATTTCCATCTTTCAATAAACTAGGAAGCACATATTCATAGTTTATTCGTAAGTATAAAAAGTTAAACCTATTATTAGTTCATTTCATACAATTTTTTATTATAATCTATTTTAATTAGGAAATCTAGCAATAAGTACTAAAGAAATTTAACTTTTACATACTTTGCTAATTTATGGAAATTCTTATTATAAAGATGAAAACACATTAGATTACTCTAATGTGTCAGTCTAAAAAAGATCTATCATCATTTTTAATTTCAAAAAAATTATCTAATCTGCTTATTTTGGTAATAGTAATTTAATATTACATTAGCAGACTCTTCTACTGCTTTACTTGAAACATCTACAACTTTACAGCCAATTTGTTTAACCACATTATTGAAATGTTTTAGTTCTTCTTCAATTCTTGAAATATTAGCATAACTAGCTCCATCGTGAAGTCCTAATGAAATTAATCTTTCTTTTCGAATATGGTTTAACTTTTCTGGAGAAATCATTAACCCTATGCACTTTTCTTTTGGAACTTTAAGTAGTTGTTCTGGTGGATCAACTTCTGGAACTAAAGGTACATTGGCAACTTTAAATCCTTTATGAGCAAGATATTGTGATAAAGGAGTCTTTGATGTTCTCGATACACCGATTAAGACTATATCAGCTTTTTCAATACCTCTTGGGTCTCTTCCATCATCATATTTAACCGCAAATTCAATTGCCTCTATACGTTGGAAATAATCTTCATCTAGTTTGCGAACAACACCAGGTTCATTTCTAGGTTCAAGTTTATGAATCGTTGAAATTTTATCGATTAACGGACCGATTAAGTCATATACGATTACACCAGCACTTTGCGATTCTTCTAATAATTTCTTTCTCATATCAGGTTTTACTAATGTAAATACAATAATACCATTATTTTCTTTTGCTACTTGAACTATTTCAATTAATGTTGCATTATCTTCAACGTATGGTACACGTCTAATCTCGAATTTTTGATGAAATTGACTAATAGCCGCCTTTACGACATGCTCTGCTGTTTCACCAACAGAATCTGATACAACATAAACGATTGAATTGCCCATATGTTCACCTCTTAACTTTACTAAAACATATCATTGTTCATTAAGTCTACAATCGCACGAGTAAAATTTGTTTTTGTAAATCGACCAATTACCTCAAGTCCATGCTCACTTTCACGAACAACAGGGACAGCATCAATTTGTTTTTCAATTAAACTCTTAGCTACATTATAAATTGTATCATCTTTATAGCAAATTGTAATGTTTGGCATCCTCGTCATGATAATATCTACAGGTAATGTATGCAAATCTTTATTTCCTATACTTGCACGGAGTAAGTCTTTTCTAGAAAGTACTCCTGTTAAAATCGAATTTTGATCTACAACAAATAGCGTTCCTACATCTTCAAGAAACATCGTAACAATCGCATCATACACTGATGAACTTCGATCTACTACAACAGGAATCGCCTGAAATTCCTTTACAGTCAATTTTTTTATTCTATCAATTACTTGTGCACCGCTTGTTCTTCCTGTGTAATAATACCCTACTCGTGGTCTTGCCTCTAAAAAACCAGTCATTGTAAGAATAGCTAAATCCGGGCGAAGCGTAGCTCTTGTAAGTGCTAGCTTATCAGCTATATGTTCACCTGTAATTGGTCCATTACTTTTTACAATTTCAAGTATTTGAGTTTGTCGCTTTGTCAGTTCGATTTTCCTCACCCCTAACTATCCAATATGTTATACTCTCTAATAAATATTATATACTATTTTTACAATTTAAAAAAGAAAGAAGGAAATAGGTAGCCTATTTCCTTCCTTAGGTTTCTGAATTTTTATTAGTTTTCAGAAAATTATCCATATTTTTTAATTGCTCTAAAAATTTACGTGACTTTAAATAGATTCCACTATATTCATCATAGTAAGAAAATAAAATTTGTTGTAAGTTTTTCTTTGTTGCTTCACTAACCTCAATTTTTCCAAGTCGATTTACATCAAAATGATAAAATAACCTCATTAACTTAACCGACTTTTCAGTAACAGAAAAAGCATATGGATCAGTCTGTTTACAACGCTGACATAAAAACCCACCTTCTTTAACAGAAAAGGCTACAAATATATTTTCATTTGCACTACATCTACAATTCACACATTGATCAAAAAATGGGTGATATCCTAATACAGGTATCATTTTCGTCATGAATAAATAAGTCAAAACTTCAGAGTCTGCACCTTCATTCATGTGCTGTAGTAATTGAAGAACCAATTCAAATAAATACGGATTATTTTTTTTCTCTTCAACCGCTTTATCAGTAAGCTCTACAACAATCGAAGCATACGCAGTTGCAACTAAATCACTTCTTAATTCACGAAATGAATCAATCAGTTCTCCTTGACTTAATGTACCTAAACCAGATCCTTTTTGAATTAAAAATGACCCATATGTAAAGAGTTGTGTAACAGAAGCAAGTCGACTATTTGTCTTCTTTGCTCCTCTTGCCACAACTCCTATCTTACCTAATTCTCTTGTTAAGAGAGTAATAATAACATTTGATTCTCCATAAGCGTTTGCCCGTAATACAATTCCTTCTACACGCTGTAACAATTAACTCACCATCCAATTGGATGAAGGTTAAGTATGTAGGGAATCAATATCAGCTATTTCTTCATCAATGTAACTTTTCTGATCCACATGCTCCTGTTCAAGCTGCTTAAACAATAGATATGTCTCAACATTTCCAGTTTTAGAAAAGACATCCCAGGTAAAATTCAACATTGAGAAACCACCTTTCAAGAATAGCTACAACTCATTGCTCATTACCTATAGCCAATTACTTTCCCTGCTTACTTATAATGTGACCTTCTCTCCCGATTTTCATGTGTATAAAATTTATTAAAATAACAAATAAAAAGCTTGCAAAACCAAGAAAAATATGTTGGGCTTTTTTGAACAAATGGTAATATTACTAGACCCTATTGCTTAAGCACTATTCCCTTGATTTTTTCCTTTTAATACTCATCCTCACGGAAACCTAAATCTCTTAATTGAGACATACGGTTACGCCAATCTTTTTGAACCTTAACCCATAACTCTAAGAATACTTTTGTATCAAGCAAGTTTTCTATATCTAAACGAGCACGCTTGCCAACCTCTTTTAACATGCTACCTTGCTTACCGATAATGATTCCTTTTTGGGAAGACCTTTCAACGACAATTGTTGCATTCACGTATATTGCATTTCCTTCTGGTCTTCTTTCAATTTGCTCAATAATAACAGCAATTGAATGTGGAACCTCTTCTCTAGTCAAATGCAATACTTTTTCTCTTATTAATTCTGAAATGATAAATCTTTCAGGGTGATCTGTTACTTGATTTGCAGGATAATATTGCGGACCTTCTGGTAAATAAGTTTTAATAACTTTTAATAAGCGATCGACATTATTCCCTTGTAATGCTGAGATCGGAACAATTTCAGCAAATTGAAATAAATCTTTGTATTTATTGATTAAATCAAATAACTGTTCAGGATGAATTGTATCAATTTTATTAATAACTAAAATTACTGGACTACGACTTCCCTGCAGTTTCTCAATAATGAATTCATCTCCACGACCAAATCCTTCATTGGCATTTATCATAAATAAAGTAGCGTCAACATCCTTAATTGAATCTTGAGCTACCTTTACCATAAAATCACCAAGTTTGTGTTTTGGTTTATGGATTCCTGGCGTATCTATAAAAACGATTTGTGCATCATCTTCTGTAAAAACGCCTTGAATTTTATTACGAGTAGTTTGAGGCTTATCACTCATTATAGCTATTTTTTGACCTATTACTCGATTTAGGAATGTACTTTTCCCTACATTTGGTCTACCTATAATTGAGACAAAACCTGATTTATAACTTTCTTTATTCATTCAAATCCTCCGATGTAAATGCTCCTGGCAATAATTCTTTTACTGTTGTTTCTTGGATTGCTCCATTTAAGTTCGATAAATATACTACTGTATCTGGACCAGCAAGTTCAAATAAAACTTGACGGCATGCCCCACATGGTGCAACAGGTCCCTCGGTATCAGCGACTACTGCTACTGCTGAAAACTCCGTAATGCCATTTGAATATGCTTTAAATAATGCAGTTCGTTCTGCACAATTCGTTAGACCATATGATGCATTTTCTATATTACAACCACGAATAATTTGACCATCCTTTGTAAGCAATGCTGCACCAACTTGAAATTTCGAATATGGTACATATGCGTTTAATCTAGCTTTTATCGCTTCATTTATAAGTTGTTGTTTATCCATCTATGTAGCCTCCTATTATAAGCCCGAACACGAAAGTGGGGGTCTTATTAACGTAGTATAGTAAAATACGGAAAAAATAGCAAAGCACCTATAATGATTGAAACGATTGCAGCTACTAACACCGCCCCAGCTGCAACATCCTTCGCTTTTTTTGCTAAAGGATGTTTATTAGGTGATGCTAAATCTACAACTGCTTCAATTGAAGAATTAACTAACTCTAGCGAAATGACAATTGTAATAATAAGCAGAAGGATTAACCAATCTATTCGACTAATATGTAAATAAAACGCAAGGCCGATTGAAATAAGTGCTGCAAATAAGTGGATTTTTATATTTCTTTCATCCTTAATGACTTTAAAAATACCACTAAATGCAAAACCAAAAGATTTAAGTAAGTGCGTTCTTTTTTTAGAGTCTTTCAAGGCCATATTTTTCTAATATTTCCTTTTGTTTTGTAAACATCACTTTCTCATCGGCTTCATTCATATGATCATAACCAAGTAAATGTAAACATCCGTGAACTGATAAAAAACCTAATTCACGGCGGAACGAATGACCATACTCCTCAGCCTGTCTCTTAGTAGTAGGAATTGAAATGACAATATCACCTAAAATACGGGGTAAGTCCACTCCAATGATTTCAATTTCGCCTTCTCCTAATTCTTCCATTGGAAATGAAATAACATCGGTAGCACGGTCTTTCTCTCGGTACTCTTTATTAATTTCATGAATTCTTTCATCATCTACAAATGAAACTGCAATTTCAACTTCACCCGTTACACCCTCATATTCAAGTGCGCACTCTAGTAAACCCTTTATATCAGATTGCTGTTCTTTAGTCACTTCATTTGTTTCATCTATAAAATCAATTTCTAATTGAACCATTATTTCACCTTATCTTTCATCTGGATACTGTATTCTTGAATGGAAAGTTCCTTTTAAAGTCTCACACAATGATTTCTCAACAATATGCAATTCTTTTAAATTTAATTCACACATTGCAAACTGACCATCATTTAAACGATCATGCATAATCGAAGAAACTAATACTTCGATTTTTTCCATATCAGGGTCCTTTAACGAACGAACTGCTGCTTCAACACTATCAGCAATTCCTACAATTGCCGATTCCTTAGAATGAGCTTTTGGACCTGGATATCTAAAATCACTTTCTTTAACATCAGTATTCGTCTCTTTTTCCTTATAATAAAAATACTTTAATAAAGTTGTACCATGATGCTCCGCTGCAATATCAATAATATCTTTTGGCAAATTATATTTTTTTAGTATTATTACACCATCACTTACATGCCTTAAAATGATATCTTTACTTTGAATCGGTTTAATACGATCATGAGGATTATGACCACCCATTTGATTTTCAATAAAGAATCCTGGATTATTCGTTTTACCGATATCATGATAATATGCTCCCACTCTAGCTAACAAACCATTTGCACCGATCGCTTCACAAGCACCTTCAGCTAAATTTGCAACCATTATACTATGATGATATGTACCCGGAGCCTCTAATAATATTTTTCTTAATAAAGGATGATTTGGACTGCCTAACTCAACAAGTTTAAATGAGGACACCATTCCAAACGAATCTTCTACAAAAGGTAAAATCCCCATTGTAATGACACTTGATAAAACTCCGGAAGTAAGTCCCATTAATAAATAAATTCCAATTTCTACCGATGAATATTGACCATTCCGAATTAAGATCAAAGAAAACAGAGTAGCAATATTAACAAGCGAAATTAAAAATCCTGCATGGAGAATCATTGAACGCTTATTTTTAACCTCATTCAAAAATAAAACGGCGATAGAACTAAATAAAATATAAATTCCAGTCGAGTAATTAATCGCACCATTTACATCTTCGTTAAACATTAAACTACCGCAAATAGAGAAAATAATCGACGAAACCATTAAATATCGATTACCTAATAAAAACTTTATCAATAAAGTCCCAATCGCAACCGGAGCTACATATACAAGGCCAGAAAACTCAACTTTTTGAAACAAGCTTACAATTTTCAAAATTAAGATTGTAAAAATTACAATGCTATAGTATGTAACGATGTATATATTCCCTTTTTCTTTTAAAGTTGCCGTTTGCTTCAATATGAAGTACGCCAATACTCCAATTAATAAAATTAATCCAATATAGGGCTGGATTGACTGTTTGTTTTTTATTAAGCCAACTAATTTTAATTGATCATATTTTTCCTTTGTAATTGTTTCTCCCGCTTTTACTAAGACTTGTCCTTGTAAAATATAGACACTATCTACACTTTCACTTTCTAGACGCTTTCTCTCTTTTGTCTCCTCTGCATCAAAAAAGTAGTTTGGCACAATCGCAAATTCACCAATTGAGATCATCGCATCCTTTAGTGAAGGATTAACGCTTACATATGATAATTCGTTTCTTAGCTTCCCACGAGATTCTTCGATTTGGTTCGTCGTAATTTCTTCAGACATGACATTGTTAATAGCTGTATTCAACGAAGCTTTCGTAATATTTAACTGTTCTTCTGACGATCTAACTAAAGTGCTAAATACACTATCTTCTAAGTTTTTACGAATATCGTCAGGCAGTTTTTTCTTAACATCACTTGTTTCTTTATCAATTAATGCTTGTCCTGTAGGATTATCACTCTTTGCATTTTCATTTTTCACTTCTGTTACAATATCAAAAATTGAATTGACTATATCGATCCGTTTTTGTGTATAACTTTCCTCATATTTATATACATCCTCAACTCTTGCTGCAGCCTCAAGTCGCTTTTTAGCAGTTGCTCCTTTGTCCTCAATCGTGATAGGTGAATAAATATTATCATCAGCAATTGATAATAGCTGAATGTCGTATTTTACCGGTCTAACATGACTAACTAAAAGAAGAAAACTTAATAAGCTGAATGCAATAGTACATAGTAATATGACAAGAGTTTGATTCTTAAAACGCTGAATTAAAGCTTGCAAACTATTCATTGTTTCCCCTTTCTAGAAATGCACCTCATCATAAAAATACGAAATGACCCTATCAATGTAGGGTCACTACGAATCATTCTTTTGCTAAATCATAAGCTTGAATAATCTTTTGTACTAGTGGGTGACGAACTACGTCAGTTTGTTCCAAGATTGTCATACCAATACCCTCAACACCTTTAAGTGTATTTTGAGCTGATATTAAACCAGACTTTACTCCTTTAGGTAAATCAATTTGTGAAGGGTCACCTGTTATAACCATTTTAGAGCCAAATCCTAAACGGGTCAAAAACATCTTCATTTGAGCCATTGTCGTATTTTGAGCTTCATCTAAAATGACAAAGGCATCTTCTAAAGTACGTCCCCTCATATAAGCTAAAGGTGCAATTTCAATTGTTCCTCTTTCAATTAGACGCACAGTATGCTCTTGTCCTAAAACATCGTGTAGAGCATCGTACAATGGTCTTAAATATGGGTCAACCTTTTCCTTTAAATCTCCTGGTAAAAATCCTAAACTTTCTCCAGCTTCCACAGCAGGTCTTGTTAAAATAATTTTACTTACTTTATTATTTTTTAATGCTTGAACGGCCATGACAACTGCAAGATATGTTTTACCTGTACCAGCAGGTCCAATTCCAAATACTAAATCATTTGATTGAATTGCACGAAGATAATGTCTTTGTCCAAAAGTCTTAACTCGAATTGGTTTACCTTTTGAATTCTTTATAATTTCTTCGTCATACAACCTAGCAAATGATGACAACCTTCCTTCTTTAGCCATCTGAATTGAGTACGTAACATCCCTCGATGTAATACTCACTCCATTTCGAATAACCTCTAAAAGAGCTTGAATGATTTGCTCAACAGTTTTCACATCTTCATTCGTACCTGAAACTTGTACAGATTGACCACGTGACACAATCTTAACATCAAGCAAATTTTCAATTATTTCTAGATGCTTATCGTTTGTACCAAATAAGGCAATTGCTTCGTTTGGATCCTCTAGTTGTTGATTAATCGTTAGTAGTTGTTCTGGCATTACTCAGTCCCCTTGAACAATAGTTTTCGTTTTTGTGATATCTTCTAAAACTTTATAATACATTCTTAAATTAACTTTACCATTGTCTATTGACTCGTGCAAAACTTTTTCTTGTAAAATCTTGGCATCTGGACTTAACTTTTTCATTAATTCCTTCTTACCAATTTGTTTTCCAAGTTGAGCAGCCTGCACTTTAGAGTATGTTCTTACATATTTTTCACTTTCCAGAATAGTTTTTTCACTAAAAAAGATCGGCAATTTCCATTTTAAAAATTTAAATTGATACGTACTACTTTCATCTTCAAAAGACTTATATTTATTCTTATCAAAACCCCAAAATTTTATTTTATTTTCCTTAGTTCCAATATAATAACTAGTTTTCCTTTCTCCTGTAAGCACCGTAAACGGAGTATCTAAAGGAACACTAATAATTTCCTCTCTCCAAACTTCCCCCATGATTTTACCAACTGCTGGGACTAAAATAGGATGTTCTTCTGTTCCGATTATTCCAGATACTAATATTTGACCTTTTTTCACAAAGTCATTCTTTACTACAAGCGGTTTCCCCTTTTCAACAAACATACTTGAAATAACAGCTTCTTCACTTGCAATAATATGTCGTGGACTCAATGCCTTCTCAGGTTTAGGTATATGCTTTTCAACTACCTCAAAATGAAAGGTAGTCCCATTTAATTGTACACCAATCCAGGTTAATGTTGGATTATCATCTTGGAGCTTTTTCTGGATTGTTTGCATTCTAGGTAAAGTAAATTGAGATGCTCCAGTCTTAACACCCATCGCAGTTAAATCTTTCCGAAGTTTATATTCCACTTCAGGTGAAGCACCCTTTATATCTATTCGCCAAACCATATTTGAAAGTAAAAATAAAACAACTAAAAAGCCAACAACCCCTACAACAAATCCAAAATACTTCCATGCTCGTCTAACTTCAAAAGGCAGCCCCTTCCTGCCAATAAAATAAACCTTATACTCTTTTTTCCGAGGAATATTCTTGATCCGTTTATAATCTTTCAACTCAATTGTAAACGTGATTGAATTTGTTCCACTTTTCTTCACATCACGAAGTGGAATCCCCTTTCGCATACAATCATTTAAAAAACGTTCTGGTCCAAGCCCAATCACCTTTACTTGAACCATCCCCGTAAGATTTGAAGTCCATTGGTTTTTCATCCTAATCCCCCATGTTCATTAGACTGATCATGGTGTAAGTTCTAGATGCTATTCATTAATAAAATACACATGCTCAATTTCGCCTTCCAACAAAATCTCCTCAGGCAACATCGTCTTCAAAACAAAATCTTTCCCCTTAATCAACAACTGCCCCTGCTTCATTAACAAACGCAATTCATTGTCTGAATAAACAAGTAGCCCTCTATGGTTTTCAATATAAATATGTAGTTGTCCTAACATCGTAATACGTGGCAATTCCAATAGTACATCTGGTGGTAAGTCCATCTTACTTGACATCCATGTTTTTAAATTATGCGCTAATCTTTTCAAGATAGACTCCTCCCCCTTTCATATCATATTTATGATGAATTTTAAGAAGGTATGATATAAAAAGAAAAAGGTAACGGAAATTTAAGATGAATATTGGATTTTATAAAGCTGCGGTTTATTGATTTTAAATTATGGTGAGGAAGGTGGGATTTATGCGTACTGGCGTGTTTTTGTGTTGAGGAAAATCAATCCATTGCTAGGAGTCGAATGTTTTTCCCAAGAGCCCTTTTATAGTGTTATGACATAGAAAAAAACCGAGAACAAATAACTTTTCTCGGTTTAAATTTATATACGTTTTTACATCCTTCTTTGGAAAGTAACATCTTGATAAACATCTTGTTTTCCTTGTGAAGTAGCAACCCACCAAAGTACCCCTTGTGTGAGAAAGAAAAGACTCCACATTACTACAAGACCAATTGAAGTTATATCACTATTCCCATCACCGTATATCCCTTTGACTGTAACATAAGTGATGAGTACACTCACTATCAAACCTACCAACTTAATTGGTAACGGCCTTTTAGCCATAGTTGTATCCATTTGTGGTGAATCATTTGTTTCTGTTATGAATGGTTTTTTATTTGATCTAGCATAGTCATGTACCCCTTGTTTAATCTCATCTTGTAATCGTTCTTCGTCACCTATTGCCATTTCTTTCGTAATATAGATTAATGTAAATGCAAATGGTACGACAATTATTAACCAACCTAAAGCAAATGCTATTCCACCAAGATCATTGTGTAAGTCCCCAAACGGTGTCATTATTCATCTCTCCTTTACCCAATAGGCGATAAACAAATGCTTTGTTCATCTGAATTCATCATACCGGATAACATTATTCTTATATGTGATATAAATCACACACTTAGTTTAATATTGAAGAAAATATTAATAATTTTTTTATTGACTATTTTGATTGGAGTTTTCTTTATGCCGGAATTATGTAGATTTTAAAAGAGGTAGAAATTTACAACCATACTGGATATGTGGAGATCAATTAAAGGATAAAGTTTACACCACGACTGAATATGGTGCAAATGTAGGATTGTGGATAAGAATATTTATCGGAGAAATTAGGTTAATTTTTTAGTGAACTGAAATGTTTTCGTAAAAATTTAGCAGATTTATGTGCTTTATTTGACTGAAGCATCATTTTGAAGGAGTTAATTGCAGTTTTGAATTTTTTATTTGCAGTTTTTGGAAATTTATTTGTAGTTTCGAAAAATTCATTTGCACTTTCGAAGATTTTAATTGCAGTCGGTGAAATTTATTTGCACTTTTGAAGATTTTAATTGCAGTTTTAATGAAATTTAATTGCACACTTGATGATTTTAATTGCAATAACTCAAAAAAATAAACGTCTATAAATAGACGTTTATTTTAACAGACTTGCTACAGCCTTATTCACAGAAGAGCCATCAGCTTGTCCTTTTACTTTAGGCATAACTGCACTCATTACTTTCCCCATGTCAGCTTTTGATGTAGCACCGACTTCTGAAATTGTAACACGTACAATTTCAAGAAGTTCCTCTTCAGATAATTGTTGAGGCAAGTATTCTTTTAGAATCAGTAACTCTTGCTTTAATTTATCCACAAGGTCTTGACGACCAGCTTTTTCGAATTCCAGGAGGGAGTCTTTACGTTGTTTCACTTCACGAGTTAAAATTGTTAACTCTTGATCAGCTGACAATGTCACATTATTCCCTAAGCTAATTACTTCATTTTGTAATGACGCTTTCACCATTCGAATAACTGCTAACTTGTCTTTGTTTTTTTCCTTCATCGCTTGTTTCATATCTGAATTCAAACGTTCGAGAAGACTCATAGTAACACCCTCTCTTAGAATTTACGTTTTCTCGCTGCCTCTGATTTTTTCTTACGTTTTACACTTGGCTTTTCATAAAATTCGCGTTTTCTTGCTTCTTGTAGCGTACCAGTTTTAGAAACTGAACGTTTAAAACGACGAAGAGCATCTTCTAAAGATTCGTTTTTACGAACGACTGTTTTAGACATCTTACTTTTCCCTCCCTCCAAGCTACCACTTACAATCAATAAAACACTGCAAAAAAGAACACTTTTCCACATGTCTTTTACGATTATAATACATAAACTATTGATAGGTCAACAGGTAAATGTCAAGTTTGAAACTTAACACCCTTTGCCATTAATAGGAATCAATAGCCTTCTGTTGCTACGTTTCCTTGGACAATCGTGATTCCATTACTTGTACCTATTCGAGTTGCTCCCGCTTTAACCATTTCATTTACACTTGCTAAATCACGTACTCCTCCAGATGCTTTCACTCCAATATCTGGTCCAACTGTTTTTCTCATTAATGCTACATCCTCAACAGTTGCACCACCAGTTGAAAATCCTGTAGATGTTTTAACGAAATCTGCTCCAGCTTTTACAGAAAGCTTAGAAGCCATTTCTTTTTCCTCATTCGTTAAAAGACTTGTTTCAATAATTACTTTTACTAATGCTTTACCTTTTGCTGCATTAACAACCGCTGCTATATCTTGTTCAACAGTATCATAGTCCTTATCCTTTAATGCTCCGATATTGATCACCATATCGACTTCCCCGGCTCCATTTTCAATTGCATTCTTCGTTTCAAACGCTTTCGTTTCTTTTGTATTCGCACCTAGAGGAAATCCAATTACAGTACAAACTAATACTTCAGAGCCCTTTAACAAACTTGCACAATGACTCACCCAAGTTGGATTCACACAAACCGAAGCAAAATTATGTTCTTTTGCTTCTTGACATAATTTTTCAATTTGAGATTTAGTTGTTTCAGGTTTTAAAACTGTATGATCAATCAATTTATTGATATTAGTTGTCATTTTGTAGTGCTCCTAACTTATGTTTTTTCAAAATTACTCTCTTAAAGACACTGAAATATCAGCATACATTATTATTTGTTTTTTAATTTTAATTATGTGAATCGATTTAATAACTATTAAAAAAAATTCAAAGCATCAAATTTAAATAGATGCATTTGAATTTTTTTCGATTGTTTTATGATTGTCTTTTACTTTAAGCATCATGAAGAATGAAACTGTAATAAAGAAAAAACCATACAAGAACATGAATTTGAATCCAATTAGATCCATAATTGCACCTAAAAATGGTGGTGATATAATATTGGCAATAGATGAGAATAAATAATATAAACCTGTGAAAGTTCCAATAAATCCAATCGGTGCCATCTCAGCTAAAAAAGGATATGAATTAATGTTTACTAATGCCCAAAAACATCCCATAACCAAAAAGACTATTCGAATGTATAATAAATCCTTTAAGAAAAATAAAACAATAAACCCAATCATGATTCCAAATACACCAATTAATATGCTGCGTTTCTTACCAATTTTTGTTCCTATAAACCCGGCAGGAATGGCAAAGATTAAAAATGCTAATGATATGAAAGCAAATGAAAACGCTGCTGCACTAACTTTTACCCCTAAATAAACTTCCCCATAACGTGTAAAAAAGGTTTCAATTCCATTAAATCCCGTGAACCAACTCAGAATTGCTAATAATAGAAATAATGCACTTTTATTCTGAATAGCTGAACGAAAACCTTCTCTTAATTGTACCTTTTCTTCAGACTGCTCATAATTTAAGACATCTCTTTTTTCTCTAATAAAGAAAAAAAGAATTAAAAAACTAAATAACATTAAAAATCCTGCCAAGTAAAAAGGAAAACCTTTATTTAGATCCCACAAAATTGAACCAATAAAGAATGCAATTAAAGCACCAATTCCACCCATAAAATTGATGACACTATTCGCCTTGCTTCTTTGTTCAACTCTTGTTAAATCAGGCATAAGTGCTATAACTGGAGAACGGAAAATACTCATACTTAAATTCATAAAAACAATAAAAAAAATCAACATAAAAAGTGTTTTATGCACTGGAATTAAAAAGGTAAATAATGCTGCAAGTGGCATACCGACCATTAAAAATGGCATTCTTCTACCAAATCGTGTATCTAAACGATCACTATACATTCCAACGGCAGGTTGTAAAAATAATGCAAAATAATTATCAAACGTCATAATAAATCCAATTAAAGCAGATGACTTTAGATAATCGCTTAAAAGTTTTGGCATAAAAGCATTATAGACTGACCAAGTAAGACTGATTGCAAAAAATCCAAATCCTAAAAGCAAAATCTTTTTGTAATTTAGTTTAGTCATTCGAATTTCTCTTTTCTTTTATCTGTCTAAAAACATTTTCTAATTGAGTTCGATCCAATGACACAATCATTCCCCCTTATTCTCAGTATAGTAGGCCATCCAATCAAATATTTACCCTTTTTTCAATTTTAATAAAATATTAATTTTTTAGTAAAAGTTCATTTAAATATGCTGTTTCATAAAAAAAAAGGTGTTTAAAACCGACAAAAAAACCTAGCGTAAACACTAGGCATTTTCCTTAATCATTTTAATAATATAAAACGTACAACCAGCAATAATGCCTCAGGCAACCACCAATTAAAAAAGATAATAAGTAAATCAATATTCCTCCAAGATAACTCTTTTACTCGCAGTTTACATTCTTTCTTCTAAGGCTTTCGCGGTATTACTTGTTACTACTTCCTTCTCATCCTTCAACGTACCAAAAATCCCATCAAAAATAGGTGTTGATACGCCATACCAAAAGTTTTCATTTTTAAAATGATGCAGGATATGTAGCTTTTTAATATGTCGTCCTACTTTCGTTATTGGTTTAATTGGCCTGTGAGCTACATAATGCTTCCATTCGTACACTAGTAACATTAAAACTAAACCTGAACCAAATGCGATCGTTTGAATTAGATCTCTAGATATCAAAAAATAAATTATACAAAGTGATCCTAAATTCGGAATGCTGTACCATATCGGTAAAAATAACAATTTCAAATCATCTGGATACGTATGATGATCATAATGAATTCTTTTCATAAATTTAAGAAATAGTTTATTTTTTGGTGCCTTTATGTGGAAAATAAACCGATGAGTTACATACTCACTAAACATAAAAAACATTATTCCTATTATGAAAATTAAGACAGTAAGCCACGAAAAATGAAATCCTATACTATAAATAATCCCAATTAAAAAAAGTAGCCCCATCACAATAATATCGAAATGAAGAAAAAATTCTCGATATAGTCCCTTCATAAATTCCCCCCTTATCTATACCTAAATTATCTTAATATCAAATTTATATTTCAATATTATTTATGAAATTCCTTTTTAAGGGGTATTCACGCTGATTATTAATTTTGAATAAAGCACTGGTCGGTGAAGATAATAAAAATGATAACCAAAAATACGTAAAAGGGAGATCTTTATGGAAAAAAGGAGATATTATGTATCCGTTCAAGCAAAAACAATTGTTCCGAATCAAGGGGACGCACCTTATGAGTTAGAAATCGATGCTACGATTGATGAAAAACATAGACTCGAAAGAATTTTTCGTGAGATAGACAATTACGATGAGGCTACTGGTGTTCAAGCAGCATTTTTACCTTCATTTACAAGTAGTAGTCAAGAAAAAAGTCTAGAATTATACAATGGGTATGACTATTTTTTAAAACAAGCCTACTCAATGATATATGAATTAGGTACTGAGGAAACACGTGCCCATATACGCCAAATGAAAATTTTAAAATAAAAAGAAAGCTCNNGAGCTTTCTTTTTATTTTAAACATCAATTACTTTTGTATTTGCAATTAAATCATGTAGTGTTTTGCGATCTGCAGAAAAAATGAAAAACGGATCAACAAATGCAATAAAACCTACAACTAACGAAAAATATGGTATTTTAATGTATCCTAAAACGAAAAAAATTTCTCTTATAAACATCGTCTTTAAATTTACTTCCTGATCATCGTTCTTAACGATTGCAATATTTAACCAACGCTTTCCTAATGTTTGCCCTTTCCAAACAAATGTAGGGATCAAAATATAAAATATAATGACACTAATAATGGATAGTAGAGAAGTCGAAATATCAAATTTGTCTACTCTAGTAGGATCAAAAAATGTTGAAAACTTTGTCATTCCAGTAATAATAGAAATGGCAAAAATAAAAAGAAAACTTATAAATCCATCAACCAATATTGCTAATAACCTACTTGATCTACTTGCTAATTTAGAATATGATTCCAATAAAATCTCCACCTTCAGTTTCTAAGCTGTCCTTAACGACAGTTTAAATTATACAGAATTTTTAATTGGAAAAATATAAAAAGCCTAATAGAAAGTACCTATCAGGCTAATAAATATCGATTAAGCTTTTTTATGTAGATTCAATTATACACCTGGAGCATCAACTAGTGTCCAAGTAACAATTGCTTCATGATTACCTATTGTTGCTGAACCACCAGGAATTTGTAATGTAACATTATTATTTACTGCACCATCATTAACATCAGGATTTGGGCCTAACCATCTTGTTAACCAAGTACCAAGTCCTGTACCCTCTTCAGCAGTAACAACTGAAGATTCAGTTAATCCATCTGTATTTAGTGTAATTGTTTGAACAGGCGTTGGGCCAGTTCCACTACCTGGTGTTACAACTGATCCATTTTTAAAGGTAAGAACCGCTCCGGGTAGTGATTCAGATGCACCGTTTGTAAACTTACTAGCTTTTGCTGTCACTTTCCACCCTGCACCAGTACCTCGGCGATCAGAAACTTGGATAAAAGGCTTTTTAGATGTAGAAGAATAAACATGATCACTAGTTGAAACTTCGTTCGAACCAAATTGAACTGAAGAAACAAAGTCCAAAGTTAACGGACCTGTCTCACCTGTAGGAGGATCTGTTGGATCAGTAGGACCAATTGGCTCTAATGGAGTTGCTGGGTCGGTTGGATCTACTGGTGTTACTGGACCAGAACCTTCTGTAAAATTAATAGCTGCTTTTGATTTTGCTTGAGACGTAACAGCTGCAAATGATGTATTTGCGGCTCCTACAAGTGTTGAAAAACTTACTACGCCAATTGCTACAATTTTTGAAACCTTCATTTAATCAAAACCCCTTACAAAAAAATTCTTCGTATAAAGATGCTTTCAAAAAAGAACTCAACATCTATCTAGAAGTTACAGCCAATTATAGTAAAGTAAAATACAATTGTCTGTGAATAATTTGTGAAAACGTTCACTTAAATTTTACTTTTAATTTTACAAATCCCCTAAATATAAGAGATTTAATAGAGTCAAAAATGAATATTAAGTGAAATAATTCACGTAATTATATTAATTTCAATTCAAAATCTCCAATTTACCAATTAAGATTCACTGCAAAAAAAGAAGCCTACTTAAATATAAGTAAACTTCCAAATTAAAATTTTATTAAAAAATTACTAAAATTTTGGAATTAGAAAAAATAAATCTTGTTCTCCTAATCCAAAAGTACTTGATACACTCAAGCTTTCCCTATTTACTTTTAAGTGTTATTTCCCACTCTATACCTGTATCAATTCCGTATTCATCAGTAAACGAGCCTTGATTTACAGCAACTGCCATTTGATCTAGACTGTTTGCATATAAGATTGGTTCTCCAATTGCTACATCAGCAAATGATTTTCCATATTTCACGGCATGTTTGTATACTTTTCTTCCTTGGTGTGTAATTAGTACTTCGACAAAGTCTCCATGAGAAACGCCTTGTTTGAGAAAATCTGATCGTCCAATATTCGTCCAAATACTACCATAGCGAACATCAAGTATATCAATAGTTCCTGTTATCGAATGGTTTTCACTATGACATTCTTTAATTGGTAATTTTATGTATGAATTTGAATCTACTTCTGGACCAATATTTTCGAAGTCGATTATTCCAGAAGCTAATCTTGCACCTGTAAAAGCAAATATATCTCTCCCATGGAAAGTATAAGATTCACTTGAATTTGGTAGTCTATTAATTTCTTCGTCAATGACTCTTACTTGGTTGATTCCATATATTTTACCAACATGTGTTAATGTTCCGTTATCAGGTGTGATAATGAAGTGGTTCGTATTTGTGCGAGCCACTATACTTCTACGATCTGAGCCTACACCTGGGTCTACTACTGAAACAAATACTGTTCCAACTGGCCAGTAATTCATTGCTTGTACAAGTCGGTAAGAAGCTTCCCAAATATTGTATTGAGGTATATCATGGGTCAAGTCGTAAATCTTTATATCTTGATTTACACTACAAGAAACACCATACATAGCGCTAACTGCTCCATCTAGTAATCCAAAATCTGACTGAAACACTAATGCATTTCCCATCTAAACACCCCTAATTGTTCGAATATTTAAAATTAAATATAAATTCAATCTATTATTTAGTCAATGATATTATTCGTATTTATTGAATGTATTTAATTATAGCTTTGCTTTTCTTTAATTATTAAGTTGGAATTGTATAGTTTTGGTAAATTCTAATTCTTTTAACCTTAATGTCTGTTTCGATGGTTCCCTTAAACTTCAAAATAAAAAAGATATAGTTGTTAGAAACTATATCTATTATTAACATTAGCATTTAAAAATATATAGTTTTGAAATGCTGGCATATAAACATTTAAAATTTACATTTAGTGTCCCCTGGGTTTGTGTAATAATGTATTCTAAATTAAATAACTTGGATACAATTTGGGGAACTTTTTAATTTAACTGGCTAGGTGTTAATTAAAATTTGACTAATTACTTCTATATTAATAGCAATCTTCCTATTAAATGTTTGCTAGATGCCTCATAGGTTCTGCATTGTATATCCCCCTATTAATTTCTAAACAATAACAACTAAAGCACTAAAAAAAGAATTGGTTACATATAGGAAAATAGCACTCACTATTTCATCTGATGGATTTTCCCTATACTTTAGTAACACTTCAATTAACTTTAAAAAGGTAATTTAGTCCTCTATAACGAATAGTTAATTTGTGGAGAAATATAGGGAGGCTATCTATTGTACACCTTTATTGAATTATTATGTCTTATAGGAATCCTATTTTTTATTATTTTGGGGATTAATTCTTTCTTTAAAATGAATGGAAAGTCTTTAAAGAATTTTATTATGACTGGGGCCTTATTTGTTTTATTTATTTTAACCTCTTTTACGGATCCTTCAAATGAACTAGAACAAAATGAAGCAACAGAAATAGACATAAGTAATAAGCCAACTAAAATAGTAAATAAAACTGAACACTCTAATCTAGATACTGGTCATAAAGAAAAAACAAAATTATCTAAACCTAAAAACAGTGAGATCTTAATTAAATCCTGTAAGAATAGAGTAGAATGCAAATCGAAATCGGATAAAGCACCTATCCAAGAACCCAAAAAAGTGAAAATAGAAAAAGGAACATATAGAATTGTTTTTATGGTATACGGGTTAATGTGATAGATTTATTTTGAGGTTGAATCAGTTATACAGTTAGAAGTGCTTTAAAATTAAATTGGGGGCTATATGGGAGGTTGTAGTTACCTCTCATCTAGCCCCCAATTTTATATTGATTCATTTAAAAAAGGTGAATTATTTTGGAGTGAAGAGTTGAATTAATTCTGCGCAACTAATTTTCCTTAGTAGATCGAAACTTGCCCAACTACAAACACGATCCTCCCAAGCTACTAAGCAATGATTATCTTTAGTTTCCATAACCGTTCCCACAGCACCATCTAAGCTAAACATAACATAGTTGCCTATCGAGAACATTTCGATCACCCCAATCTAAATATAATTCCGTGCCCACCTTTCGGATATTCCCATTTAATATTTTGATGAGGACAGCCTATTCTACAGCTTCCACATTCATGACATCCCTCGTATCCAACATGCATTCGAATATTTTCCCATTTATAAACCTCTGCTGGACAAAATATCGTACAGATTTTATCAGGACATTTTGTCATACAAATATCGGAATCAAGTACAGTTAAGTGCGATTTTGTATCGGCATTAAAACGAACGAGATACTGCTTTTCTTCGATCGTACTTTCTTTTTTTGTCTCACTCATTTATTTCATCACCTTCCATGCTTTGTATACATCTTTCGCAAGCTTAAGTTTAGCCTTCGCTCCTCCTATATTACTCATAATATTCTTTTGTTTTTCCCATTTAGATTTACCATCTACTGTAAACATTTGGCTGGCAGATTTATTTAATAGTGGAATATATTGCTCGAAATATTGAGGGAATTTTTCAAAATGATGTGTTGCATCTTTATATTTTTTCAAATCCTGTCCTACGAAGCTATTTAGTAATTTATCAGCGTACGGTTTTAAAGCAACATCAGAGTAGTTATCGATTGCTTTTGCTTCGATAATGGTCTCTGCTGCTAATCGTCCAGATGTCATTGCCATATTTGAGCCTTCACGATGAATTGCGTTTACTAATTGTGCTGCATCACCAATTACTAATACTCCGTTTCCTACCAATTTAGGAATTGATTTGTACCCACCTTCTGGAATTAAATGAGCAAGGTATTCTTGAGGTTCGCTTCCTTGAATATACGGTCTAATCATCGGATGATTCTTAACGTATTCGAGTAAATCATAAGGTTTCAATTTGTTTTCAATCATTCCTGATAATAATGTACCGACACCAATACTAAGAGAATCTTTATTTGTATATAAAAATCCTGTGCCAACTATGCCTTTTGTCGCATCTCCAAATAGCTCGATTGCTACCCCTTGGTTACCTTCAAGACCAAATCGATCTTGAATTATTTTACTATCCAGCTTTAAAATTTCCATTGTAGCCAAAGCGACTTCATCTGGTCTCCATTCTTTATGGAAACCTAAAGATTTTCCTAAAAGTGAATTTACGCCATCAGCCAGAACTACCACATCGGCATATAAATCACCATCTGGTCGATCCGTTCTTACCCCAACTACCATATCGTTTTCAACAATACACTCTAGAACAACTGTTTCATTGATTAATAATGCACCTTGTTCTACTGCTTTTTGAGCAAACCATTGATCAAACTTTGAGCGAAGAACAGTAAAATTATTATAAGGTTCTTCAGCAAATTCAAGACCTTTATATCCAATGGTTGTAGCGGATTGTTTATCAAGCATCATAACTCTTTGCTCTACAATCACACGCTCAATTGGTGCATCCTTCCAAAATTCAGGTATAACGTCCTCCATCATTTTACGATACAATACGCCACCCATAACATTTTTCGAACCTGGATACTCTCCTCTTTCAATAAGGACAACATTAACACCATTTTTTGCGAGCTCGTATGCACATGAAATTCCTGCTGGGCCTGCTCCAACGACAATTACATCAAATTTTTCCGGCATGATCGTGATTTTCCTCCTTTAAAGAAAAACTTTCTTGGAATTGGTTAATCAGCATTGGTACAATTTCAAATGCGTCTCCTACGATGCCGTAATGACAAGATTGAAAAATTGCCGCATTCGGATCTTTATTTATCGCAATAATGAGACCTGAATTTTGCATGCCAACAATATGTTGTATTGCCCCAGATATCCCAATTGCAAAATAAATTTTTGGTGTGACCGTCAAGCCAGTTTGACCTACTTGATGATGATGTTCAACCCAACCAGCTTCAACTACATCACGACTTGCTCCAACAGCCGCTCCAATCGATTCAGCAAACATATGAATCAACTGAAATCCGTCTTTACTACCTAATCCTTTGCCACCTGCTACGATAATATCTGCTTCGTCAATGCGAACCTTCTTAGTTGTTGCACGTACAATCTCTAATACTTTTGTACGAATATCTTCTTCTTTTAAATCAATTTCCTCTTCGATCACAACTCCTTCAGCACCAGGAATCGGAGCGAGCGCTTTCATTACCTTTGGACGAACTGTAGCCATTTGAGGTCTATATTTCTTACAAAGAATAGTTGCCATTATATTTCCACCAAATGCAGGTCGACTAGCTAATAATAGTCCTGTATCTTCTTCAACATCTAATACAGTTGTATCGGCTGTTAAACCTGTAGGTAAGTCAGTGGCAACTGCACTTGCTAAATCCTTCCCTTTAGAAGTTGCACCATACAATAAGATTTCAGGCTTATATTTGTTACAGCATTCTAGTACTGCTTTCATATAAGACTCAGTACGATAATCCTTAAAAATTGGATCATCATATACATAAACAATGTCAGCACCGTATTCAAATAACGTAGGGGCTAATGATTTCACATTTTCACCAATTAATAATCCTGCCAATTCGCAACCACGTTTTTCTGCTAATTCTTTACCAGCTCCAAGCAATTCAAGTGACACGGGTGCTATGACTTTATCGTTTTCTTCAATAAACACCCAAATACCTTTGTACTCTGAGAAATCCATTTATACCCCTCCTTTCACTTCAAATAACTCTTTCTTCTCATTTAAAATCTTTATCAGTTCATTTACTTTTTCTAATGAAGTTCCTTCAAAAACCGTTCCACCTTTAGCCTTTGGTGGAGCCCATACTTTCGAAACAATTGTTGGTGAACCTTTTAGACCTAATTGTTTAATATCAATATCTTCTAAATCCTTCACTGCCCAAATGGTCGGGTTATACCTTGCAGCCTTTATCATATTTGTAAGTGATGAATAAGGAACTTCATTGATTTCCTTCTCAACTGCAAATAAACAAGGTAAACTCGTTTTAATCACTTCATGTCCATCTTCTATTTTTCGATGAACAATTGCATAGCCTTCATCTTTATTAATTTCTTGAACCTTCTTAACTGATGTTAACGGCGGTATATCTAAACGACGAGCAATACCTGGTCCAACTTGTCCAGTATCACCGTCAATTGTCATCTTTCCGCAAATGATTAAATCAATCACTTGAATTTGTCCTATTTTCTCAATCGCCTTTGTCAAAGCATAACTTGTCGCTAAAGTATCTGCCCCAGCAAATGCACGATCTGAAATCATATACCCTTCATCTGCACCGATTTCAATACATTTTCTGATAGCTTTTACAGCAGGTGGTGGCCCCATCGTAATAACCGAAACTGTTCCACCATATTTATTCTTAATTCGAACAGCTTCCTCCACAGCATGAGCATCATACGGATTTAATATTGCTGGAGCACTTGCACGGTCCATTGTATTCGTTTTAGGATTCATCTTAATGATCTTCGTATCAGGCACTTGTTTTATACAAACCACAATATGTAACACTTTTTCACTCTCCCTTTTTCTTCCCGTCTCCCATAGTTAGTAAATGTACATGTTGTTCAAATATATTATTTTTATTGAAAAAATATGATAGAAAGCAATGAAAAAATGAGAAACGAAAAAAGAGAAACGAAAAAAAGAGACATTCACAACAAGTAGTTGAAAATGCCTCTTTATATAATTTAAATTCATTAACCAACTAATAGTTGGATTGTTATACCTGAAGGGTCCTTTGTAAAGGTAACGCCATTTTCTACAAAAACAAAAGCTCCCATATTCTTTAAACGATCTACTACCACCGATTTTTCTTCTTCACTTGGAAATAACAACGTAAAATTCTTTAATCCTGCACTACGATCAGAAGGTGCAATTCCTCCTGCACTATGCCAAGTATTTAAACCGATGTGATGATGATAACGTCCAGTTGAAATAAATAACGCCTGGCTTCCATATTTCGTTACAACATCAAATCCAAGCCCTTCACAATAAAACTTCTCTGTGTTATTTAAATCAGAAACTTGTAAATGGATATGCCCCATAATTGTTCCTTTTGGTAGTCCAATAAAAGCTTCATTCTCAGTAAGTGCCAAAAGCCCCTCTACATCTAATCGTTTACTATCCATAACGACATACTCATTATGCCATTGCCAATTCTCTGATGGACGATCTGCATAAATTTCAATACCATTCATATCTGGATCCGCTAAATAGATTGCTTCACTCACTAAATGATCCGAACCACCTTGGAGTGGATTTCTAGTTTCAATCAGATGCTTAAGCACAATACCTAAATCTTTTCGAGTAGGTACTAATAAGGCAAAGTGATATAATCCTGTATTTTGCTCATTTCTAGGTGTAACATTATCTGGCTGCTCTAATTTAATTAAAACATTTACCCCATCCGCTGTTAAACTAGCATTTGTAGTTGAATGTTCCAAAACTTTTAAACCAATAACCTCTTGATAAAACGCTAATGAACGCTCTAAATTTGCAACTTTTAATTCAACTGTTGGAGCATAAACCTTTGGCTTTTGATGAAAATTCATTTTAATTTACCTCCTCTAGAAAATAGTACAATTAATGTTAACACTAACAGAATGAATGGAGCCATTGCAACACTCATGCCTTGACCCGCATGTAAATGAGTAAATACAGCTCCTACCATAATAATTGCTAATCCAACTGAAGCAAGCTTACCTAAAATCAACTTCCAATAACCAACTAATAAACCGATTGCACCTAACACCTCAAATGAACCAATTGTATACATCATCCCTTTTGAATAACCATAAACCTCTTTAAAATCATGTAACATCTGAGTATTGCCACTTAATTTCACAAATCCGGACATTAGAAATGCAATAATTAAAATCCCTTGAATAATTCGAGTAAACCATTTCATTTAAAAATCTCTCCCTTTTGTTTGTTTTTTACTGAACTTATATTAAGCACAGTTAACTTTAGAATGTTTTTACTGTTCTTAATTTAGAAACAGTAAAAATTAAAAAAATAGTGTTGTTTATGCTAGTTGGTTACTTTTTGTAAGTGCGTTTGATTTAAGTACAGTATATGCGATAACTGTTCTCATTTCAAGTGCATTTTTATTTTTTGTTTAACCATTATCTTAAAATTAGAATTTGGAGGCTTGTTGAAATCCTTTGGGTGAATGAAGTTTTTCAAAAAATATAATTGTTTGATCAGACTAATACCTTGTAAAAAATAATTAGTTATTTATATCTCCTGTTTCCAGCTTCTTGTTTAAAACCATATAATCATTTCTACTAAAAGAGATTGTTACTCGATCTAATCGATCCCCACTTGGATATAAAAATAATTGTTGATTGAACTTTATGCCTAAAGGTACAACTGTTTAATAAATAAGATTTAATATTTTAAAACTGTCTAGATCTACTCCTTCTTTCAAATGATTTTTAACATGGATAATTACAAAATCATCAATGCTTTCAAACCTAGGTTTTCGGGAAGAAGAGATATTATTAGCTTTACAAAGCCTTTTTAATAGATCTTGATAATAATCATTTTGTTTCATATAAAACACCTCACTTTTTATTATTTTATAGAAGCATTAGATACTCTAACATCCGCAAGTGAAAATGCTGATCAAGAATTACTTTATGGATGCTTCATACTGACCAAATAAATAGAAAGAGATAGTAAATGAAGGGCAGTTTCATTGTTTTTAATTGGAGAATTGGTATTTTTATTTGCAGCTACCTTATTTTAATTGCTGTTTTAGTAATTTTAATTGCGCCTCACTCGTTATTCGTAGACTTGACAGCTTTATTTGTACACAATGGTTTTTATATGTATTCGTTCTATCCCCAATAAAATAAAAATATCGTACATTCAAATGTACGATATTTTCAAAGTGATTCGATTGTTTTATGACTGGCACGTCTTACAAAATCCGCCAAAGTATAGTTACATAAAAAGCCAAGTAAGTGCTCTTCTGCTTCAATTGCAAATTCTGAAAATACGTTGTTCATTACACGTCCACTAGTACAATCAGATGTGGATTCAATTAGTGCGGTTGATAGAGGTTCTGTCATTTGTAGGGCAATGTAGACTTGTTTTAAAGTAATTTCCTCAGGTGACTTAGCTAATAAATAGCCGCCATCTCGTCCTTCTCTTGCTTCTACTATTTTTTCTTTTACGAGGGGAGCCATGATTCTTCTCATAAATGAAACACCTGATCTAATATGTTTTGCGATTGCTTTACTTGGTGTAACCCCTTCTGTTGTTGCTAGTAAAACTAATGCCTGAATAGCAAATCCGAACCACTTAGGTGTAACGGAATTTTTACAACTTGACATCATTTATCACCATCCAGTGATATTATTATCCCCCGTTTTTGTTCCCCTTGCAAGTATATAGTAGTTTTTAGTCTTGTTTAAATGTAAGTAGAAAACGATTTACTGGATGGATCTAGTTGTTTTTAGACAATAAAAAAAGGATAGAAAGTTTGCTTTCCATCCTCATTTTTTATTTAACGAGCATAACCGCCTAGGCTTTGTTCTGCCATTTGAACTAGACGTTTCGTAATTTCCCCACCAACTGAACCGTTAGCGCGTGAAGTTGTGTCTGGCCCTAAGTGCACTCCAAATTCAGAAGCTATTTCGAACTTCATTTGCTCAATTGCTGAATTTGCATTTGGTGAAGCATATTGATTTGAAGATCTTCTGTTTGCCATGTTGTTGACTCCTTTGTCTTTTGGATGCTCTGATGTTGTTTATCAGATTAAAGATAGTATGATTCTAAAAATTTATTCTATACATTTATTTACAAATTTTTTTCTTTTTACCAAAAGTACTTCTTGTTACCATATGAAGTTTTCCTGTATAAATATTTCCAAGTTCAAAAACTTGTATTATGTCTTTAGATTTTCTATAATCTTAGCATACTGTATATAATTAAAACACAGTTTATCAAATGAAAACGTCGCGTTATTTCCATATATTGAAAATTGTTTTTTAGGAGGAAAATTTTATGATGAATAATCGTTTCCAAGATAAAGTTGCTAAGAATTTAAGTGAGATACCTTTATCTGTATTAGACTTAGCACCAGTTGTTGAAGGAAGCACTCCTGCTGATGCTTTTAAAAATAGTCTTGATTTAGCACAGCATGCTGAAAAATGGGGATATCACCGTTACTGGTTTGCCGAACATCATAATATGCCTGCAGTTGCAAGTTCAGCTACTTCCGTTGTAATTGGACATATTGCAAGTGGAACATCAACGATTCGAGTTGGTTCTGGGGGAATCATGTTACCAAATCATGCTCCATTAGTCATAGCAGAACAATTTGGAACATTAGAATCACTACATCCAGGTCGTGTTGATCTCGGATTAGGTCGTGCCCCTGGTAGTGATATGTCAACAACAAGAGCGTTACGTAGAGATTTACGCAGCCATGAAGACTTCCCTGCTCAATTAGAGGAATTACGTAATTACTTTAATCCCCCAGGTGGAATAGGCAGCTTGACAGTTCAAGCTGTACCTGGTGAAGGTTTAAATATACCAATTTGGTTACTAGGATCTAGTGGTTTTAGTGCTCAGTTAGCTGCTGAATTAGGTTTACCATTTGCATTTGCAGCACATTTCGCACCAGACTACACAGTCCAAGCAATGCAGTTGTATCATAATAACTTTAAACCATCTGAAACTTTAGATGAACCCTATGCAATGATTGGCTTAAATGTTGTCGTTGCTGACACAGATCAAGAAGCAAAAAAACTTTTCACAACACAGCAACAATCATTTTTAAACTTAGTACGAGGCGGTAAACCAGCTCTTTTAAAACCACCAGTTGACGATATGGATGAAATTTGGAGTCCATTTGAAAAAGAAACACTTGAAAATCAAATGAAACTATCTGCTATTGGTACAATCGAAACCGTGACTGAAAAACTACAAACAGTATTAAATATAACAAAAGCTGATGAGATTATGGTAAATGGTTCTGTTTTCGATCATGCAGCACGCTTATATTCATATGAATTATTAAGTAAAGTATCAATATAAATAAAAAAAGGAGAGTATTAGATGCTCTCCTTTTTTTGTATAGATGCCCTTATTATTCCTGCTCCTTTAAAGCTTCTTGTTCGACTCTTTGTACAAATTCATGTACAGCTCTTAAATTATTCCCCTTTGGATTAGCTAGCTTTAACATTGCTCGTCCGATAAAATTTACTCCAGCATTCGTGCCTTCATAAATAAATTTTGTATGTGTATCATCGATTTTTTCTAATGTAAATGTCAGATTCGTTTCAAATGCATTTGCTAAAACAAAATGGATTTGCTTTTTTTTATATGATTCAGTATCCTCGTATGCTAATGTTTCAACAATATAAGATTCAACACGTTTTCCTTCTCTATAACTTTGCTGATGCTTTGCACCTACTTCGTTTTCGTTTTTATCGATCAAATTATGCTCTTCAACTTTTGGCATTATTTTCTTAATATTTCTATCTAAAAATAGACTCCACACTTTTTCGATATTTGTATGAATAACAATGTCTTCTTTCCATTTAATCATTATTTGTATTCTTCCTTCCTGAAGCAATATGTATATCTATTTCGCACAATTTAAAATACTAGTTCTATTATACCGAAATATGTTTTCATATCATAAAAAAAGCCCTCTCATTTAATGAGAAGACTCTGATTTTTATTTAATTTATCTTAAACTTTTTCGGTATTTATATTGGTTCCATTGAAAATGAATATAGCATCCTATGCAAAATCCATTGATTGCGATAAACGATGCTAATGCGACCAAAATTGAAAACACATAAAATAATACGTTCCAACCAACTAATGCTCCAATAAATGCTAGGGATAAGCAGGTTATTGCAATTGTTTGATTAAAATTTTGTTGACCTTTATCCTCTTGCGGATAGCTCGAAGGTTTCTTTTTTAAAAAACGTTTAGCAAATTTTATGATTGGATGGAAATCAAAAAGTAATCCACTAAGTCCACTTATTAAAGGAATAAGTAGTAGCCAGTACTGACCAGTGATCCAAGTTAATATAACAGAAATAAAGATCGTCCATTGATTTGTACGAACTAAAGGTAATGGAATTGTATTAATTTTTAGATTAGACATACCAAAAAACCAACCTTTCGTATCGGAATAATTAAGTATAATCATAATATGATTCCAGAAACAATACAATCCATAAAATCTGAAAAAAGTAAAATTATTAGAAAACAAACGGCTCTGTTGAATTTTTAATGTTGATTTTTGAACTAAAAAAGGTTGTCTAATTAGACGACCCTTAGGCACTCTTATTCAACTAAAACATTACGTTAATTGCTTAAACCCTGTCAAAATTTTGATAGAACCCTTCGATTATATATTTTCAATAATATCTCTATAATATTGTCGTAATGTTTCCTTTAAATCAGTAGGCTCTATGATTTTTACTGTTTGTCCTAATCTGGCAAGATATTTAATGATAAAGCCAAGTTCATTTGGCTCATATGTACCAATAAGATATGAATTTTCCAACTCGTAGATTAATTCCATGGATGGATAATGTTCCTGTTGAAATAACTCTATTCCTACTTGATTAATCAACCATTTAAATTGTATTGCATTTTCTGACGGCTTCCAAAGTGAATGGGAATTTTGCTTAGTAATTTCTTTTAATTCCTCCAATGGTTGAACGGTTGTTATTTCAGCTGAAGAGATACGATCACAGCGAAAAACACGGTAAGCCGTTTTATCCATATCATATGCTTGACAATACCAATATCCCTTCATTACGTATATAGCAATCGGGTGAATAATACGAAAGCTGTTTTGATATGTTATTTTTAGTACAATATTTTGAACAGCTGCCATTAATAATATTTCTAAATGTATGCTTTCTTTGATTTGTACAGTCTGTTGAAAGGATACGCGATTTTGCATCCTCTCTATATCTTGTTTTTGACATTCCGACAGAACATTTATGAATTTTTCATGTATTGTACGATAGGATACTTGAAAAGGTAAATTTGAAAAGCTTCCTAGTGCCTGCATTGCAAAGTAAAGCGCAAGGATTTCTTGATTATTAAAATAAATAGGTGGAAGCTTCATTTGATTAAGTAAACGATATCCTCCATAACGACCATATTCTGCATAGATTGGAGCTCCAATTTCTTCTAAGGAAGCTACATCTCTTAGAGCTGTCCTTTTTGATATCTGAAATTCCTGCATTATATCTTGAAGTGTAAAATGCTGCTTTTGATTGATAAACCGAAGTATTTGATTTATTCGTTCTGATTTTTTCATAAAAACACCTCTTAATGGTGCCTAGATTTGTCACCTTTAGGCACTACACTAGTAAGTGTAATCAATATTGATGTAGGAAACAATCCAATCCCATTTATCTATTGGATTACTAACCTGATTAAAGATTAAAAAAAGCAAATTACACTAAAATCTAAAGGAGTTGTTTAATTTGACAGTACAATTGAATTCATTTTTGTTGATGGATGGAAATGCAAAGGAAGCTATTGATTTTTACAAAGAATCACTCGAAGCAAATCTTTTATTTTGCCAAACATTTGGGGATGCACCAGAAGATCCAAAATCCCCTCTACCAGAAAAATTGAAGGATTTAATATCACACGCAATATTAAAAATCGGCGAGACCAATATCATGATTGCTGATATGTTTCCAGGTTTACAATATCGAAACGGCAACAATGTTAACATTTGTATTACTACCAATGAAATAGATAAAACAAATAAGTTTTACGACTTGTTGAAACAAGAAGGTCAAGTGGTGATGCCACTGAAACAAGTTCATTTTAGTCCTGCCTACGCTATTGTAACCGACAAATTCGGTATTACCTTTCAAATTTTTACAGCACGATCAGAAGAGGCTGTAAAAAGAGGTCATCAAAAAGAAAATAAAACGTTTTGAACTTATTTAACAACAGGCATCTATTTAATACCTAATTTTAAATTAGGTATTTTTTTATAGGTAATAAAAGTTGTATTAGTTACACTATTGACCTTACTCTTATTAATTATTATGAAGAGGAATGATCTCACGAATCGTTTTGTTTTTAAACTTGTACTCGACCATGACTTCGATTTTTTCATTCTTCTCAGGCTTACTTCCAAAATCAAGAAAACCACTATCGTTTACCTTCGAATTACTTTGCCAACCACCTCCGCCAGCTTCCGTTTCACTGTTCACCAGATAAGCGGAATTTAGGATAGTAGCTTTGTTATAATCCCATGCTGTACCTGTCCAACGGAAATCACCATCCTAATATTCTTCTTGTGTATTAGATAAAACGGCTTGTATATTTCCGTCTTTTGTTGTACCTACCCATATATCTTTAGCGCCTACTACTTTTGGATCCCTCGATAAACTAACGTTAATGATTAATAAGATAACCGCTAGTATAGCAGATACAGACAATATTTTTATCATTTTCCCACCTCGAATTTACTCACTCTATTAAACTATATTCTTAGAAAATCATACCAATAAGTCGGAATAATCGTAATTGGGGGAATATCACCTTTTTACAGAGAATTTTAAATAAACCTTATTCCACTAAATTGCCATTTTGCACATTAAAAAGACCACCGAAGCAACCGTTCCTTATTAAAAATACGTTAATTACTTAAAATAAAATGAAATATTGAAAATTAAATATGCAGCGGTAACCTTAACTATAATTTTTGAGTTTCCACATAACCCATAATTTTTCTCTCTTATATGTAAAAGACATTTTTAAAATTTCCTTTATTGTACCAACGCAGTAATTGTTTGTAATTTGGGGGGAATTTTGCGTTTTTTTGAATGTATATCCAACCAATCCTTGTTTAACAAAACTACCATTTACTTTAATAAGAAAATCAACAATCCACTCTAACAAAGCCAAACAAAAAAAACGATCTAAATGATCGTTTCAGTTTTAATTTTCAATTAATAGGTGCCCCATATTTAACAGGATATAAGCTTCCTTTATATGCGAAAGATATATTTCCTGTTTCTTCTGATACAACTAGGGCAAGTGCATCGCTTTGTTCGGAAATTCCAACCGCTGCTCGGTGCCTTGTTCCAAGTTTTTTATTATCGTATGTAATTTTAGAAAGTGGAAGTACATTACCTGCTGAAATGATCATGTTATTTTCAACTAGTACTGCTCCGTCATGTAACGGACTACCTGGATAAAAAATTGATTCTAATAATGCTGGAGACAGTTTTGCACCGACGTGTATACCAGAACTCATCAATTCTTCAAGTGAGTCGTCTCTCTTTACAACAATTAATCCGCCATGTTTGCGTTTGGATAAGTGTTGAACTGTGATTGCCAATTCATCAAAGATATCAGTATACGGAGAAAGATATGAATTTAAATAAAATGAGGCTGCATCCATTTGTAAATTATTAAAGACGCGATGGATATTTTCAAATTCAGTTAAAATGCCGCATCCTTTATTTTCAATTCTTCCAATCATGCCTTCGATTTTTAAATTAAGTTGAGTTAGTGTTTTTGTTATATTTTTTCTTACAGTGGGATTTAATTGAGACTCGAATTCATCCATTTCAATTTTTCATCTCGCTTTCGAACCGAATTACCTCCACTTAAGTTTCCCAAAGTTGACTATGTTATACCAATCATTACCATACTTGAATCAATGACAATTGATGGTACGTAACGAACTTGAGTTGATTATCTTGCTGCCTATGCTTCAACTTCTATTTTAATGTCTGGATTTGCTAAAGCTGATACATAAGCATAAGTTGTTGCAGGTGGGTTACCAGAATGAAATTGGCTCCAACAGTTTTGTACCTACCAAAGTACAGGTCCAACAGATTGGGGAAAATACAAAAATTTAAGGCTATAAATTTTGGAATAGTTTAACTATTAGTTATTTATACATGATATTATGAAAATGAAAGGTGGTGATATTGTGGTATGGTTTATTGTAATTGTAATTGTAATTATTGGTATAATACTTAAAATGAATAGCACTTCTAGCCATAACGAAGAAAAACATTCTCCTGAAGAAATCGTAGAAATTGCAGAATTCGAACTTAAATTCAGGTCAGAATTTGCAAAAAATAAAATGTTATTAAAGAGTGGTAGGATAACAGATAGACAATCCATGGAATGGTCAAAAAACTTATTGGAAGAACACAATGAAATTCAAAGAAGATACAATATAACACAAGAAAAAATGTCTGAATACTATGAACTTGTTTATTCTAAATCAAGCGTGCGTTTATCATAATTAAAATTATTTTTAATCCTTAGTAAAACTAGGGATTTTTTTGTAGCCCCTAAGTTCCGGACACACTTGACCTGGCCTCCTTTTTTCTTTCAAAAAACCTCAAATGCCATAAACATTTGAGGTAGTCACTTTTTATGTATACATATTATCTTAATAATTCTATTACTCTAGCTAATCCTGTAGGTGTTATTGAAATATTAAATAATGAAGCAATTTCTTTTTGATCTATGTCACTTTTAATCCAAGTTAAACCGTTTATAAATCCTTGCATTTCCAATTCTATTAATGCAGGTTCGACATCATCTATTTCTACTCCTACTTCATTATGAAGCCCTTTTTCAAAGTCTGGCTCTTTTTCTTGAAGTTCTTTAAAAATAGCCAATAGCATTAATCCTGCATCTGAAATCTTACTACCCAGAAAGAACACCACCTTTTTAGACTATTTATTCGACAAAAGGTGGTAATTTCCTTTTTTTGCTAATTTTTCTACTTATTTAATAACTTATTTGTTTTTTCAACGAGCTTTTGAAGATCCATCGGCTTTACTTGATTATTATCTAGTTTATATTTTTGTTTAAGTAAAATGATTCGTTTTACACTCTCGTTTATACGTTCTTCTGAAATTGTTTTGTTTTTCACGGCTGTTTCGATTTCTTTATAAACAGCTTTTACTTTGTTAGGATCATGAGCAACCATAATGATATCACTTCCAGCTAAAATGGAAGTAACTGCTGCTTTTTCTAAATTATAATTTTTTCCAATTGCATCCATCGTCATATCATCCGTCATGACCACTCCATCATATTTTAAATCATTCCTTAACATTGAAGAAATGATCATTTTAGACATTGAAGCCGGGTATTTGGGATCAATTTTTGGTAATAAAATATGTGCAACCATAACAGCATCTGCGTTTTGGTTGATTGCGTCCTTAAACGGTATTAATTCCAATGATTTTAAATCAGTATACGATTTGTTTACAACTGGTAATTCTAAATGGGAATCAACTGAAGTATCACCATGGCCCGGAAAATGCTTTACAACCGGGATGATTTTCTCTGATTGAATCCCTTTCATTGTTTGTATTCCTAAATTACTTACTATTTTTGGATTATTACTAAATGAACGATCACCAATGACCGGATTTTTAGGATTACTATTTACATCTAAAACAGGTGCAAAGTCCATATTTAAACCAAAAGCTTGAAGCTGTTCTCCTAGTATTTGACCAATTTCAAATGAGAATTGGCCATTATTTTTCTTTCCAATTATTTCGTTTGACGGGATCTCACCAAGATTTCCTGGTAAACGTGATACCCTCCCACCTTCTTGATCAACTCCGAATAAGATCGGTAAATGATTATTTCGATTAGCAGCCTTTATAGAATTTACAAGTTTTACCGTTTGACTGTTATTCGTTAGATTTTCATTGTAAAAAATAAATCCACCAATATGATATTGTTCAACTAGTTCTTTTAAACTATTTGAGTAATTCGATCCGTAAAAACCTGAGATAATCATTTGACCTATTTTTTCTTGAAGTGTCATCGCATTTAAAAGCCGATCTAGATTAGTGCCAGTACTAGGATTAAGCTGCTCAATCATTGATACTGAAGTATGATGCAATGTTGGATTATTATTTTCACTAGTTGGTCTTGATAAGATAAACTTCAGTTCAATATGATTTGGCAGTTCATAAACTAAAATAATTTGATCAACTTGTTGGTCCTTATAATATTTAATCTTACTTGGCTTTTTTAATTGTTTCATAATATCGTCATAGTGAATTTGTTGTAAATTAGAATCATATGATCTTACTTCATAAATTCGATTATGATGATCATATCCTACTGCAAATCCCTGTTTTTGATAGGTTAAGTAAGTACCATTAGCAACCTGATCTTTTTGGGTAGATTCCCCAAACTGCTCCGTTACATCTTTTAAAGCAGTCTTCCCTACTTCTATATTATTTTGGTTTGGAATTTCTCCTAGTTTAGCGCTTGAAAGTATCTTATTTAAAATTTCTTCCGTTGAAAGTTGACTCGAATGATTAGTCTCCGTTTCCGATTGATGATTTGTTTTATTTGGATTCGATTTTGATGAATCTTGGAAAACTTTATCTTTCAACGCAAAGTAAACACTTGTACAAACAATTAACAATAGTATTAATAAAAATATAGTTTTTTTGATAATATTCTCCTCCTAAAATATTATTTTTCCCCTCTTTACTTACTTATATTTCCATTAGTTAAGTGGGCACCTTCTAACCAATAGGTGCATACGATGAGAAAGATTAACGAGGAGGGACTAATTAGCATGACCAGTAAAAAATCCCATGAAATGATTCAACCTATAAACTACAAAAATCAAAATATGGATCAAAATATGGATCAAAATATGAATCAAAATATGAATAATCCTTACTATGATTATCACCAATATTGGTATAACGAATATCAATCATATCCTATTCATCAACAGCATCATTCAATTGACCAATCTGACATTTTTTATCGTCAGCATGCTCAAGCTACTTTCGTTTTAGTTCACGGCTCATGGGTTGATCCATTCTTCTGGCATGGAATAACAAGAGAACTACAAAAAATGGGACATATTGTTCACACACCACAGTTGCCTGGGCATGGTACCGATAAAGATAAAAATGTAAATCATGAGATGATTACAAAACAAGTTATTCATTATATAACGTCTAATAAGCTTAATAATATAATTTTGATAGGTCACAGCTTTGGTGGTACTGTCATACAAAAAGTCGCTGAACAGCTTCACGACCGAATTAAACGATTAGTTTTTTGGAATGCTTTTGTTTTAAATGACGGCGAAAGCCTGGCAGATCAATTTCCACCACAAGGACAAAAATTCCTTTTAGACTTAGCAAAACAATCTTCTGATAATACAATCAAACTACCATTTCAATACTTCCGAGATGTGTTTGTTAACTTGGCTGATTTACAAACGGCGCGGCAAATTTATAATGCGACAACACCTGAACCGGCAACGCCCCTTGTCGAAAAGCTAGATTTAAAAACGTTTTACCAATTATCTACTCCACGAAGCTTTATTAATTTACAAGAAGATACAGTAGTACCTGCAGGCGAAAATTCAGGTTGGTATCCTCATATAGCTAGTAGATTAGGAGTTTATCGTTTTATACAAGGAAGTGGCGACCATATGTCAACTGCAAAAATGTACCCAAGAAGAATGGCACAATTAATTGTAAATGCCTCACGAGATTAAAATGGACTTTGCTAGTTTATGATTGTATCACTTAATTTATTTACCTTTAAGTGAAGTGAATTGATTTAACTTCATTTAAAGGTAATTTAAATTAGATTTAATCCTATTAATATATATTTAATATTTTTGTAACATGTAATATACTAATAGTATGAAAATTTTAATATTATATTATTAGGAGACCGAAATGAATAAATTTAAGAAAATCGCAACTATAGCAACTGCAACAACTCTATCAGCAGGTATTCTATTAGGTATGCTACCAACAGAAACCCAAGCAGCAACTAATACTAAAGTTGTCCAAGCTCAAAATGATTTAAAAAAACAAGTAAGCTCTTATATTAAAGTATTGAACAACTTAAAAAGTGAAATCTATTATACAGATCAAGATGTTTATGATTATTATAAAGAACTACAAACTGATGTTACTTTATTTAATAAGTACGGATATACAGGTAAAGATGAACTAGTGAAAAAAACAGCGAGCTTTAAAACAAGAATTGATAAAGCGCGAAAAGATAATGCAGCGGTAGATATGAAAAAAATAACAGCACAGTTTAATACATATATTAAAAAAGTAGATTCAAAGGGTGCTAAAACATACTTTACAACTCAAAAAAATAAATTGACGGCTATTAGAAATTACCAAAACCACACATATAATACGATTGAGTCATATGTATACGATATCGAGGATCAAATTTATACGGAAAATGAAATTTATATTCGTAAGCAATTACCTGCTGAATATAAAAACTATGAAACTGAATATTCTTTAGTAAATCAGCACTTTTATGGGATGACATCTAAAGAACAAGAAATTATTAGCTATGCATACGATGTTCTTGACATGGATTACACAACACATCGTCAAATCGAAAAAGATCTAGATTCTATGTTTGATAAGTATTTTAAAGATGGTTTTGATGAGCTCTATGATATGGAAGATAATGAAAGCTTAGATAATGCAATTCAAAAAAGAGATGTAGCAAAATCAAAAGTTGCTCTTGTAAATGCAACTGCCGTTTTTAAAAAATTTAATACTTATTACAATCTATTTGAAGCTGAGGCCAACACATATAAAACAAATCTAACAGTTAAATTCGCTGATAAAGTAAAAAATGCACCTGCTACACAACAATAAGATCAGCATCTAAATAAAAACAGTCCTTTGTTTGAAAATCATCTTTTCCAAAGGACTGTTTTTTATGTTTAACTTGATTTAATTTTTCTTGTTTCGTTTTTGTTCTACGCGTATTTAAATCTAACATCGCAAATGAACTTCTACTTAATTCTGGATTTCGGTTACCTTCTCTAACTAGTTTGTCTCGTAATTTTCTTGCTTTTGATTTACTCATTCTTTCCACCTCTTTTAACTTTATTCTTCTATTATATACATGCTTTCAAACTTTTCCACTAACACTTCATAATTTATTTTTTTGAAATTGGAATAAAGTGATTAAATAAACCAACAACTTTTATTTCCTTGTCTAAGGCCTTAACCTCGTAAACTGAAAAAAAGACATAATCTTTTTTAGTTGTAACCTTACTAATAAGTTTTTCACCTAATAAGTCAATCCCAAAATCAACATATTTATTTTTTGATTCCAATTTAAGTTGATCCTTTGCCCAAGTGACAAACTCTCCTTTAGATGGATTTGTTTGTGCAGAAATAATTAAACAGATTGCTAAAGCCCCGATAACAAGTAATTTTTTCATAAAGTCACCTTTTCATTATTTTTACTATTTATATGATAAAGGATATTACTGAATTGTCCAGAAAATATCCATATTTATTAATAAAATGTCTAGAAAAAATAAAAAAGGGTCCTAATTGCGACCCCTGAAAGTAAAAACGAGTTCATTTTGAAACTTATTTAATTACTGCATTTTTTACAATTTTTGAATCTAAAAATGGAATCACTGAAAAAATTTCATTAATGCCATGTTTTGAGATAGCATCTAAAGCAAGTTCATTAAGCAGGTCACCTTCAATAAATGGACAGATTGGTGCTAATGACTTGATTCCATCTAATTCATAACTCTTTCTTGCGCATTCATCAATTATCTCATCACTAATAAATGGCGCCATCGATGCTAGTCCATTTATACCATTTGTTTCAAACTCTTTCTTTGCACATTCATCGATTATTTCGTCACTGATAAATGCTGCCATTGATGTTATTTCTTTTATGCCATTCAACTCAAACTCTTTCTTTGCACATTCATCGATGATCTCGTCGCTAATAAATGGTGCCACCTGAGTTAATCCTATTATTCCATTTGTTTCAAACTCTTTCTTTGCACATTCATTCATTACTTCTTCGCTGATAAAAGGTGCAACTCGAGTTAATCCTTTTATTCCATTTGTTTCAAACTCTTTTTTTGCACATTCATTCATTACTTCTTCGCTGATAAATGGTGCCAAAGTTGTAAATCCTTTTATTCCATTCGTTTCAAACTCTTTCTTTGCGCATTCATTAATTACTTCTTCGCTGATAAATGGTGCCAAAGTTGTAAATCCTTTTATTCCGTTCGTTTCAAACTCTTTTTTCGCTAATTCATCAATTAACTCTTGACTTATAAACGGTGCAACTCGTGTTAATTCTTCAATTCCATTGGATTCAAACTCTTTCTTCGCAAATTCATCAATTACATCGTTACTAATATAAGGTGCTATCCTTGATAATTCTTTGATTCCATTCGAATCAAATTCTTTCTTTGCACATTCATCGATTAGATTTTCACTAACAAATGGAGCAATATCCGCTGTATCACTAATCGTAAGATCATTCTCAACGTTTCTAAAAACTAGATCTGCTTGATCGATATTAAGAATCGGTGCAATATTTAAAAATTCTTCTTTTTCAACTTCTAACTCAAATGAAGAATCAGGATTATCTTTCCCAATTAAATTATTGATCAACTTAACACCTTTTTCATTTCCTAAAATTTCATCAATGCTTACATTAAATATTTCAGCAAGCTCAGGTAATTTTGAAATATCAGGCATTGTCTCTCCACGTTCCCAGTTACTAATTGCTTGAAAGCTGACACCTAATTGATCAGCTAGCTTCATCTGTGTAATCTTGTTTACCTTTCTTAATTGAGCGATTTGTCTACCTACTTTTTTCATATCAAACATTTATATCACCTCTATTTAAAAGTTAATTTCATTGTATCTAATTAATTGAATAGTTAAAATCAAGTGTTACTTGAATTGAGGAAAAATGGACTCAAGTAATACTTGAGTTTCTAAAAAGGCTGCCATTTTAGTAAAGTTTTGTATTTAAATTAATGTAGCTTTCAGCCTTGAACTTAACTTAATGCTCAATTTATTATAACAATTTTTATAAATATAAGTATTTGAATTTTCAAGCAATAAAAAAAACAACCCAAAATGAGTTGCCTTCGGAAATAGCATTTAGATTAATCTTTTGTAGTCCATTCGTAAAGTGCTTCAAAATTTAATTTTTCTAACCAATGTCGTTCCGCTAAAATAACTGGGTGAATCAATATATCCTTCCGATTTGAATCATCACAAAAATTAAATAATTTATCTTTATAAGGTTCTAGCAGATCTAGAACTTCTTTTATTCGCCACTTAAATCGTTTACTTGAACCCCAACCTACTATAATAATGTCTGCGTTACTAATCGCTAATTTAATTGCTTCATCGTTATGTTCGCCAACTTCGCATTCTTTCCCTCTTAGCTTTGTTGAATCCGGTTCCATTAATGCAAAAAGATTTACTAGTTCTAGCGAGCCGAAGTTACCTTTCTTATAATCTATAAAAAAGTTAAGACATCTCGCCAATATATAATCACTCTTTAGATGATTCGCTCGACAAGGATTAAGTAATACAAGAGTAGCTTTCTTTTTTGATTCATCCCAAGTTCTTGTAAGCGAATATCGCATTAATTTATTTTGTTTATCGAAGACCGCCTTCGTATTAATTTGCATTGAATGACAGTTTACAAAATCTTCAAATGACATATACTCACTCTTTTCATCATTAATTAAAACAAAATCAACAAGGTATTATATTCCATTTAATCGTCATTTGTACTATATTCTTCATTTAAAATAAATAATCACTACATTGTAACTAAAAAAAAGTAAAATTTTAGTAGCTTCCTATTTACTAATTCATATTTTCCTAGTACGATAGTGGATAATTTATACAGTTCATATTAGGAAGGGGCTTTTTTATGATTAAAGGAATCATTTTTGATTTGGATGACACATTACTTTGGGACCAAAAAAGTGTTCAAGTTGCATTCGCAAATACATGTAAGCTAGCTACAGAAAAATACGGTATTGATCCAACTGAATTTGAAAATGCCGTTCGTGATGCGGCTAGAAAGCTTTATGAATCATATGATACATACGAATTCACAAAATTAATTGGCATTAATCCATTCGAAGGACTATGGGGGAATTTTTTAGATGATCATGATCAATTTCCAAAAATGAGGGTGAATTCACCTACCTATCGAAAAAATGCATGGACGCTTGGCTTAAAAGCATTTGGAATAAATGATCCAGAATTTGGTCATTTATTAGCCGAAACATTCCCTGAAGAACGCAAAGGAAACCCTTTTGTATACGATGAAACATTTGATGTGCTTGATCGATTAAATGGACAGTATAAACTACTCTTACTAACAAACGGCTCCCCTGATTTGCAACATACGAAGCTTTCAATTACACCAAAGATTAAAGAGTATTTTGATCAAATACTAATTTCTGGAGACTTCGGAAAAGGTAAACCTGATCCAAGCATTTTTGAACATGCCTTATCATTAATGGAACTATCAAAAGAAGATGTCATGATGGTTGGAGATAATCTTTTGACTGATATTTTAGGCTCAAGCAGAATTGGAATGAAAAACGTATGGATTAATAGGCATAATAAAGAGCGGAATGAAGTTGTTCCTACATTTGAAATCACTCATTTAGAAGAGCTTTATCCGATTATTGATTCTTTGAATAAGTAGGTTTTGTTTAAAAAATCTAGTGGTCCATTATTGTGGGGACTTGCTGGATTTTTTTTGATTGGGTATTAGTTCGAAATTCCTCAAGCAAGTGCAATTAAATTCATAGAATCGCAATTAAAAATGGAGAATCTGTAATTAAAAATTCTAGAAATGCAATTAAAAGGATGAAAAACGCAATTAAACTAAAAATATACCCATACTACTATCCGTATTTTGGGCTACTTTTCATCATAAGTTGTTGCCCATAAGGAATTTTTTTAGTCTAACTAGTCAATTCGTTCAAAAAATCAAATCAAATTAGCAATTTCACATCGACATTATTTTATAAATATTACGATTTTGACTAGATATACCCTCTATTTATGTCAATGATCTTAAAAATCTTCTCTTTGAAAGACTGCTCGTCCTATAAATTTTCTTTATTAATGAAATTGACCGTTTCGATGAATAGGATTCGTTACATAAAATGTGGTATCAAGTTTATGGAGGGTAACTATTGTCGGAACAACATGGAATTAGCATATCTAAAAGTACTTCACTAGAGAATAAAAGCCATATTTTAAAAAGAGCTCAGAAATTACTTGGGAAAAAGGTTTTTTTGGAGACATTTTTATTTAATTATAGAGGAAGATTAGTATCAATTAATGAAGACCATTCATTAAATATTATCATTTTGGCTTCTGATGAGGTGTTTAGGCAAATTAGAATTGATTTAGCGTTGGTTATTGAGATTGGTAAATTATCTTGTAAAAGTGTTTCTTCAAGAAATGAGCAAGGAGATTTTTCAAGTGATAAGTCATGGCAGGAAAAGAGACATTATATAACTGTAACTGAAAGAACGTCTCCTCAAACACAAAAAAGGATTAATCGTCTTGCAAAAGAGTTTAAAGGTGAGGTTGTCATTGTAAAAACACTAATTTATCATTATGTAGTTTGCATAAATGAAATTCATGATTCATATATAACAGTCCATCAACTCATCGATTTTGATCCGCATTTTACCATTGAGTTTAGGATTGATAAAAATATTATTTATGAAATTGTTGATTTTCCAATTTAATTTTAGAGCTAAAATAAAAAGTACTTTCTAACAAAAAATTTAGAAAGTACTTTTTTTCAATTCGAGATTAACAAACTGTATTGCTACTAGATTTAAGTAAAGCTTGTTGTAAGTCCGAAACGATATCTTCCCATGCTTCTAATCCAACTGACATGCGCAGCATATTTTCTGTTATGCCCATTTTTTCTCGTAACTCTTTTGGAACTACTGCATGTGTCATCGTCGCAGGATGCTGAACTAATGTTTCTGTATCACCAAGACTTACCGCTATTTTTATCATTTCCAAATGATTAATAAATTCCTGTGTATCTGCCTTTGTCCCGTCAATTGTAAATGCGAAGACTCCTCCGCCTTTTTTCATTTGCTTGCTTGCAATAAAATAATTTTGACTTTTAAAATCTCCAGGGTAAAATACTTCCTTTACCATTGGATGCGATTGTAAAAATGAAACGACCTTTTTTGCATTTTCACATTGACGGTCCATTCGAACTGCTAACGTCTTTAATCCTCTAAGCAGCAGCCATGCATCAAATGGTGACATAATCGCTCCTATATCTTTTCGAATAGTGATCATCCGATCAGCTAGCTCTTTTGTTTTACAAACAACAATTCCTGCAACTACATCACCATGACCACTAATATATTTCGTTGCACTATGTAGCACAATGTCACAGCCTAGTGTTAATGGCTTTTGTAAATAAGGTGAACAAAATGTATTATCAACTACTACGGTAATATTATTTTTCTTTGCAACTTCGACAACCATTTCAATATCAATGACTTTCATTGTCGGGTTGATCGGTGTTTCAATAAATATAACTTTCGTGTTTTCTTGGATTAAGTTTTGAATTTCTTCCTCTGTATCCATTTCACAAAAGTTATGTTCAATTCTAAATTTGCTCTCAAGCATTTCTAAAAAGCCATACGTACATCCGTATATGCCTTTTGAGCATAAAATATGGTCTCCGGTGCTAATTAAAGAGAAAATTGTAGCAGACACAGCAGCCATTCCAGAACCAAATGCTAACGCTACTTCTCCTTCTTCTAACGCAGCCATTCGTTCTTCTAAAATTTGAACGGTTGGATTTCCTAACCTTGAATAAATAAAGTCATCTCTTTCTCCAGCAAAGGACTGTTCTCCATGTTGTGCAGTAGGAAATGTATAGGTAGACGTATGAAATAATGGAGGAGTCAAACTCCCGTTATACTCACTAGTTTTGTAGCCTTCGTGAATCAACTTTGTATCAAACTGATTTTTCTTCATTTCTAATTAGCCTCCTTAATTAAGTGCATGTTGTCAAACGTTAATTAAAGCAAAAAACTAAAATGAAAGCCCTTACAAAATATTCACTTAGACTACTTCTATATATAGGAAAGCAATACCTTTTAAAAGAACCTACTATAGGTAAAATTACATACTCTTAATCCAATATAGTACTCAAACACAAAATTAAAAGTAGCAAAATGTTCAATTTCATATTGGTTCTTACTATTTATTCACTAGAATTTTCTACCAAACTTTTTCCCTATTTCTTTTCCGTTCGGTAGAATTGTAATGATCAAGTAAATCATCCTCTTTAACTAGGTTGATTTTATGTTTATAGATAATGAAAAAAAGCACTTTCTAAAAATCTAGAAAGTACTTTTTTATTTTCATTTTAATCTTATTTCGTTAATCCTCTAACCACTTCAGAATTTCATCAATTCCAATCGCTTCTTCAACTTCTGGAAATTTCTTAATAAAATTTAAATCGGTATCATTTGGTATCAATTCATCAAATTCGTTTGGATCATGGAAGCTCATTGACTACACCTCTTTAGTAAATTTTATTTAATTTTTGTATTGTTAACAAACTTACTTAATAAAATACATATCCAATTTTTAATGAAAAAAGTACTTCGATTAACGAATGAATCAATAATAATAATAGTTCGTAGTTTTTTTATTTTTTCCTCTTTTTTATCACAAAAAATCTTGTACAAATTAGTTCATAGTCTAGTACAAACTCTTCCTTTCGAACATTTAATATAATATCTATTTAATTAGATCTATTTTATGATCATATTTATTACCGAGTCTATATAACGAAGATTTTCTACAACATTTTATTACTGAGTATAAAATCATCCCTATAATTACTTCTTCTAGTCTAACATTTTATCTAAAATTAACTTTTCAATTCGAAACTTCTTCTCCTAAACTACCCTTTCCACTATTTCCCCGAATTGATTTTAAAAGTAATACAAACCATTATGAAAAAATTTCATTTATGTAGATTTCGGTCCAAATAAAGTAGGTGTTATCTCAGATAGAAATAACATCTACTTTTTATTTACGTTCCTAAACTTCCTTCTTACTTCACCATTCCATTTCTTAGTGCCGTTACGACTACTTGTGTTCGGTCTTCACAGCCAAATTTTTGTAATATACGATGGACATGTGATTTAACAGTACCTTCCGTTATAAATAATTTTTTACCGATTTGATCATTTCGAAGTCCATAGGCCATTTCCTGGAGGATTTCTTGTTCGCGATCCGTTAGTTTCTCGATTAGTATTGATTCACTTTTTTTACTTGGAATGGCAAATCCAGAAACAATCGCTCTAGAAAGTGCATTTGCTGCAAGGGTTGTTTTAAAAATAGCTTCACCTCGATAGGCTGAACGAATCGCATCAAGCATTTCTTCAACTTCAGCATCCTTTAATAAAAATCCTACAGCTCCTGAGCGAATTCCTTGGTAAATATATTCTTGATCATCAAATGTAGTTAAAATAACTATTTTCGTCGTAGGTAATTGTTTCATTATTTCTTTTGTAGCATCTATTCCTGAAAGTTTTGGCATTTGTATATCCATCAGAATGACATCTGGGAGCTTTTCTTTTGCTAGCTTGATTGCTTCTATTCCATCGGATGCCTCACCAATTAAGTTCATATCATCTTGTAGATTTATTACATAACTAAAACCTTGCCTAATCATCGTTTGATCATCAACTAGTAAGACCTTTATTTTTTCAATTGACATATTTTCTCACCCTTTCCTTCGTCACAATGGTATTTTTGCAACGATTTCAAAGCCATGTGGAAAAATAACTGAATAAGAAAGACTACCATTCATTTTCTCTAGTCTTTCTCTCATTGATTTTAATCCAAATCCTTCACTAATTTTTTGAGCATTTTCTACATCCCCATTATCCCTTATGGTCATATTGATGACTTCAGATTCCTTTTTTAGTACAACATCTAGTTTTGTAGCTTGAGAATGACGTATAACATTTGTAATTGATTCTTGTAAAATTCTAAACAGTATTTTGTATACCTCGACGTCTAATTCAATATCACCAATCTCCGCTTTAAAGGAATATCGAATAGATGATGAGGACTCCATATGTGTCAATAAAGTTTCTAATGTGCCAATTGCAGATTGAGGAAGATCATCAGCAAGAGAATGAACGGATTTTCGTATATCATCTAAACCTTTTCGAGCAACTACTAACATATCCTTTAAACTTTGTTCGGCTTGATTTGGATCCTTTTTTATCATGTATTGTACAGCTTGCATTTGAACGATAATTGAAGTTAAACTATGTCCCACGGCATCATGAATATCTCTTGCAATTCGATTTCTCTCTTCTAAAATTGCATTTTGCATAACAGTAGAAGACGCTTCTTGTAATTGACTGTACGCTTTTTCTAAATTTACGACATGTTGTTTATTCAATTTATACATTTCATTTCGCTGCATTCTACTTCTTAAATTTAAATAAATAATAATTGAGATCAAAATATAGGTTAAAACGTTTAATAAATCTTGATGTCCGAATCGCGTATAGATAAAAGCAATGACAATCATAACGATCATTGATGTAATCGGAGTCCTCGATAAAGAGGACCGAATAATCGTTACGTGAAACATAAATGCTAAAAAATACAACACATTTATTTCTTTAAACAGAATTAATCCGACCAACGCTTCAATCACCATAATACTAAACGCAATAACTAAATTTACATTCGACCATTTATCTTTAGGAATCAATAAAATACATGTTAAAGTAACCCAAATCGTTAAATAAAGTGCCGTTTTAAGTGGTGGTCCACTAAATAATTTTCCGGTACTCATGAAAATTAAAATAATAGTAGCACCTATGATCGGTCTTAATAAGAAGACTTTGTTCTCCTTCAAAATAAACTTACTCCTCTCAATTTCCCTTTAAAAAAATTCACTTTTAATTTTAATCAATATTCTTCCTGTTTTCCTCTATCTCTAGTTATAGACTTTATGAATAAATTTCTATCAAATAGAAGTCGATTCAAAATAAATAAAAGAATATCATATGAACATACAATACAAATTAAGGAGAAAAACAATGAATCAACAATATATTTTTATTGGAATTATTATTATACTTTTAGTTTATCGCATCTTTAAAAGGTTCCGTCGAAGTATTGGATGGCAGCAATTGAATAAGAAGAGAATGCGTATAAGTACAGTTATCTTCTTTATAATTGGAGCATTAATCCTATTTCAAGGTGGTTTAAAACCAATTATTTTAACTTCAGATATTGTTGGTATTTTAATTGGGATTGGGCTAGCTTATTTCACTTCAATCAAAACAAATTTTGAAAATAGAAATGGAGCATGGTTCTATAATACAAATATTTGGATTAGCGGTACTGTTACACTACTATTCTTCGGTCGCTTGGTTTATCGAATTTATGATATATATTCAATTGAAAAACTAAGTGGATTACAAAATGATGTTTTATCTAACAGATTACAGAGCTTGGCTTCTGGATGGTCTGCTGGGCTAATGCTAATCATGTTTGCCTATTATATTGTCTTCAATTTATATATGATCCGAAAAGAGAAAACACTTGCTCAAGGAAACAACGATTTCCCTATTGAAGGGTAATTGTTCTAAATCGTGAAATATGAAAACCCACAAGGAAATTTTTATACCTTGTGGGTTTCTTTTATTATTGAATACCTAAAGCAAAATCCACAGCACTTTCAGCATGAATTCTTGTCGTATCAAAGACAGGGATACTGCAATTTTCCTGAGAGATTAACATCGTTATTTCAGTACATCCCAAAATAACCGCTTCCGCTCCACGTTCCATTAAATGATCGATTATGTTTAAATAAACTTGTTTAGATTCCTCTTTCACAATTCCAAGACAAAGTTCCTCATAAATAATATTATGTATTCGTTTTCTTTCAGCTTCATTTGGGACAATAACATCTAAACCAAACTGCTCAATTAATCTTCCTTTATAAAAATCATGCTCCATTGTAAATGCTGTTCCTAACAAAGCAACTTTTTTAATTCCATTATTAACAATTTCTTTAGCAGTTGCATCAGCAATATGTAATAAAGGAATTTTGACCGATTCTTCAACTTCCTTTGCCATCTTATGCATTGTGTTCGTACAAATAACAAGACAATCTGCTCCACTTGCCTCCAACTTTTTAGCAATTTCAATCATAATTTTCGTTAACTCATCCCATCGATCCTCAAACTGAAGCGTTTTAATTTCTTGAAAATCGACTGAATACAGTAAGCTTTTTGCGGAGTGATGCCCGCCAAGCTTTTCTTTCACACGTTCGTTCATAATTTGATAATACAGTAATGAAGACTCCCAACTCATACCACCAATCAGCCCAATTGTTTTCATCATCATTCAGCTCCTATTTCTATTTAAATTTTTACTCATCTGTTCATCAAAAAATTCAAGACCTATTAATATCTCTTAGTTTAACAAGGAAATTTAACGAGAACTATGGAATATTTTAAGCACATTAATATGAAGTAGGAGAGAACAAAATGCATATTGAAAAAGAAAAAATATACCCTAATTGTCCATTTATTACTAGAATAGTAGAAATTGGTGGCCAAACGAAATCCCAGTTAATCAAGAAACTACAACAAGCCTCTATCTCGATGAATGAATATGGTGAGATGCTATTAAAAAATGATCACTTTACAGTATCAAATACAAAGTACAGCCTTCAAACAGTTGAACTAACGGTTGGCGATCTTGGATTTTTAGAAGGAGCTACAACACCTCAAATTTATAAAAAAGCTAAGGAACTAAATTTGCAATTGTGCCCTCTTGAGCTAGGACCATACATAAGACTATCCTATTTAGATCAGCCAGAAGGTTTTATAGGGAATTCTTTAAAGCAACATCAAGCTCCATCCGGTTCAATCACAATTGCATCTGAGGCACTATCTGAAGATGAAGATTTTCCGAAAGGTTTTTACATTAGACGGATTAAGGTGTACTATGGCTGCGCGGATACCGTGCCGATCATTTACATGTTTGGAACAACGATGATCATTTTATCTTTTGTCAAAAATAGTGATTAGTTTGCTTTAGATAATCGATCAATTGCTTCTTGTTCAGTTGAAACAAAAAATACATTTTTCCCTTTATTGCATTCATAAATGAAATCCTTTAGTGCTTTACTTGTATAACTAGAAAAGTCACCTATAATCGCAAACTTAATATTGTAGTTAACGAATTTTTGAAGCGCCGCACCTGCGAGTTTCGTACTAAGATTGAAAAAATCTTCTGAAATTGCTTCTTTGTTAAGTGCTATACGATTACTTTTATGATCATAACTTATAGTCATAATAAGATCTAAAGCACTTTGTTCATCCATAAGTATTACTGAATCTGCATTGGCAATTGCAATTAGTTTTCCGTTTACTTCTGTTGTTTTAATATTCATCTACTTTCCCCTTTTCAAAGTTTTTATTATTTCTACTATTTTAAAACAAAGAGTATGTAGCGTGAAGCGATACTTTTATTTTAACTATTTAGAATTAATTGTAGATGAACACTAAAATACCATCTATTTTTGTCGGATTGATAAAAATAGATGGTATTAAAATCTAAATAAGGATAACTTTCTTTGAAGACGGGAGACTACCAGCAGCTTCAAAAAAAGTCATAAACCCTAGCGAAAAATCATTTAATAAACTTGAATAAGAGGTTGGGACCTAATACGCTTGTCCTTTTCTTCTCCAAAAATTATTAGCCGAGTTTTGCTACTAATTGTGCTAATAATTGAATTGCAGCTTGAATGACTACTTCCATTTGCAGTTCAGTTTGTGTTACGACAATTCCATCTGAATTTTCAATGACAACAGATTGGGATTGTAATTGAAGATTTTCTAAGGATTGAGCAACTTTTTGTAGTTGACTAATTCTTGGATCATCAGCAAATAAAAGAATCACAGCTTCAATTGCAGCTTGAAGTGAAGCTTGTACTAAAACTAAAGCTTGAGCTTCAGTCTGAGCAACTGTAATTTATTCAATATAATAGAAGTAGATTGGATAAGTATCCTAGTATAAATATGGAAGTTTTAATAAATTTAGTTGGAAATAAATGACAAGTTTGATGTAAAGGTTAAATATTCGGTGCTGATTTATAAGTCTCAGAATCGCTTGTTTCCGGAGCACCTTGATTGAGTTTAGATTTTTTTTGCTCTTTATTTGATAACTTAAGTGATTTTCAAAATACAAATGATACTCTTCATCTTATATATACAGATATAAGGTCAATCGACTGTTGCAAATAAACTGAGATTGTTGAAACTTCTTGGAGAAATACAACAAGCATTATTGAAGCTGTTTTGGACACAGACCTAAAAAAATTAAAAGTCTTTTTTTAAAACTCAAAGTTCTTTATAGTAATGATTAGTTAATCATAGATGTAAGTTTCATCCAACTTATTTAAAGAGAGGAATCACTATGAAAATCGATACACCTACTATCCCAAAAGAATTAATTGCTAAAAATTTTTATGATATTTTTTATGAAGAAGACCCAGAATTGGGAATGTGTGAGATCTCTGGCTCTGTTTTTGAAAATGAAGTTATAGATCGAGTATATTTATATAAAGCGGTCATCAAGAATTGTAAATTTACGAATACAGATTTTAAAAATATCAGTATGACTGATGTATATTTTGAAGACTGTGATTTATCAAATTGCAATATGAGAAATTCTTCGATCCACAAAGTTATCTTTAAAAATTGTAAATTATTAGGCGCAAATTTTACGGAATCTAGCATTGGTAATGTACAGTTCGAAAATTCTGTTTTGAATTTGTCACTATTCGGTGAATCAAAACTAGAAAAGGTAATTTTTCGTGATTCAGTTCTAAAAAGTACTGATTTTTATGATTGTAAATTCAAAAAAGTTGATTTTAATAGATGTGATCTTGATGGAGCAAATTTTGAACAAACATCTCTCAATGGCATCGATATTAGTAGTTCTACTTTTAATGAATTAACAGTTTCAATTAGTAATTTAAATGGCTGTAAAGTTTCATCAAATCAAGCCGTTCAATTTGCAACATTAATGGGTCTAAAGATTGTAGATTAGAAGTTAAGTATTGGATTAAATCTAAAGATTTTTAGTTAGAATTACTGTTTAAATTCTGTTAGTAATGGGAGTGATATAAACATGGATTATACTTCACCGAACGAAGCGGAGTTAAAAGTGAAAATATGGCCTAAAGCTGCTATAGCAGCTGGTTATCGTCATTCCGTCGGGCTTAAATCAGATGGTACGGTGACAGCCGTTGGTGATCATAAATATGGCAAACTGGAAGTAAACGATTGGCGCGATATTGTGGCGGTTGCTGCAGGGAACGCTCACACGGGAAATTCTCATACAGTTGGACTTAAATCAGACGGTACTGTTGTTGCTGTGGGATGTAATAAGCATGAACAATGCAATGTTAGTGGCTGGTTTGATATTGTGGCGATTACGGCTGGTTGGCGTCGTTCTGTCGGGCTTAAATCAGATGGTACGGTCGTAGCTGTAGGTCGAAACAACGATGGTCAGTGCAATGTAAGTGATTGGCACAACATAGTAGCGATTGCGGCAGGTGACTGGCATACCGTCGGACTTAAGTCGGATGGCACAGTTACAACTGTAGGGAACAATCGGTATGGCCAATGTAAAGTGAGTGGATGGCATGATATCGTGGCGGTTGGCGCAGGTTATCTTCATACCGTCGGGCTAAAATCGAACGGCACGGTTGTCGCTGTAGGATTGAATAAGGATGGTCAATGCGATGTAAGCGAATGGCACGACATTGTAGCGATATCGTCAGGAAGTAATCATACGATTGGACTAAAATCGGACGGCTCTGTTATAGCTGCGGGGTTGAACAAACATGGTGAATGTAATGTAAGTGACTGGTGCGATATTGTAGCGACTTCGGCGGGTTGTACACATACTCTCGGACTTAAATCAGATGGCACAGTTGTAGCTGTAGGTAGTAATGAATTTGGACAATGTGATGTAAGCAGCTGGAACGGTATCCAACCAAATACAAAATAGATTTAAATTACAACAAGCAAAAATTTTCTGAAAATACCCCTTCTCCTCTTCTGTTAATAATGATATATTTTCTTCTATAAGGTGTAAAAAATATCCAATTATCTAAGGGGAGATTTATAAATGAAAAAAACAGCTCTATTAGTAATTGATGTACAGGCTTTTATGTTCTCCGAATCTAATCCGGTTTATAAAGGTGAAACATTATTAAATAATCTAAATAAATTGATCGAACAAGCAAGAGCTACGAATACTCCAATCTTTTATATACAGCATTCTGAAGAAGGTTCTCCACTTGAATATGGTACACCTGGTTGGGAAATTCAGTCAGATATTGCTCCAATTGTTGGAGATATCATTATACATAAAACAACACCTGACTCATTTTTTAAGACGAATTTAAAAGAAGAGCTAGCAAAACTGAATATTAATCATTTAGTCATGGCGGGAATTCAAACGGAAATCTGTGTTGATACAACGACTAGAAACGCCTTTGGAAATGGCTATGAAGTTACACTTGTTACGGACGCACATAGTACATGGAATTCAGATGAGCTTACGGCTGAGCAAATTATTAATCACCATAATCAGACACTGCGCTGGTTAGCTGAGCCTAAAACTACTAATGAAGTTAAATTTTAAAAAGGCAGCTAATATGCTGCCTTTTTTCTTAACAAACCCTCACTTACTTATTTGCCTCACCCTATCTGCGGTGCTTTTTAAGCCTTAGGTAAATTCACACATCATAAGGCAAACGCTTGCATTCAGCCTGAAAATCTTCTGAAAGGATGCCTTTGTTTTCATTTAATTTTTAAGTATGCGAAACAATTATTTCACAATCTCCATCTAAAACAAATTCCCCAAATCCAACAGGAATGATGAAGTTTGAGCCTTTTGATAAACTATATTCTTCTCCGCTATGAATCAGTTTTCCATTACCGTTTATTACACTTAAAAGTAAATATTGATCATTATAAGTTAAATAAGCCCTACCAGTAATATCCCATTTATATACGGTGAAAAATTCCGAATCTACAAATGTATTAATCTTTATATTTTCTTTTTCTTCCGTCTTAAATTCCACTTCTGTTTCTTGATGAGGAACTGTTGTTACATCGATTGCTTTATTTAAATGAAGCTCTCGTAAATTTCCTTCATAGTCTTTTCGATCATAATCGTATACCCGGTAAGTTGTATCAGAGCTTTGTTGAGTTTCTAATACGAGAGTCCCTTCACATAAAGCATGAATAGTTCCACTTGGGACATAGAAAAAATCACCCGGCTTTATTTTTACTCGGCGAAGTAAATCTGACCATTCACCTTCTTCAATTTGTTTAATTAGTTCTTCTTTTGTTTTGGCATTATGGCCAAATATCATATGTGCATCTTCTTTACAGTCAAGAATATACCAGCACTCTGTTTTCCCGAGATCACCATTTTCGTTCACTTTTGCGTAAGAATCTTCAGGATGTACTTGAACAGATAAATCCATATTTGCATCTAATATTTTCGTTAAAAGTGGGAAAACCTCTTCCTTTGGGTGACCAAATAACTCCGGTTGCTTTTTCCATAATTCATTTAATGCAATACCTGCAAATGGACCATTTTCAATAATGGAAGCACCATTAGGATGAGCCGAAATTGCCCAGCATTCACCTGTATTTTCATTTGGTATATTATAGTTAAAATCTGATTTTAAAGCTGTTCCTCCCCAAATTCGTTCCTTAAATACTGGTTTTAAAAATAATGGTTGCATGCTAATTTCCTCCTATAGGCTATTTAAACTAGTGCATTTTTATTTAAAGCATTATGTGCAAGCATAAGAGCTCCGGTAATTCCAGCACGATCTCCTAAGCCTGGTGGTACGATATATTCAGATAACTCTGGTAAACTAACATAATGACAAACTAGTTCATTTAAATATTTATAGATGCTATCGAAAACTTGCTTTTGATTCATAACTCCCCCACCAAGAACAATCTTCTTAGGTGATAAGATTAAAATATATTGCATAAGTGCTTGTGCAATATAGTAGCCTTCTAAGTCCCAAACCTCTTCTCTATTAACGAGGCTTGAACCATTTTCTCCCCAACGAGCTTCGATAGCTGGACCAGCAGCTAACCCCTCTAAACAATCACGATGATAAGGACATTTACCTTCGTACTGATCTAATGGATGACGTCTTACTAAAATATGTCCCATCTCAGGATGAGTCATCCCTTGAAGCAATTCTCCATTAACAATGGCGCCAGCCCCAATTCCAGTACCAACAGTAATATAAAGACAGCTATCTAAACCTTTCGCTGCTCCAAAAGTAGCCTCACCTAGTGCCGCTGCATTCACATCCGTATTAAAACCAATTGGGACTGAAAAATGCTCTTTAAACACTTGAAGAAAAGGATAATTCTTCCACGCCGTTTTTGGTGTTGAAGTAATATTTCCATAAGTAGCACTTTCTTTATTTACATCGATTGGACCAAATGAAGCGATTCCAATTGCTCGTATTGGAAACTTATCGAAAAATTCAATCACCTTTGGGATCGTTTCATCCGGTATAGTTGTCGGAAGTTGAATTCTCTCAATTAAGTTTCCATTTTCATCTCCAACTGCACAGACAAACTTTGTTCCCCCTGCTTCGATTGCACCTAACATAAACTTTCCTCCCGTATAAACTATTTTTTATATTTCCTTCGAGTGAAGCGCGGCCTTTGTGATTGGTTTCTTCCAAATCAAATAGAGAATTGGAATCATTACTACATATATAATTGGAAAAAAACTAAACGAAATTGGTAAAAGTGAATCGAGGTCAAAGTATTTCCCCATTACTAGAAAAATAATTACCCCGATTATTCTTCCGATTCCAAGTGGAATTTCGCGAATAATAATATAATCCAATCGTTTATTCTTATAATTCGGATCTCTTTCAATTGATTCATAAATCATCGCGTTCATTGATGTATTAATCATATTCATTGCAACTGGAGAAATAATACCGAAAATAATTAATGAAATAAGGAAAGGAAGTGATGAAATTAGAATAGAGCTCACCAATATACCAATCGACCCGACAGCAAAAATCTTAATACGATCGTTTTGATTCGTTAGTTTCGCTAAAAAATAAAATGCAGCAACCGCCACAAGCTGTGCACCGGTATTATAGATTCCAAGATTTAATTCCCCGCCAGCTATTTTGAACGTCATCATAGTAATTAAAAAGGTTGTGTACACCCCAGATACTATTCCATCTGATAACATGACTAAGTACATCTTTTTCCATTCCCTAGAAGGACTTTTTACAACCTCCCAAAATTGACTTTTAGAAGAAATAGGTTTTCCTTTTACCTTTAAGGATGTTAAAAAAGAAATAAAGAAGAATACGCAAGTACCAGTAAAAACGGCATAGTATCCCATCATTCCATTAAATTGAGAGATTATGATACCTGACAGGAGCGGTGCGATTACGCCTCCGATTGTCATTAAGATTCCTTGAACGTATAAAAACTTGTCTCTTTGTTCATTTGTCGTTAAATCTAAAATGGCTAAATGAACGCCAACATAGTATAAACTCATTGCTAATCCATTTAAGAATCCTAGTAATAAGATATGCTCGTTCAAAGTTGAATGGTAAAATAACATGATTAAATATGTTATTAAGTAACAGATAAAACCTAATCGCATCGTAATCATTGGACTCGTTTTTCTAGCAATCCATGCACAAATACCAAAGCAAAAAATAATGGCAACTGACCAATATAAGCTGAAATAGGCTAGTAGAGAATAAGTTTTATCAAGCTTCCATAAAAATACACTTTGAAAGATCCCCGATAACGCTCCTCCAAAAGTAAAAAAAGTATTCATCATTAAGTAGAACTTTAATTCTGTCGAAAAAGATTTAAAAATTTGAAGCATCAATAATTTCTCCTCTATTAAGAAGGGCTATTTACAAGGACGACTAACCGCCTTCTATTCCTTTCCTTAGCAACCTCTGAATTTAAGTTTAATAGCTTCCAGCTGTTATTCTTTTTCATCGATTTCACCTTCCTAAAAATTTATAGATAGAAAAAAGGATGCATAAATCAAGTTTCGTTTACCCCATTCCACAAAATTTCATTTCGATAGATTTGGTGCAAATTTCTTTTCCTTGTTTTATGTCATCCTTTCTACAAACGTAATGTTTATAAATAAGTTAGTGAATCTACTATTTCTTGAAGGCTTAATTCAACACATGCCATTGAAGTGTCTGCCACACCGTAAAACATTTTTACAACGTCACCTTCAACTAGCGCTCCACATGAAAAAACTACATTTCCGAAGAATCCTTCTACTTCATAATCTGCTTCTGGTTGAAGTATTGGTTGGTTAGAACGAGCGATAATTTTAGTAGGGGCCTCTAAATCTAGTAAAACGGCACCCATGCAATAACGGTGATCTTCAGTCGCGCCATGATATAATTCAAGCCAACCTTTTTCTGTTTTAAAAGGAACAGCTCCTCCTCCCATTCGAGCACTATCCCACATTCCTTCTCTTAGACCTAATAAATGTTTATGATTTCCCCAATGTAGTAGATCCGGAGATTCAGCAATCCAAATTTCTGGTTCACCGATACTTTTCGGTACCGGACGGTGAAGTGCATAATACTTCCCATTAATTTTTTCAGGGAAAATTAATACATCTTTATTTTCAGGTGCAAAAATCATTCCATGATGCTCAATTGAGACAAAGTCCTTCGTTGAAACCATTGACTCACCAACACCTACTGGAGAAACGGCACTAAAATAGATATAGTATGTATCATCAATTTGAGTAATTCGTGGATCTTCAATCCCGAAAGATTCTAATTCATTTGAAGGATAAATAAATGGTTTTTCATCAATGGTAAACTGATGCCCATCTTTACTACGAGCAATCCGTAAATACGAAAGTGAAGTTAAGTATTTAAAGCCTTGTTTATCACTATTTTCACTAATCGTACGTACATCTGAAAAATCGTATTTTGAATCATTTACATTAAACTCTAAAATTTCAAGTTCATTTGTAGTTGGATTAAAGACTGGTGATTTGATAATGTTAGGATCTTCACTAATTGGGCGTTCTGCAACACGTAGGAGCATGATAATTTCATCATTAAACTTTGCGATTCCTGCATTAAAAGCTCCAATTACTTCAAAGTCGGGACGATGGGGTTTTACGTTTTTCGGCGTTACTACTGGGTTTTCTTCATATCTATATACATTCATTTTTATTAGCTCCTTTGTTGGTGTATGATTAGTACTTATTGTTCGAATTGTAAAAACGGATCAACCATCGTAATTTTTTGGGCATCTGCATCACTAATTCCGGCATAAAGTTCAGCCGTACCATTGGTATTACGAACTAATCCCCCGCTGAAGACAACTTCAATTAAGTCTGGACGCTTCGAAGGACCAGGTAAAAAATGACTTCTTGTCGCAATTAATTCCATCTTTGAAAATGATCCTGTTTCGGGATCAAGACCAAATATCATTGGATAATAATGACGATTACCCTCTTCATCAAAACTAGCAATATGACCTAACACACCAATCTTTCCATTCGATAATAGATGTGCTTCATTTGCTCCTCCCCACTGCTCATCAATAAATTGATTTTCAAGTAATGGAGCATTATTAATTACATCAAGTGTTAAATCAGAAAGTGATTGAATCTTTGTCCAACCAATTTTTCCTCTACCACCTTTTTCACCCTGTGGTCTAGTTAATACACCAATCGTTTCATCTTTCAACTCAATTAAACGTAGATCTTTCATTCCATCAGGACCTTTTGCAAACCTCTCTAACTTTGTAATTGAATCACCTTTGTAAAAAACTGTTCTCCAGCCTAATTGCCCTTCTTTTTCTGGATGTGGAAAGATTTGCACTCCCCCGATCACTAGTTCTCCGGCGATTCTTGTAAAAAATGGATCTTGTAATTCAAGAATAGGAGAATCTTCTCTACGTACCCACTCTCCATTTTTTTCAACGAAGAAATAAACAACTGAATGCTCACTATCACGAGATTCGACCCGGCCAGCAATAACTAGTTCACCTTCGACTTCAAAAGGAGCACTGATATTATAAACATCATTATTTCCAACTCCAGTAAAAACGATATTTTCTGGATTTGTTGGCTGCTTTTTGGTTGTAAATTCAAGAATTAACTCTTCGCAAGTTTGAGCATTTTGCATCTGATTAAATGTCATTCCTCTAATTCCCCTTTTAAAATTAATGCTTCATTTGATAAAGCTTTTATATCCTTAGTAATCCCTAAATCCATACGCTGAGAAGAAAGTAGTATTTCAAATTTTAATTGTCTATAAGAATCTAACGTTATTGATTTTGGTTCATTTGAAAAATTTAAAATTACAATTATTTTTTCATCTTTATACGATCGAATATAATAGAATAAATCTTCTTCATACTTTAATAATTCGTACTGACCTAATTGCAATGAAGTATACTTGCTTCTTAATTTAAGCAAGCTCTTATAAAAAGAAAGCATTGAATTTGAATACTGTATTTGATTTTCAACATTAATATCAAGAGTTTGACTTGGGATTGTAATCCATGGTTCAACAGTTGAGAAACCAACATTGACTTGTGAGTTCCATTGCATTGGTGTTCGAGATTTATCCCTCGATTTCTCATTGGCTACTTTTAATGCTTCATCTTCTGAATTTGTCGATTGCATTTTTAATTCGTATGCGGTCAATCCTTGAACATCCTTCATTTTTTTTATGTCATCAGTAGTCCAATCTCGCATGCCAATTTCATCACCATAATAAATAAATGGGACACCTTTAGCTGTAAGCATCAAAGTAGCAACTAGCTTTGCTCGCTCCTCATCTCCGCCAAATCTTGAAGTAAAACGGGACATATCATGACTTGAGAAAAACAGTGTAGGAATTTGGTTTTCATCATAAGCTTGTTCCGTTTCATATAATTGTTGAAAAATCCTATTTGGATCAAACTCTGAAATACTTCCAATATTAAAATTAAAAACTACGTCTAATTTATTAACGCCTGAGTAGTCTTTAAGAATTGATAAATCCTCTGATCCAACTTCGCCAACTAAAAACTTATCCTTATAGCGATTTACAAACTCAGCTATTTCAGAAATGATTGATAGGACTCCCTCTTGATCTTTATCATGCAAATGAAGTTGCTCATTCTTTTCAATATCATTTGGATTATCTTTGAACGAATTATTTACCTTTAAAAAATTGATGACGTCTAAACGAAAACCATCTATTCCTTTTTGAAGCCAAAAGTCCATTACATCAAACAAAGCTTTTTTCACTTCTGGATTTGCCCAATTTAAATCGACTTGTTCTTTTGCAAATGCATGATAATAATATTGGTTTGTGATCTCATCATATTCCCAAGCTGTCCCACCAAAGAATGATTCCCAGTTATTTGGTTTATCTCTCCAAATATACCAATCTCGTTTTGGATGGTTCCTAGAGGATTTTGATTCTTTAAACCATTTATGTTCAGAGGACGTATGATTTAAAACTAAATCAGCAATAATACGTATTCCTCGTTTATGGGATTCTTTGATAAATAATTCAAAATCCTCCATTGTTCCATAATCCGGATCAATCGAATAATAATCTGAAATATCATATCCATTATCAACCTTAGGTGATGGATAAAATGGAGTTAGCCATATTCCACCAATTCCTAATTCTTTTAAATAGTCGAGTTTAGAAATGATACCAGCAAAGTCGCCAATTCCATCTCCATTACCATCCATAAAGCTCGGCATATAAATTTCGTAAAAAGTAGTTTGCTTCCACCAATTTGCCATTTTGTTAGAACTCCGATCCATGAATTACTTAAGTGTAAATTGCATACCTTCTTTAAACTTTTTAGCAAATAATAAGAAGATAATAATGATAGGCATTGTTAGTAATACTGCTGCAGCATACATTGGCCCTGGGTAACCACCGTAAGGTCCAAACATTTGAGATAATAAAACGTTTAAAGTTAGCATATTGTCACTCTTTGCAACTAACATGTCCCATAAAAGCTCTGTCCATCTTTCCATAAATAAGAAGAGGAAAATAACAGTTGTGATTGATTTGGACATCGGCAAGACGATTTTAAACATGATTTGCCACTCACTAGCACCATCTAATTTAGCTGCTTCTATAAATGTTTCAGGAATAGCTTTGAAAAAGTTTGTGTACATAAAGACTGCCCATAAGCTCATTGCTTTTGGCAATATCATCCCCCAATATGAGTCATACATCCCAATTTTTTGAATGACAAGGAATGTAGGGATTAATAAAATAATCGCAGGGAAAAACATTTGAAATAAAATAAAGTTATTAATAAAGTTTCTTCCTTTAAAAGGAATTTTAGCAAGCGCGTATGCTACCATAACTGCTGTCACCATCATTAATAATGTAGATGCAGCTGATACAAAGAAACTATTAAAAAAGGCATTGATCCATGGCCTTGGTATTGCTGATTCACCACCAGCTAATAACCAGCTATATGATTTCAAAGTAAAACCGGTTGGAATTAATTTTCGGTCTACTTGACTCCAATCAGCGAATGAATTTAAAACCATATAAATATATGGAAAAATCATAACTAGTAAGAGAATCGAGGCAATCAGGTAACGAAACCATAGTCTTTTTTTCTTAATTCCAACCATTTCGTTTTCCCCACATTTCTAAAAGTTTTCGAATAATAAAGATTGATATAAATGTTACTATAGAGGCAATTATCGCAATGGCAGATGCATAACCAGCTTGAAGATTCGAGAATGCTCTCGTAAAGATTTCCATTTGCCATGTATTCGTTGCGAAATTCGGACCCCCACCTGTTAATTGATAAACCTCTGTGAAAATACCAAATGTTACACCGATTGCTAAAATTAATACTGTAAATAATGCAGGATATAATAAAGGAAATGTAATTTTCCAAAAACGCTGCATTGGTGTTACACCATCAATTAATGCTGCCTCATAAACTTCTTTATCGATACTATCAAAACCTGAAGTTAAGATTAGTGCATAGTATCCCGTAAATTTCCAAGCAATAATTACCGCTACAGTGAATAAAGCACCAAACGGCGACCCTAACCAGTTAATATCTAAACCTAATGAATTTCTTAAGAATTCGTTAATCGGGCTATTGTATGATAATAGCCCTTTTACAATTAATGAAGAAACTACACCTGATGCTAGATACGGAAGAAAAAATCCGATTAAAAATAACCCTTTAAACTTTGGTAAACCTTGAACGATTAAAGCTACAATGATTGAAGCTGCTACAACCATCGGTACAAATAGTGCCATAAACTTAAATGCAACGAAAAATGCACTTTGTACACCTGGACTCTTAAAAGCTTCTGTATAATTTTCGATTCCAACAAAGCTAAACGTTGGAGCGATTAAATTCCAATCAGTTAGTGATAGAAACAAAGACCACACTAGAGGAATTAGAAAAAAAACTATTGCATAAATAAGATAAGGACTGGCAAATAGCCAGCCCAACCTTCCTTGTTTCGTGCTCATTACTTAAGAGCCCCCTCAATAGCCTCTTTCATGTCTTTCCATGCAGATTTAGAATCTTTTTCACCTTTTACTACAGGATTGAATGCATATTGGCCAATATAGGTTTGAATATCATTGTATTTTGCGTTATCCATTGGCGGGATCGCATTAGGAACGGCTGCTGCATATGGTTGTAATGCTGGATTTTTATCAAAGAACGACTTAAATGTATCATTTGTTGTTAAATCATCACGTGCTGGTGGTAAGTTCGTTTTCTCAAGCCATTTCAAATCATTTTCAGGATTTGAATACACCCAGTTGATAAACTTCATCGCTGCTTTTTGTTGTTCTTTTGTAGCAGAAGCATAAATTACTAAGCCTTTTGTATCTGCAAATGTTTTAACATTTTCAGTAGACATACCATCTGGAACCGGTGGTGTAGATAATGTATATGTCTCATTAAACTTCATATTAGGGAATTTATCTGCCCAATAAGAGATTGTCCAAGGACCAATATCAGTAAAGATTCCTAATCCAGTTTCAAATGGATCTTTTGCTTGTCTAGTTAGTAATGCATTTGATTTACGTAAGTCATTCACGAAATCAAATACTTGCTCTCCGGCTTTCTTATCACCTGTAAAGTTAGAACCTTCTACGAACTTGTTACCTTCAGATGCTGCATCATATAGCATGAAAAAGTCGAACCATCTTTTCCAAGCCGTTGGATCTGCAAGGTCTGCTTTAGCCCAAACATATTTATCTGGATATTTTTCTTTTAACTTTTTCGCAACCGCTAACATTTCACTGTACGTTTTAGGTGCCGTGTTAAATCCTAATTCTTTTAAAATATCTAATCTCCAACCAAATAGCATTGCATTTGAGTAGATTGGTAGAACGTATTGGTGATTGTCAGCAAACTGCCAACCTTTCATTGTATCGTTCATATGACGATTTTCTTTCACTTTGTCAAAGCCATCTAATTCATCTAAAGGAACTAGTGCTTTACTATCAGCCAACTGCGCTGCAAATCCTCGGTTAATATTTTCAGACATTGTTGGAGCGCTTCCACCTGCAATAGCAGATTGAATACTAGCTTCAGATGTTGGACTTTCCTTCATTGGACTTACATTTACTTTGATACTAGGATTCTCTTTCGTAAACTGTTCAGCTACTTCTTTCCAATAAACTTGTTGAGTCGGATTTGGTGCTGCCCAAAATTCAATTGTTGTTACGCCATCTTTTGCTCCACCTTTTACTTCCTTATTACCTGTAGAACAAGCAGATAAACCAGCAACAGATAAAGAAGCTGCTAATAAGACTGATGATACTTTTTTCATTTCCATCTGGTATTTCCTCCAATGATTAAGATAGAATCAAAATTCTTTTCAAAGAAAAACATGTTGACTAATTTTAATACACTATGTATTTCATTAATCTGGAAGCGCTAACAAATACTCGAAAAAAAGGTATAATAATTGTTAGGTCATTCATAAAAATAGTTATTTGTGCCCTTTATTCATTCATTACTACTAATTCACAAACAAACATTACTATAACATTACAAATATACTTAAATGTAATTTTGTAACGTTATAAATCAACTTATAAGCTGATTATTCCACCTAACATAATTTTAGTCAAGTGATTTTTTACTATTTTCATTGTTTTTTAATAAAACAGTTAATTATTTAACATTACAAAAAGTTGCATTACTATTTTTGTAACGTTACAATATACTTACAATTAATTTTAGGATATAATTTAGATAGATTGATTTAGGGGAGAAATTTATAAATGGAAAAGAAAGTGACAATGCAAGACATTGCGACACGATTAAATATCTCAAAAAACTCAGTATCGCAGGCTCTATCTGGGAAACCTGGTGTTAGCGAAGAAACAAGAAAGCTGATTCAAGATACTGCAGATGAATTAGGTTATTCTTATTCAACTATTCGTACCCAAAAACAAGTTGAAGAAAAAACAATTAAAACAATTGGGTTAATTGCTTCAGATCTTGCGTTTTCTTTAACTGGATTTTTTGGTGAAATTTATTTAAGTATTCAAAAAGAATTAAAAGCTAAAGACATAAACTTTTTGATTGAATCGATCGATCAGCATTCGGTTGAAAATTTAATTATGCCTACCTTATTAACGAATCAAGAAATTGATGGATTGTTGATCTTGTCTCATATTAATACAGACTACACTGCAAAAGTTATAAAATCCGGTATTCCTACCGTACTAATTGATCACCATGAACCCTTCCTTCATGCTGATTCAATTTTAACGAATAATCGATTTGCAGCATTTACAGCTGTAGAGCACTTAATTAAATTGGGACATAAAGAAATTAGCTTCGTTGGAGATGTAGACATATCGCCGAGCTACCAGGAAAGATTAGAAGGATATTTTTTAGCTCTTAAAAAATATGGAATAAAACATGATGAGGACCTACTGTTAAATCACGCTAAAGAGGAACAGGCCCATATTATAACTTTACTTGATCAATTTTCAAAACAACCTACAGCCTATTTTTGTGTAAATGATGGACTAGGTTTTCTAGTTCAAACCGAATTACAACGAAGAGGATTCAATGTACCAGATGACGTATCAGTATGTAGCTTTGATAATGGTCAGCTTTCTCAAATTGCAACACCAAAAATGACGACAATGGATATCGACTTAAACTTCTTCGGTAAAAAAGCAGTTGAACAATTATGCTGGAGAATTGAAAACAAAGACGAGCCAATCCATGAAATCTTATTGCCTACTAGACTGGTTATTAGGGAATCTACTGGTGAATTAGGAAAGTAAGAACAATAGGGTTTTAGAGGATTGGAAACTTAGGAATACGAACACTTATTTACACACCACTACTTCATTTTAAGGTAAGGGTGTTTTTTTTACTATTAATTGTCGATTTTCTTACTTAACATGAGTGAGATTAGAAGAACAAGGAGTTAAATTCTTCTTATTGAATTATTAATCTTAACAATAAATAAATGCATCAGGAATATATTTATTAAAATCAAACACTTGTCCATTTCATTTTGCTTGTCCAATCATAAGCTATCGAGATGAAATTAAAGGAAAAGGTAGTGTTATAATGGGTTGCAATTGTAATAACGAAAGAAATAACCAAAGAAATGACGAAAGAAATGACGAAAGAAATAATAATCGAAATAATAGAAGAAATAACGAGGTTACATTTAATGCGAAAATCACGGTTGATAAAGAGGAATTCTGTCGTGCAGTAGATCGATGTGACGATGAAAGACGCGATAATTTCAATCGTCGTAGTGACAGATGGTGGAACTTTTAAGTCAAAAAACAGAAAAAAGGAAAATCGATTTTTCTTTTTACTAGGAATTGATTGAATGATAGGATAATCTTCAATTTCTTTTACGAGAACATCTATCCCTGACTTTAATAGGATAGATGTTCTTTTGCATTTCAAAAATAAATTTGAAATGCTTAATTCTCGCAAAAATGGAATGATGTCAATTTCCCATATAATAGAAAATGAGATTGTATTAGAAGTAATTTATAGGAGGAGTCTAAATATAAAAAAGCATTTTAATATAAAAGGAAGCCGCTCTAACTGAAAGCGACTTCCCGTAAACTAATAATATTTAAACTAAACTCTCCAAACGCTTTTCTAACCGATTTCTCCAATCCTCAGCTAACTCAGAAACTTCCAATATCGCTTTTATTCCTTCAACATTTTTTGGATCATGGAAATAAATCTCGTTGCAATAAAGTACTGAAACTTTATTTTTTTGAGTTTCGATTAATTCTATGTTCGAATCTTTTCTGATTGTTCCCTCTTTCAATACACGGCATAAGTAGCCTGTAAAACCAGTTTCTACGATTCTCTTAAGTGCTACATTCGTTCTCCTTGTAATTGTGTCACAAGGTATTCTACTTTGTGTAATTTGTATCATTGCATCGCCAATTTGGTAGACATCGCCAATGCATACGTCTTTTTCTAACATATTTGTGACAGTAATATTTTCTCCGAATGCTGAAAGTGGTAAATTTAGATTAAACTCTTTTTCCCAAAGTGCGTAATGTTCATATGGATACACACATACAGCTCGATCTGGTCCACCGTGATGTTTTAAGTCAGCTACTCCATCACCTTTAAAACCTTCTTTTGATAAGTAAACTTCTTCGATTCCTTCTTTACAAATCCCCGTTATCATTTCTTTGTTTTCGCCGTATTCCATTTTACTCGGTAATCCTACTGCAAGATTAATTAACTCAACTTTATTTGCCATACCTTCCACCCTCTCTTTTTTAAGTTTCTAATTGTAAAACTGGGTTTTATTTATGTAATCTAAAATTTTGGAATAAAAAGGAAAAATATCCTACATACAGCATTATATACTAATTTGAGACAATACAAATCTGCAAAATCATTTTTGTTTCAGCTGAACAACGAACAGCATAATAAAAGAAATTAAGACCATTGAAAGCACCCATAACCAAGCCATTTTCATATTTCCAGCATCAATTGCTAAATAAATTGCCGTTGGGACAGTTTGTGTTTTCCCTGGAATATTTCCAGCAAACATAAGTGTAGCACCGAACTCGCCTAGTACTCTTGCTACGCTTAATATACTTCCTGAGATAATGGCTTTTAATGAGAGTGGAATTGAAATCAAGAAAAAAACATTCCATTCATTTGCTCCACAAACTCGAGCTGCCTCTTCAATCTCATTATCTACACTTTGAAATCCAGTTTTTGCAGATTGATACATAAGCGGAAATGCTACAACAATTGATGCAATTACAGCGGCCCACCATGTAAAAACAATTGGCTGTTTAACTAACCATTCGATCATTTTTCCAACGAAGCTTTGTCTTCCGAAAATGACTAATAGTAAAAATCCTACAACTGTAGGAGGAAGAACTAAAGGTAACATTAAGATTGTTTCTAGAAGTGTCTTACCTTTAAATGATTTCATAGAGAGAATTTTTCCAGCTAGTGTACCTAATATAATAACGATAACTCCTGCCACAATCGTAACCTTAAAGGAAATCTTAAGGGGTATTAAAAACTCTTCTAACAATTAATCTCCTCATTTCAAAACCAACCATATTTTCATCTATTTTTTAATCCTCAATGAAATTACCTTTTGACATTTCATTCATCAAGAAATCTAAATAATTTTCTTCATCATAAAGATGGAAATATTGATAATCTTTCAATCTACCCTCTTCAATTTCAAAATGGCTAATCACACAGATAATATTCGTTAATGAATCGAGTAAATTTAAATCATCCTCACTTCTTATTAATACTACTTTTGGATAACTTTCCCTTTTATAACCTTCAATAAAAATAATATCTGTTGAAAAAAAGCGATATAATTCAATTGTTTTCTTTAAATCCCAATTGATAAAATTTGTTCTTAATTGCAAGACTCCATCACCTTCAACACTAGAAACGATTGCTCCTGCATCTAAGTGACGACTACTGTCTTTGCGTTCTATTTCTAAATCAGGTGCACCGCCATGACCATGATGTTTTATAGTTGCACCTGATAATCCTTGGTGATTGGCCAGTTTAATAAGTTTTTCAGTAAGTGTTGTTTTCCCACTATTTTGATAGCCTACAATTTGCAAAATGGAATAGTTTTTTTTCATCGCTCTCAATTCCTTTTTATTAAATACTTTTATTATAAGGAGCCTACTGAAAAAACACCATTAATACAAAAATCAATTTGATCGATTCTTGTATTGATGGTGAAGCAGTTTAGTAAAGTCTTTTAGAAGATGTTCTCTAAAAGTTTTTTCCTTTAAATTTACTAATCATTGTTTTATGATAAGAAAAACAGAATTAATTTAAGGGGTATATGTAATGTCTAAAGTCATCCATGAATTTAATGACTATATACGAAAACTGCGTAAAGAATTATTTGGTAAAGGCCCTGAAAGAATCCATACTGTTTTTGTTGAAAATATGGCTGTTTCAACTTTGTATGGAAATCTGACTCCTACTGAGCTATTTATTGCTCAAACTTCTGAAGGGCGTGATATCGTACATAATGCTAGAACTAAGATGATTCAAGATGTATATGCAAAAAATCATCCAGTTAAGCTAGAAGAAATCGTTGATGCAAAGTTTATCAATCTTTTCTCGGATATGAAAGTTGAAGAAGATATTGCGATTTCAGTTTTTGTATTCGATAAAAAATTAGAAAACTTAATTGATTAGCTAGTAGATGCTACTAATCAATTAAGCTTTTGTTCCGATCTTATTTATGGAAAAAGTCGCCGCTTTTACCACCTTTTTTTTGAACTAAAAACGTTTCTTTTATGACCATACTTTTATCAACGGCTTTACACATATCGTAAAATGTAAGGCCAGCTACACTTACAGCTGTAAGTGCCTCCATTTCAACTCCAGTTTTTCCACTGCATTTCACTGTCGCACGAATGATTAAATCATATCCATTAGGTGCCTCTACATATTCGAATGTAAAGTCAGTTCCTGAAAGTGCGATTGGGTGACACATTGGAATAATGTCAGAAGTTTTTTTAGCTCCCATAATTCCAGCAATTTGTGCAACATTTAGTGGATCACCTTTTTTAATTAATCCATTTTGAATTGCTTCATATAATTCCGTTGAAATCGAAATTGTACTTTGTGCAATCGCAACTCTAGTAGTGATGTCTTTGTCTGATATATCGACCATTTTAGGTCTTCCTTCTTCATTCCAATGTGAAAATTCACTCATGCAAGTACCTCCAGGTAAGTCTTAAATTTGACAAATTAAATCCAGTCATTCGGACTATTTATATTTTTAAAGATGAGATCGTCACTTGAAAATTGAACAGTCATTACATTTACTTCACTGAATAATAACTGAACTTTTCGATTGTTATTATCTAAAATCTCTTTCATTTTTTCAATGCAATTTCGATGATAGAGCGCAAATAGTGGTTGAAGTTTATCCGACTGGATCGGAACGATTGCATCAACATTCGTATTTTCTGCCCTTTCGATCATGTTTTTTACAAAGTCAACTGTAATAAAAGGTGTGTCGCATGCTAGGACAAAATACCAGTCTTTGTTTGGTATGTTGGAAAATGCATTGTACATCGCATATAAAGGTCCTTGGTATTCTTTGGCTTCTCCTTCAATGACAAATTCTAGATCATTTTTATTAAAATACGGAACTAGTTTTTCGTTTGTTGAAATGATAATTGGAGAAATCGAATTTCCCTTTAAGGCTTCGACACTATATTCATACAATAATTTGTCTTTATACGTTTCAAACATTTTTGGTTTACCGTAACGGGATGACTTTCCTCCTGCTAAAACGACGCCAGCTATGTTCATTGTCTATTTAATTCTTCCACAAAATGTTGGCATGTCGGTAAAATTAGTTTTGTCATTGCTAGATTTACTGCGTTTTTTGAACCTGGAATTACGTAGATTGCTTTATCATGAAAGCTACCTGCGATTGCTCTGCTAAACATAGCCTTTGGTCCAATTTCTGTATAACTTAATGAACGAAACAGTTCCCCAAATCCTTGCATTTCTTTATCTAGCATTTTTGAAATTGCTTCATATGTAACATCTCTTTTCGTAAAACCAGTACCACCTGTAATGATGATAACTTGAATCGTTTCATCTTCACTCCATGATCTAACAATCGATTCGATCAATGCTATTTCATCTTTTGTGATTTTATAATCATGGACGATATGTTTTTGCTCGTCTAATAAAGCTTTAATTAGTTTACCGCTCTCATCAGTTTCAACAGTTCTAGTATCACTAACTGTTAAAATCGCTGCGTTAACAATCGCTTTTTCGTTATGTTTATGCATCATTCTACCTACTTTCGAGCTTTATGAAATCCATCATCCTCCACTTACTGGTGGAATAAATGCTATCGTATCTCCATCGTTTACAATTTCTTCATCTGTTACGAATTCTTCATTGATTGCTGTCATAATCTGATTCAGTTGTGGTAAATCATAGTTATTCATCAGCCAGTCTTTTAAGTCTTTTACGTTAATTCCACTTTTATCAGTTAGCGTCAATTCTTCCGTACCAGCTTTCTCACGTAAATGAGCAAAGAATAAAACTTTAATCATTTGGATTCCTCCATATTTGGTTTTCCTTCTTGGTATGATGTATTTTCTAATTGGTCACCAATCCACATCGTACCATCTTCCCAAAACTCTTTTTTCCAGATCGGAACGATTTGTTTAATTCGTTCGATTGCGTATTCATTTGCTTCGTAAGCAACTTTACGGTGCGGAGAGGAAACTGCAATCACAACGGCAATATCGCTAATCTCTAATCTTCCAATTCTATGAGTAATCGCAACAATTGCTTCTGGCCATTTCCCGTGGATTTCATCACCAATTTGGGCTAGCTTTTTTACGGCCATTGTTTCATACGCTTGATATTCTAGCGACAAAGTCTTTTTTCCTTTTGTTAACTCCCTAACTGTACCAATAAAAACAGTAATGGCTCCTGCATTTCTACTTTTTACTTTATCTGAAACTTCCTCAACAACAATCGGTGTATCGACAATATTAAAAAATGTTTGTTCCAAGTAAACCACTTCACTTTTCTTAAATTAATAGAGTACTACTGCTTATTTATACGCTGGAATAAATTCATACCAAGGCCATTTACTTCCTTCATGGTCTTCTAATAATAATAAGTCTACTGACATACCTTTTTCATATTTTCTAGTTCCTCCAGGTAAAACAATAAAAGCATCTGTATAAGCTAATGACGATACAGCGCTGGACTTATCAAAACCTGCTGGAATTGCTGTTAATTGACCTTCATGATACACAATTTTACCTCTTACAAATCTTGTAAATGGATTTGGTTTTGGAAAGTTTTCACCTAAAATTGCACTGACTCTTTTTAAATGTGGTGTTTCGTTAAATAAATAAGTTTGGATAATCGGTCTGACAAATAGCTCAAATCCAACAAAACAAGCAGATGGATTCCCTGATAAACCGAATAATAATTTATTTTCAAAATGCGCTACTGTTGTTACACTTCCTGGACGCATGGCAATTTTATTAAATAAAACTGTAGCTCCTAATCTTGCGTAAATATCTGGTAAATAGTCATAATCACCGACAGATACTCCACCGGTCGTAATTAGAATATCAACTTGCTCTAAGGCATTTTTAACTTCTGAAAAACAAGTATCCAAATCATCGCTAAACTTTCCTAAATATTTAGGGATTGCACCTGCTTTTTGAATTTGAGCGAGAACCATATAGGAATTACTATTGCGAATTTTACCAGGTTCAAGCGGTTCGTTGACATCTAGCAGTTCACTCCCTGTTGCAATAACTCCGATGACTGGCTTTTTCGCTACAGGAACTTGACTATATCCAAAAGTAGCAAGTAAAGCAATCACTCCAGGGTTGATTTCAGTTCCCTTTTTAACAAGAATATCACCTTTATGCGTTTCTTCCCCTTGGAATGAAATATTATCGCCTTTTTGATAAGAACGTTTAATTTCAATAAACGTTTTACCTTCAGTTTTAATCTCTTTTGCTAATTCAAGCATGACAACGGCTGTGCAACCTTGAGGTATTTGAGCTCCTGTCATAATACGAACGGCCTGTAATGGAGCTACTTCATTTGGAAAAACTGAACCAGCACCAATTTCTCCAACCACTTCAAAGATTGTTGGATTTTCATTGCGTGTAAGAATAGTATCTTCAGCTCGAATCGCAAAGCCATCATATGGAGAGCGGTCAAAAGCAGGTATATCCTGATCAGCTTTTATATCATCAGCTAATACTCGTCCATATGCTAAATCGATTGATACCATTTCTTTTGATCCGTGTTTGGCAAAATCCATCACTTTACGAACTGCTTCTTCGATCGGTAGTGGCACTCGTTTTTCAACCATTCTTTTCATCCTCTCTCTATTAACCTAATAAACGATAATATAGTTTTTTAGCTTCCTGTATATCATTTGTTCCGTGAACAAAAACCCTTCCATCCTGAAAAACAACAAATCGATAATCTTCTATCTGACAAGAGATCAAATAAGGATTCCGCCCTACTTTCCCGTGTTGTTTTAGTTGGATTTCTAGTTCATTAAAGTCATAATTTTTAGTCGTTGAAGGTCTAATTTGAACCGTGTTTCGCCCACAAAGTGTACTTGTTTTCGTTTGATTTTCAAAGGCTAAATAAGGATACGTCCTATTTGTTCCACATGAAGGACAATCATCTGATTTGAGTTTCGATAATTTAAATGAAAAATGTTGATTATTCCATAAATCAAATGTAAGGAATTTTGAATTAATTGCTGAATAATCCTCAACTAATAGTTTTAATACTTCAGCAACCTGATATGCCGCTACTAATTGTACCGCAGGACTAATGACTCCAGCTGTGTCACAAGTCACACCAGGTACTGGTAAACTTTTTAATATACAGTTTAAACAAGGAGTTTTACTTGGTAAAATCGTACAACACATACCAAAGCTCCCCACACAAGAGCCATACACCCACGGAATTTCATATTTCTGTGATAAATCATTTATGATAAAGCGAATATCAAAATTATCTGTTGCATCAATCATAACATCAGTGTCCTTCAAATGGACTTCCATATTATCTGCACTTGCATCCATTACTAATGCATTGATGAAAACATCTGAATTTATTTTTTGGAGACGTTTTTTAGCGGCAATTACTTTCGGCAATTTCTCAAAAGTATCTTCTTCAGTATAAAGCTGTTGCCTTTGCAAGTTACTCATTTCAACATAATCTCGGTCAATTAAAGTTAACTTTCCAATTCCAGCTCTAACAAGTGCCTCCGCGCTAGCACTTCCTAACGCACCTGCCCCAACAATTAAAACATGTTTCTTTCTAATTAATTCTTGTCCATTTTCACCAATCGGGGTAAATAGTTGCTGACGTGAATAACGTTCTGACATAAGATATCCTCCATTAAAGAGCAGGACCTAGCGAAAGAGATAAAAAGTTTTCTCCGGGTATCCTCACCAATTTTTCTGCTTTTCTTGTTTTCCTTATATGTAATAAAGCAGCATTAAGAAATCCTCATCATATAAGGAGTTCTGAATGCTGCTTAATTTCTCTGCTAAACGAACAGAGATACCAATCATCACTTTCTAATTTTTAGTTAGAGCATTATATAGACATTGCATAATCTCCAAACCTTCTATTATTGGTAATGATTAACCACCTATATGGGACATTTCAATTTTATGTGATGATTTATCATTCATTTTTTTTGTATTACTTAATCGTTCATCTGAATAACGATCCGTTCGGTTGCTCCATATTGATAGAATCGTTTCTTTTATTTGTTCATCATCTTGGTTAGACCTGACTAATTCTTTTAGATCATAACCTTTTGTTGCAAATAAACATGTATATAATTTTCCTTCTGCAGATATACGCGCCCTTGTACAAGTTGAACAAAATGAATCGGTCACTGATGAAATAATTCCAATTTCATCATCACTATCTTTGTAACGGTATCGATTAGCAACTTCTCCTACATAATTAGCTTCTGTAAATTCTAAAGGCATGACTTCATTGATCAGATCGATGATTGTTTGTTTTCCTACAACTTCATCGAGCCTCCAGCCGTTATAATTTCCAACATCCATATACTCAATAAAACGAAGAATATGTTTTTTCTCTTTAAAATATTGTGCCATCGGGATAAGATCTTGTTCATTCTTGCCTTTTTGAACCACCATATTGATTTTAACCTTCATTCCGATATCAGAAGCAGCTTGTATCCCTTCAAGAACAGACTTTACATTTCCTCGATTACCACTCATATATGCAAATCGTTCTTCATCTAAAGAGTCTATACTTACGGTTACTCTTCTTAAACCGGCTTCATATAAATCTTTTGCAAACTTTTTAAGTAATGTCCCGTTTGTTGTTAAAGCAATATCTTCAACACCATCAATTTTATTTAATCGTTCAATCAGTTTAGGTAAATTTTTACGTAATAAAGGTTCTCCACCAGTAATTCTAATTTTTCTTACTCCTAAAGATACAAAAATACGTGTTAATCTTTCAATTTCATCAAAGGATAGTATTTTATCTTGTGATAAAAAAGAATAGTCCTGACCAAAAATTTCTTCCGGCATACAATAACGGCAACGAAAATTGCAGCGATCGGTAACAGATATACGTAAATCCTGTAAAGGTCGATGATGTTTATCCAATGCAACATTTTTCATAACCATTGCCCCACTTCTTTTTATTTCATAAATGATTTGTTTAACTCACTATTTCACAATACGCTTTGAATGAGTATAAACATTGAGTGACTGATTTCGAATAAATCCAACTGTCGTAATACCTAATTCTTCCGCTAGTTGAAGAGCTAATTCTGTTGGAGCTGATTTCGTCAGTATGACCTCACAACCAATTTTAGCTACTTTTAGTAAAATTTCAGAAGATAATCGCCCACTAAAAACAATTATTTTATCTGAAATACTAATATTGTTTTTTAGACAATATCCATAGATTTTATCTAATGCATTATGCCTACCAATATCCATTCTATTCAAAACAATCCCATTTAAATCACATAAAGCAGCATTATGGACTCCGCCTGTTTCATGAAACAAAAATGCGGACTGTTGCATTTCTTTCATTAATCGAAAACAATCTTGAAATGATAGTTGAACATTCACTTCTTTCATTTTTTTTGCAGTTAATGCATCATTTACAAAAACAAACCCTTGTCTACTCATTCCACAGCATGATGTAATATATCTTTTACTTTGAATATCTTTATAATATGGATTAATATTCTTTGTTTTTACATGGACAAAGCCTTCTTTTTCTTGGAACCATATGTTTTCAATATCCTCGTATTTTCGGATGACCCCTTCGGATGCTAAAAATCCTACGACCATATCCTCAATAAACTCTGGGGTACTGACCATCGTAACAAATTCTTGTCCGTTGATTTTTACCGTGACGGGAAATTCTGTGACAACGCTGTCTTCAATATAGTTTGTTTCACCATTTTCAAAGCGGAGAATTCTTCTTCTCACTTCAGTTGGTAGCATCGTTAAAGATTCCCTTCTTCCTGAAATATTTTTCATATCTCGTTTTTCCACAAAAAATATTCATTAAGAGATGAACCTATCAATTCATTTTTTGATTAAAAGGTTCATCTCTTATTATTAAACTCTTTTCTATTAAATACAAATTGTTTTTTCTATTATTCTTTTAGACCTTTTCCCATACCTTTTAGAAAATGAATACCAAAACCAACTGCTCGATTTACATCAGGATCTTTTAAAACTTTTACTAAATCAAGTATTCCTACTTTATCATCATTTTCAAGATGTTTATTTCCTTCATCGATTCCTTTTGTTACGGAATTGATTAGCTTTGTTGTTAACTCTGGGTCCACACTTGAAAGTGCACCAGCAGCTCCCATAATATTATTGATGATATTCGTGACTGGCTCTCGGTTCATTTGTCCTAAAGCAATTTTTGTAATCTTCTCTTTAGATTGTAGCATTGAATTTGCAGCTTCAAGGACACCTGTTTCATTTAATTCAGAAACGATGTTTAAAATTTTATTTAACGAATCTTCATTTTCTGCTAATAAAAGCTTCAAATCCTCTAGTTTCTGTTGATTTTGCTCTTCTTTAGTTGGTACGTATTTTTGAATTGTCGTGATTGGTTGTGCCATCATTATTCCCCTTTATTTTGTCGTTAAGTGGACGTATCCTTTTCGTTCCCATTTACGCTGAACCTCAACTCCATTTTGAGGGTTGCGCTTTTTATTACGGGGGTTCGACTTTGGCAACGGACTTTCACCCTCTACACGTAATACTTCCATCCGTACCTTCGTTTGTTTATAAGCTGGTGTATTTGTACGGTGATCTTTAGCTGGACCTGTTAAGAAATTGATTGCAGATTCTTTATTTGTTGAATTCATCGGTAAGAACAACTCATTTTTTTGTACTCGGTCCGTTACTAGTGCTGGTAATTTCAGCGCTCCATACGGAGATACTAATCGAACTAATGAGCCATCTTTAATGCCACGTTCATTCGCAAGCTCTGGTGAAACCTCTACAAAAATCTCAGGTACTTTTAATTGAATACCATATGATTTATTCGTCATATTCCCTTCGTGGAAATGCTCAAGCATACGCCCATTATTTATTAATAGGTCAAACTCTTCTGCAAACTCAACAGGTTCCATCCAATCAGCTAAAGCAAATCTTGCCTTTTTATCTGGGAAATTAAAACCATCCTCATAAAGAAGTGGCGTACTTGCTCCGTCTAAGCTTCCCCAAAGGAAACTATCCCAGCCTTCCATCACTTCGTAGCTAGCTTGAGAGAATAGTGGCGCTAACTTTGCCATTTCAGCGAAGATCTCACCTGGATGCTGATAGTTCCAATTCGCACCTAATCGGTTTGCAATTTCTTGGACAATCCACCAGTCAGCCTTCGATTCACCAAGAGTTGGTAATGCTTGATATAATCTTTGTACTCGACGCTCAGTATTAGTAAATGTTCCTTCTTTTTCAAGTGATGGCCCAGCAGGTAAAATAACATCTGCATATTGCGCTGTTTTTGAGAAGAAGAGATCTTGTACGACAAAGAAATCCAAATCTGATAAAACTTCATGTACGTGGTTTGCATTACAATCGACAAGCGCCATATCTTCACCAACTAAGTACATAGCTTTCATTTCGCCTTTTTCGATTGATTGAAGCATTTGGATATTATCTAAACCAGGTTTTCCTCCAATTTCAACGCCCCACGCTTTTTCAAACTTCATGCGAGCCGCGTCATCCGTAACATGTTGGTAACCAGGAAGCCAGCCAGGAAGAGTACCCATATCACAAGCACCTTGTACATTATTGTGACCACGAAGCGGATAAGCGCCAGCACCAGGTCGTCTGTAGTTTCCTGTTGCAAGTAATAAGTTCGAAATAGCAGCAGATGTATCAGAGCCACCAGTGTTTTGCGTAACGCCCATGCCCCATAAAATACAAGTTCCATCAGCTTCATGAATCATTTCGGCTATTTGAATTAACGTTTCCTTTGAAATCCCAGTTACACTTTCGGCATATTCAAGGGTGTATTTCTCAAGTACAACTTTAAAGTCTTCAAAGAAATGAACATTCTCATAGATGAATTTTAAGTCATGCCAGCCTTGATCAATGATATATTTCGTTACAGCCATCAACCATACTTGGTCTGTACCTTGCTTTGGTCTAATAAAAATGTCAGAGCGCTCTGCCATTTCATTTTTACGAAGATCGGCAACAATCAGTTTTTGTCCATGTAATTTATGTGCTCGCTTAACTCTTGTCGCAAGTACAGGATGACCCTCTGCTGGATTCGCACCGACGATTATAACTAGTCCAGCCTTTGCGATATCCTTTATCGTTCCTGCATCTCCACCCATACCAACTGTGCGGAATAATCCATCTGTTGCTGGTGATTGACAGTAACGTGAGCAATTATCAACATTATTTGTTTCAAATACTTGTCGTGCTAACTTTTGAATTAAATAGTTTTCTTCATTCGTAATTTTCGAAGATGAAATAAATCCTACAGAACCTTTTCCATATTCTTGTTTAATGGAACCAAGTTTACTTGCAACTAAATCAAGGGCTTCATTCCAGCTCGCTTCAACAAATACGCCATTTTTTCGAATTAAAGGCTTTGTTATTCGTTCTTCGGAATTTACAAAATCCCAACCAAATTTACCTTTTACACAAGTCGAAATTGCATTGACTGGTGCATCAGAGCTTGGTTGAACTTTTAAGATTTTTCGATCCTTCGTCCAAACCTCGAATGTACAGCCAACACCACAGAAAGTACAAACTGTTTTTGTCTTTTTCGTACGTGTTTCTCGCATTGCTGCTTCAACCTCTGAAACGGCAAAAATACCACTATATCCTGGCTCTACTTTTTTTACTAAATCGATCATCGGATCAAGTAACTCGTCGTTTAATCCAGTCATAAATCCAGCTTCACCTAGCATTGATTTTTCCATTAATGCATTACATGGACAAATTGTTACACATTGTCCGCAACTTACACATGAAGAATCATTAATCGAAACACCCTTGTCCCAAATGACACGTGGACGCTCAGCTTCCCAATCAATTGATAATGTCTCATTTACTTGAAGATTCTGACATACTTCTACACACTGTCCACATGCAATACATTGATTTGGATCATATCGATAAAAAGGATGTGTCAAGTCTACTTCACAAGAAGCAACCTTTGGCTGATAAGGATACTTTTGATGTTCAATACCCATTTCTTCAACCGTATTATGTAGCTTACAATTCCCATTATTATTATCACAAACTGTGCAATATAATAAATGATTTTCTAATAAACGATCCATTGCTTCAGTTTGAGCTTCCTTCGCTCTTGGTGAAGTCAATTGAATATTCATTCCGCTCATTGCTACAGTTGAACATGAGCGCTTTAGCTCACCATTAATTTCAACAATACAAGTATCACAAGTTTGAATTGGATCGACCTCAGGAACATAACAAATTTGCGGATGACTAATTTCATTTTGATTGATGATTTGTAAGATTGTAGAACCTTGCTTTGCGATTACTTCTTTCCCGTCAATCGTAATTGTAACCATGTTATTTTTCACGGTTTTTTCTCCCCTTTTTAACATAAAAAAATCCACCATGAATACACATACCCGATTAATAGGTTTTATGTTTTCATGGTGGAATAGTTTATTAGCAAATCGTACTAACATACCAATCCATTTTTTTGTTTACTAAATTGATAGAGTCATAACATCCCATACTATGATTCCATCTCAATAGATTAATTATAATCTTAAAATGATAATTAAACAATAGATTCACGATACGAAAGTAAAACGCTTACAATATTATTTATTTACTTACTGCTGATTTTAATTTCTTAGCATTTTGATTTAGTTTATTAACTGCCTCACTATACTCTTCTTCCAGTTCATTTATAATGTCGGCAATTGAACTGATTTTTGTAATTGCCCCAACGCCATGACCAGCAGACCATATTTCTTTCCAAGCCTTTGCATTCGATTCATTTTTCATTCCATCGAAATCGACTTTATCTTTCTTTTTCAATGTTTCAGGATCAAGACCAGCCTTCACTATGCTAGGAATTAACATATTCGCTTTCACACCAGAGAATGCATCAGTTAGGACAATATCATCTTGTGTTGCATCAACTAGCATTTGTCGATATTCATCATTTGCTAAGCTTTCCTTCGCAACAATGAAGCGTGTTCCCATATAAGCTAAATCTGCGCCCGCAGCTTGTGCAGCTAATATACTTTTACCAGTTGAAATCCCACCTGCTAACACAATAATGCCGTCCCAGAACGTACGAACACTATCAACGAACGCAAATCCATTTAAATTTCCAGCATGACCACCAGCACCTGACGCAACTAAAATTAGTCCATCTACACCAGCCTCAGCTGCTTTTTTAGCAAATTTCATATCACTAACGTCTGAGAATACTAGTCCACCATAACTATGTACAAGATCAACTACTACTTTTGGAGAGCCTAATGAAGTAATAACAAGCTCAGGTTTATGTTTTTTCAATAGCTCAAGCTCTTCTTGTAATCTACTATAAGAGCTATGAACGACCATATTCATTGCCCATGGTGCAATTTTACGCTCCGGCTCATTTGCGCGCGCCAAAGCAAGATGATCATTTAATTGCCCCATCCATTGATCAAGTACCTCAATCGGGCGAGCATTCGGTGCTGGAAATGACCCAATTACACCATTTAAACATGCTGCCTCTACTAGCTCAGGTCCAGAAACTAAAAACATCGGTGCAGAAATTGCTGGCACCCTCAGTTGACTCCACCATTTTTCAGGAATTTGTTTACTCATTTACATGTCCCTCTTTTCTTTACGGAATATTCTGATTATTAATAATGATACATTAGTAAACTATTCTTTTCAACTCTATCTCTTTCAAAAATGCTTTTTCAAGGCTATACGCAATAGCAAGGATACTAAACTTGATATACAAATATAATATAGTGAATAGTAAAAAAAGGAACTTATAAACTCAATACACTAATAGATTCATAAATTTAACAATCTTATACTTCAATAGTAGATAGAAAAATATTATTAGAATTAGAGTGAGGCATTATATAATTAATTTATACTTTTTAGTCCTATCCTTTCACTAAGCCTGCTAAAAATAAAAAAAGGAAAAAATTCCTACAACTAAACAAATTGTGACAGAGTTCGACCGAAGAAAATTGTAGAATAGTCACATATAAGTAAATAATGTAATATAATTGTAATATTCTAATCTGAATTTCAGTAAACATTGATAGATGGACTAATTGGTTATGGGAGGAATTGTTTTGGAAAGCACTTTAAATGTAAAAGGAACTAATATTCAACAAAGAAGATCATTTAAACGGTCTTTGCCTTGGCATTTCATTTTGGTTGGTGTCATTATTATTATTACACTCATCATTGTGTTCAGCTATCGGGCTAATCATTTTAATGCTCAAATCAAAGTAAACGGCATAAATTTAGGTGGACTGAATGCTGACGAAGCACTAAAAAAATTAAAAACAAGCAAACTTAAAAACATCGTTTATGTAGGCGACCAGAAAATATTGGATGGAAAAGATACAAAAATGAATTTTACGGAAAGTGATCTGCCTGCTATTAAAAAAATTGTAAAAAACCAGCGCACGTTTTTTCCTACTTCAAAAGAAAAAAATTATTCTTTAATGCCGAGTAAACGAGATGAAAAACAAATTCACACAATGAAAAAACAAATTGAAAATAAGCTTCTCACTCTTAATAAGAGCTTAAAAGCTCCAAAAGATGCGACTGTTCAATTGAAACAAGGTAAAATTATTGTCTCAAAAAGCATTAGCGGTGAACGGTATGATGTTGATCATCTATTAAAAGACTATAAGGGACAAGAATATACTAGTATAATCCGTCTAAACCCTGTATACATACAGCCAATCAAAGAAGATAATCAAATTGTGAAAAATGAAAAGAAAAAACTTCAGGAACTACTAGGGCGTACAGTTCAGTATAAAGTTCAGGATAAAGTTTATTCTTTAAATGCGAGTGAATACATTCAAAATGCTTCTGTGTCAAAAGATATGAAAGTTACGATCGACTCTAGTAATCTTAAAAACAAGATTGCTGAAGTAAATAATTCTCACTCTACATTAAATAAAAATTTTACATTTAAGACACATTCAGGATCAGTCATTTCAGTTAAAGGAGAAGGCTATGGCTGGGCATTAGATGTTGATAAAGAATCAACACTAGTTCAGAAGGCTTTTGAAACAGGAGAAAAATCGATTACTCCTACTCATATTATCGGAAATGGCTGGAACAATGAAGGTTATGGATATAATACGACCACGAACAATGGGATTGGCGATACATATGCTGAAGTGTCGATTGCCGAACAGCGTATTTGGCTTTATAAAAATGGCAAATTGGTTATCACAACGAATGTCGTTACTGGTAAACACATCACTGGTGAGGATACTTCAAAAGGAGTTTGGTATATCCTTTATAAACGAACACCATCGATCCTCAGGGGTTCACATGTAGGTCTTGGTTCTTATGAAGTTAAGGTCGATTATTGGGCACCATTCACAAACAGCGGACAAGGATTCCACGATGCTAGCTGGCGAAGCAACTGGTCAAGCAATGCCTATCTAACTGCAGGATCGGGTGGCTGCGTTAACACTCCACCTATTCTAATGAAAACCGTATTTGATAATCTCAGCACATATGAGCCAGTAGTCATCTACTAAAAAATTGCATAATCAAAAACACTGAAACCCTATAAAACGTTTCAGTGTTTTTTTATGATTAGTTTAATATCGTTACTTTCACTTGTTTTCTTCCAAAATTAATCGCATCTTGTTTATTTGGGATAAATACATCAATACGTTTTCCCTTAATCGCACCGCCAGTATCTCCAGCTATTGCTACACCATAACCTTCTACATTCACTTTACTTCCAAGCGGGATTACACTTGGATCAACGGAAATGACTTTTGTATTTGGATTCTCTTTTAAGTTGATTCCAGTAGCCGTAATGCCAGTACAACCTTTACAAGAAGCTGTATAGGCAGATGCTTCCATTATTATTACTTTTGAACCAGCTGAATCATTTGTTTTAGATTCATTTTCTTTTGGTGTTGGTGCACTTTCTTTTGTTGTTGGTACACTTGCCTTTGTTGTTGATGCACTCTCTTTTGCTGCTGGTACACTCTCTTTTATTGTTGATGTACTTTCTTTTGTTGTTGGTGTACTCTCTTTAGTTGTTGATGCACTTTCCTTTGTTGCTGGTACAATTTCCTTTGTTTTAGGAACATCTTCTCTTGATGCCGATGCAGTCTTTGGAGATTCTTGAACTGACTTCACTGTTGAAGTAGTTTTAGAATTTGTTGCAAGATTTGTATTTATCATTTTTGATTGAGCTATATTTTTTACGCCTTCAAAAATTACTAGGTTTAATCCAGGTTGAATTAGATCAGTATGTATATTGTTCCATTCTTGAACTTGCGATACTGTTACACCATGATTTTGTGCAATATCCCATAACGTATCACCTTTTTTAACTTGATAATGTTTTTCTGGTGCAATGATAAGTTTATCACCAGGATGAATTAAGTCTGAAGTAATCCCGTTTAACATTTTAGTATTTTCAACGGTAGCATTATTTGCACGTGATAGATCCCACAAGGTATCCCCTTTTTTTACATTAATAGTAGCAGCCTGCACATTAGCACTTACAGATACTGAGAGTGCAGCAGCTGCTAAAATGGTTGTAACTTTAACTTTGTTAATCATTTCTTTTACCCTCCATGTTCCTTTGTTTGCTAATTTTCACTAATCGTAACATAGATTTTTCTAAAAAAAGTAACAGGGAGATGATAAATCATTTCCTTTCATCGGATGTTTATTACAGGTGTTTAACTAAAATTACTGAGAATACAGCAATAAAACGGGCTTTTTCTTAAGCTCTTTTCAAAGTAAATTGCCGGTATTACTCGGTATTTAGCCCTTTTTTTTATTCGTTAATGAGTATTTCAAAATCTGACGGTGAAAATTACATAAATTACAATAGATAAACAATTTCAACAATCCGTTTTTTTCTATAAAGGCTCTTTTGAGTAGATTGTTGATTTTTTTATTAAAGTTAAGGGCAGTTTTGTTCAATTAGGAATAATAAAATATGTTACTATTATGAAAGTAATTAAAGCGCTTATTATTAAGTTCTAGAAAGGGGTGATTTAGTGAAAAAAGCTTTTTATTTAATTTATTTATTACCGATTCCTTTTCTTACCACATGGTTTGACTTGAACAGAGTACCATATACATCTTATTTCTTATTATTTGCAACGCTTATTATGGGGTTATTATTAGTTCGATTAAGAATGAGTCACTTTTTCATTGTAAATGCACTAGTACTATTATTATCTATTATTTTAGTGAAAATTTTCATACCAGAAAATGGTCCATATAAGCTATTTGAGAGAAATATTTCTCCTATTTTCTATTTTATTTTATATTTTCTAGGTCAATTAATTATTAGATTTATACTTCATGTTATAGCGATCAATAAATCAGTGCAAAAAGTAGAGTGAAAATTTATATACCCAGTCTAAAAAACTACTTTTGTGAGGAAAATTAATGAGGAAATATCTATATAAGATATTTGAAGGTATGGGAGTTTTTATATATATTTTATTTTTTATTTTGGAAGTAAAAGAAGAAAAAATTTGGACGTTTATACTAAATCCACTGTTAACGACTTAGATCTATCGTTAATATTTCTTATTTATTTGCAATTATTTGTTTTACATTTTTTCTTACTCGACTATTTAAATAGTTACTATGAATATTTTAAAATATATTCTTATTCACTGCTTTAGTTGAGCTTCGGCGGTCTTTTTTATTTGACTAATTGCAGATTAGTAGCATATGGCCTCTTATCTTACTTGCTTTGAACTTTTAAAAATAGTGTTAAGTAAACCAGAGGATTCTGGAAAATAAAATATAAGTTCTAATTCAACTAAAGTATTGCTTAAGTTGAATTAAAAAAGAAAAGAGATAAATGAGTATACTTACTCATTTACCTCTTTTTTTTAAATCAATGATACATGCACTTATTTTGATTCACTTGAATTAGCTGGTAATTTATCAAGTTCAAGATGATTTCTCAAACTACTTGTTATAGCATTTACGCTAGTTTGATCAGGCATATAATAGTAAATTCTGTTAATATAATCGTCTTTTCCTTCTAATTTTAATGTCGTGATGTCTTTAGGATTAGCTTCTTTCATATCATTGAATAAGTATAATCCTTCAGACAAGCTCATATTTGTTTTGACATTTTTACTAAATACACTAGCATAATTATCTATTTTAAATAATGTTTTCGGAGACTTTAATTTATCGATAATTGCCAGCATAGCTTGTTGTTGACGTTCCTCACGTCCAAAATCACCACGTGGATCGCGCTTTCTCATTCGAGCATAGGCTAAAGCTTCTGTTCCATTTAGATGTTGATTTCCTTTTTTGAAGTAAACCTTATAACGTGGTTTAGTATCTGTATATTGCCAAAAATCAAATGGAACATCAACATCAATTCCACCAATCTCATCGACAATATTTTTAAAACCACCAAAGTCTACAGTAACATAATAGTCGATTGGGACATGTAAAAAGTTTTCTACTGTATTTACAGTGGATTGAAGACCACTGTTATATGCACCATTAATTTTAGTTTTTCTTTTTTGAGCTGGAATTTCCACGTACGTATCACGAGGAATACTCATTTTTTGTATTGTTTTATTTTTGGGATTTACAGTTACTAATATGATGGAATCAGTTCTCCCACCTTTACCCTTTGTTGCGTAGTTTTCAATTCCAAGAAATAAAATGGAAAACGGTTGAGTATCTTTTATTTCTTGTTTACGCAAACTTGAGTGAAGAACATCACCCTGGGTAGCATTCTGTAATTTATAGTATGTTTTTATTCCCTTATATCCAATAAATGCTATAAGAATTAGAACAATCAACAGCAATATTTTAAGAGGCTTTCTTTTTGTTTTTTTGATTTTATTACGCTTCTCTTCCATTTGAGCTCCTTTTGAGATAATTGTATAGCCTATAATTTTTAATCAGAATATTTAAGATGAAAAATGACTAGTATAATTTAAACATTTATGTCGTTATACTACAATACAGATTTTGTTAAATTTTTTTAATGAATAAACTAAAAAGAATAAATTTAAATACAATTTTAGCAACGTAGTTTTAAATCTAAACTTGATTATTTTATATCTTTATTGTTAGCGGCATTAGGGGAAATTATCATATTTAATTAGTAACAAATTTTTTGCTTGAATTGTTACTCGAACTTTAGACTAATTTTCTTTCAAAAATCAACGTTTATATTAAACAGATCCCCTCTAAAAAAGAAAAAGGACCTATAATAATAGGCCCCTACACAAAATTAAACGCGATACTCATCCGCTCGCCAATTTTTAATATTTTGTTTAATCTCTTTCGAACTCATTCCTTCATTTACAGCTCTTTCACTTAGCGCTACAAATTCCTCGTCACTTGAAAATCGTAATGCAATGATTTGCCCCATTGTTAATTGAGGATTTAACGGTTTACCAGTTAGCGTAAAGTGACGAAAATTTTCTTCCATTCGAATGACACGGTCTTGCACTTTGTTGGAATAAAGTCTTGTTAGAAAAAACGAAACAACTAATAAAAGCGAAGTAACTAAAATAAATACTGCTAACCAAATATGATCGTTATTTTTTATTGCGATACACAAGTTAACGATTGAACCAATGATTGTGATTAACGCTAGTGGTGCCCCAAAAAAGTGGAAAACTGGATGATATCTAACGTGATGATCTAAGCTTTGCGGTTTCATATGTACATCTCTCCTCTAAATATGTTTTATGTCCCTATTCTAACATTATTATTCTAACTGCTTTTTTATCATTAAAGAATTTTTATTTACAATAAAAAAATCTAGTAAGTCTAAAGGGCTTACTAGATTTGAATCAAAATTATATCCTTTTTTCTGACACCGCTTCGCTTATTACACTATACATATTTTCAACACCTTCATTAGAAGATTCAAAAGTATAAGCATTTTCTTTTAAAATTCCTAGGCTACTTGCTTCTTTTGCTACATCGATATTTGCTCCCATAAATATAAATTCCCAATTATACTTATCTTGTTGGTGTTGGATAAGATGTTTCACTTTACTATACGTAAATTCAACACTCGCATTCTCTAACCCATCAGTCGTAATAACAAAAATGACTTTAGCAGGTCTTTCCATCTCGTTACATAAAGACAATCTGTTGCCTACATTTAAGATGGTTTTACCTATTGCATCTAAAAGTGCAGTAGTTCCTCTTACAAAATACTCTTTATCCGTTAATATTAATTCATGTGCATTGAGCCCATTCCATAAGACTTCGTACTGGTCGTCAAAAAGCACTGTTGTTACATTCGTTTCCCCATCAAAACTACTTTGTTTTTTCATAAATGCGTTAAAACCACCAATCGTATCACCTTCAAGTCCAGCCATTGAACCACTTCTATCGATTAAAAAAATGATTTCTGTTTTATTACTGTTCATTCTAAATCAGCCCCTTCATTCTTGATGTTATAATAGTAACTGAATTAATTAGTAGATAGTTCGCCTTAAAAGAGACATTTTGGAAGGGGGAATTGAACATGCTTAACCAAGAATTTTTGATTGAATTACAACTATATGTAAAATGCCATTTAGAAGAAGTAAAAATAGAAGAAATACATTTTAGTCAGAATGAAATAAATGCGGCTGAGCCTTTAGAAAATATAGAGATTGAAGCATTTATTAAAAACAAACTGAAACCAACATTTAAAGAGCTCTTATTTAACTTTATTGATAAAAAAAATCTCAGTGATCCACTAATCTATAAATAATCTATAAAAAGACGGGAATTGACCGAAAACATTTTTCAAAAATTCGCTCCATTCCTAATTATCTTCCAAAGAAAAATACAATAATTGCTTTATCACTAGCACTTGAACTAGATAAAATTGAAACGAGCGATCTCTTAAGTTCTGCTGGCTATACATTATCAGATAGCGATTTAACTGATTTAGTTATAAAATTTTTCTTAGAGAAAAACATTTATGATATCGATTTAGTCAACGATGCATTGAACCATTTTAATTTAAATCCACTAATAAAATAAATAAAAAAACACCTTAAATCACCTTTTCTGAAGTGATTAATAGATGTTTTTTCATTTTTAACCATATTCCATATTTTAGCAACTCACTTGATCTCTTCCATTATGCTTCGATTTGTATAATGCCAGATCAGCTTGCTTCACTAGCTTTAAGTAATCTTGTTCAGTTTCAGCAATCAATGAAGCTACACCAATACTTAATGTAACTAATTTTTTCTCTGATTGCTCATGTTCAATCTTTAATTTTTTTATATTTTTACATAATCGATTAGCTATTTTAATTGCATCATTCAGATCTGATTTCGGTAACAAGATTGAGAATTCCTCTCCACCATACCGTGCAACAATGCCTGATGCGCTTGTCGTCTCTAATTGCAAACTAGTTGCTACTTTTCTTAAGCATTCATCACCTTTTGGGTGACCATATAGATCGTTATATTTTTTAAAATAGTCCACATCAATCATTAATAACGTCATTGGTATAGAAGTGTCATAGGATTTGGAACATCCATTTAAAAGTTGTTTTTCAAAATATCTACGGTTATATAGTCCAGTTAGACTATCCACATTTGCGATATTTTCCATTTTCTTTAATTTTATTTCTGTATTACGTGTTTGATAGGCTATAAAATAACTTAATAATAATGCTGGAACAAACATTAAAATCCAAAACCCAATCGTTTGAAGTAATCTTTCTGATACAATCTCACCAATTGGTTTTAGCATCCATTTATCGATTAAATAAAAACCGATACATCTAAATAAAATGATAATAGGAGTCAAAATAAGAATTCTTTTCTTTTCATCCCATTTTTGATAATTCATATAAAAACCAATAAATAAAACAATTAATAACAAAAGTGAATCAATTAGGTAAACATAGTTAAATCCTTTAATAAAATAAAAAGCAATAATATCGAAGAAAAACATTGTCACTAAGGTAATATTCCCAAAAAAGATTGCTGCAATTTCCATTCCAAGAGCTCTAATTTGAATATTTGTTCCATGATCTGTGAAAATCGGGAAATTTATTAATACAATTGTTAATACACTCAATAGAATCCCGATAAAAAATTCTTGAGATTTCGATTTCCCTGCAAACCTTTGTTTTGCTTCTCCCCATAAGATGGAAGAGGTTAGATAAAAAAAACTAATGATGATTGTATGGGTTATTAAAATATTTTTAAAAAGCATAATCCCCTCCAGGAATTACCTTAAAATAAATACAATTATTTTTAATATATTAAAGAAACTAATCTATGTTTTAAATTATCTTATACTTAACTTCTCCGTAATATTATATTAACATACTTATCTATTTGTTTGTATACAATTTTTATACAATGTTCTTAATTAAAAAAGACGTCTATCTGTCAAACAATGACCTTAAGACGTCCCTTTTTAGTTCCATTTATGTTTTAATAGTTCTTCTATTCATTCGAAACATGATCTATTCAACAATTCCTGTATGAAGTATATCTAAATTAACCTTAACTTTAATTTTTGCACTCGAATACTGTTTCCTCCATTTTTTCCCATTAAAGTCCCTGTAATGTGCTTCTAATTTTGAGCCGAAACCAATTGGATCAACATTATTTTTTTGAAGGAGTGAAATAAGCTCCTTTGCATTTTTTTCAATATCCCTTTCAATTGCTTTACTTATTTCTTTAATATGTTTAGGAAGTACTATTGGTTTATCACCAGTATATTCTTGAATTCTGGCATTCATTTTCATATGAATTGTAAACTCTGGTTGTCCTTTTTTGATTTTGATGTCATATTTACTTTTAGATTTTATATTATCAATTGCTACATAGTCTCCATCAATTTTGAATTGATGTAATCCTTGTTTATAATTTTCTTTCAACCCTTTAAAAATGAAAGCATATTTCCAAGGAATAATTGTTATAAGTTTATCTCTTTTGAAAGTTGCAATGCCATTTAATTTAATCTTTTCATCCACTATTTTTAACACAGGTAAATACGGATCCTGCCCTACTTCAAAATATTGATAGACAAACGTTGAAAAATCGGTATAGGGAAAAGGTCCAGCCTCTGAATTGTGTACAAGCATATCGTAAAGATATAAAGCTATGTTTTCATTTTTATACTGTGGTAATGAAAGTAAATCACTTGATTTACCATCAACAATCGCTAATTGTATGATATTCCCAACGGCCGGGTCCCGATTAAACGTATCAACAATTGGGAAAAAACCTTTTTTGGCTAAGTCTAGACTGAATGTAACAACACGCATCTGACCTGACATTAACCGATACCTCATTTGACTATCTAATCTTTCCCTTACTTTTTTTATTGTTTCTCCACTTGCAGAAGACACTTTAAATTCGATCTGTCCAGATGGTCGAAACACAGGGAAAACAACAGTCCCTTTTAGTTGTTCTGGTTTTGGAAGGTCGAAACCAGCTGCTTCAATAATATTTAGTTCATTAACATTCGCAGACGGTACAAGTGCACAGCCATTTAAAGATAATGCAATACAAATAATAAAAAATAGAAGATATTTTTTCATTTTGCTTTCCAAGACTTCATTATCATAAATAGGATTGAAAAAAGTGGTATATAAACATAAAAAATGTAAAGAGAAATTCTACTTGTATAATCTGCAAATGCATTAATTTGATATCGAGTTTCAAGTAATTGACAAACGATAAAACTAATTACACTAATCAATATTAATGTATACTTTTGCTTCCATTTAAAAATTAATTTTAATCCTCTGCTTGAGCTCCATAATAAAAGAGCTAAAATTGAAATAACCTTTATTAAAAAACTGGAAATTAGTATATATTCAAATCTTTCTAAAAATGGAAAATGAATTAATTTAGCTATATAGAGTCTCGCCCAGATTACATGTTCAATTTGTTTTTCACTTAATAGTAAAAAAGTTGTAAAAGCCGATAATGTGAAGACTAAAGTTGAAAAAAAGATTCCCCATTGAGCATACTTTTGAGAAGAATTTCCATTACGAATAAATGGAAAAACCATTAGTAATATTTCAAACCCCGCCATTGTATAGATTGATTTTTTTGCTGACAATAACAAATCTTTAAACGAATGATCAAGAATAGGTAAAATATTATCCATATGAATATATTTATGTGGCAAATGAAATAGCAAAGCCCAAAGCAATGCCGTAAAGATTCCAGATAGAAATGCAATCCCAACTACTACACGAAACCCACCTGATACAATATAGTAGCATAATAATAAAATGATACTCGATAATAGCCACGTTGATATAGACGGAAACATCCAAACTTGAACGATTTCAATATATAATCTTAAAACAGATATTGCTAAAATTAGATAATAGATTAGAATAACTAAACTTAAGATTGATCCGATAATATTACCAAAAAATTGCTTATGCGCATCAATAATATCTCCTTGTGCCTTTGTTAACATTTTATACATAAACCATACAACTGCATTAACAATAAACCCAGCAATAATTACACTAATCCATGCATCATAACCAGCATCTTGTGCGATGAGTCGTTGAAACCCTAAAACACCTACGCCTATTTGAGAGCTTGTAATAATAAAAAATAGGAGATACGGTGAAACTTGTTGTCTTCTATACGATGCCATTAATAAATCTCCCCTTTTTATTCATCAAAATCACTCGGTGGACCTGGACGTTTTATATCATTTGTTGATCGAAAAAGTGTAGCTGGTCTTAAATTCGTAGGTCTTTTTTCCTGCTTTGCAAATGGTAATCTGATCCACAAATCATTAAATGACGTTTTCCTAAACGGATATGTTCCAATATAGGGTCTTCCTAAAGAGGTTAATCGGAGCAAGTGCGTCATTAAATAGATAAAGCCCATAAATATCCCTAAAAGCCCAATTAGCTGAGCCATTATGATTACCGGAAACTTTATAAATCGAATCGTATTGTTAAATTTATAGATTGCAGATGTGTAGGATGCAAGTGTACCAAGTCCAACTAAGATTAATAGAATATTACTCGTAAGCTTAGCTTCTACAACAGCTTGCCCAATTACAATACCACCAACAATACCAAGGGTTTGTCCAATTTTTGATGGTAATCGAAGTCCGGCTTCCTTTACTAACTCGATCGTAATTTCTAAAAATAGCACCTCAAAAATTGGAGGAAATGGTACAGATGCTCTAGATATGACTAATGATTCAAGTAAGCGAGGTGGAATTAGCTCATAATGATAGGTCAGAACTGCAACATAAAAAGGCGTTATAAATATCGCAAGTGCAAAACCGAATATTCTTAGTAAACGGAAAAATGTAGCAAGTTCCCAATTGACATAATAGTCTTCCATCGCGATAAAAGTCTCATCTATTAAAGCAGGAGTCAGAAGAACATTTGGGGAACCGTCAACAACAATGGCGATTTTCCCTTCAGTTAAACCTCCGACTGTGCGATCAAGTCTTTCAGTTGGAATCGATTGTGGGAAAATAGAATGCGTGTTATCACCAATCATAGACGAAATAAATGAACTATCCGGAATATGATCATATTGGATATCTTTTATCCTCTGAGTAACTGTATTAATATTTTCATCATCAGCAATTCCACTTATATAGATAACAGCAACACTCGTTTTTGATAACTTTCCAACTATCAATTCCTCCACATGAAGATCAGAAATTGGTAATTTATTTCGAATTAAATTGATGTTTACATCTAAATCTTCTACAAATCCAACTTGCGGACCTAAAGTAGTAGCTTCCATTAAAGGAGGACCAATCGTTCTGGAAACATTATTCGATATATTAACAAGTAAACAATCAGTTATATTCTCACCATACTGAATTGCCGTATAACCTTTTAGCAATTTACTTTTGATTTTAGAACTATCAGAAGTAATCGTAAGTTGTTGAACTGGAAGTTGAGACATCAAATCTTCAAGAGTATAATTCTTTGTCAAATATGGAAGTATTTGATCATGCATGATCTCAGACCTAATTAATGTTCGGTAAAAATAAATACTATAGTAACTATCATTCTGAAGATCACTTGAAGTTTTAAATTTAATAAAATCATTTGATTTCGATAATTCATCAATCCAATTTTCTTTTGAGGAATCTTTTTTCATACCATCTTTATAAGTTCTCATACCATTCCCCTATTTTGATTTTATTTTATCATTTGAATTGGAGATGGAAATTATTCTAATAAATGGAAGAAAAATACATCGTTTAATTAATCAATAAAAAGTTGATATTTAAATTCAGATAATAATCAACCTATAAATATTAAAATCACCTATATTCCTTTATCAAAAATTCAATTATTTTTTTCTATAGCTTATCAATTGGATTTTTAATGTATACTATTAAGGATTAAATAAGAAGATCTTTTTTGAAATAGTTAATACATTTATAGTAGGAGAATAAAATGGCAAAAGAGAAAACGTTAGAACAAATTGCATATGAAAAATTAAAAAGTTTGATTCATTCAGGTGAGTATCAAACTGGTATGCATTTGAAAGAAACTGCACTTGTATCTGAATTACAAATGAGTAGAACACCGATTAGAAGAGCACTTGGAAGACTAGTATCCGAAGGGTTGTTATCACATAATAACTTTCATGGAACGACTGTTACATATACTCATTTTACTTTACATGAAATTATTAATATGATTGAAATTCAATGGTGCTTTGCTGTATTTTGCGTAGAAAAATCCCAAAGGAAGCATACTCCATTTAATGTCAAACTACTTAGAGAAATTACTGCCTCTATGGAAAAAGCCTATAATCAAGATGATGCCCACAATTATCACGGAGCGTTGACAGAGTTTTATAAAACATTTTTACTAAATTCTCAAAATAATTTAATCATCGAAATGCTTGATAATCTATGGAAGAGATTTACTGAAGAAGCGACGTCATCTAATGTATTTAATGTAAGAAAAAATAGAATTCCACACACTATAGATTTATATAACTCTCTTGTTGATCGTGTGGAAAAATCTGAATATGATAAAGCAACTGAAATTTTATCTCAACTGAAAGAAGAAGCATTTATGGATTTAATGTTTTAATGTAAATTCAATAAAAAACATCTAAACCTTTTAAGGCTTTAGATGTTTTTTTATTGATTATCGAGAATTAACTAATAAAAATATTTTTGTATACAATTTTTATACTTAAGTTAATATAACTTTAACTTATTTACTTCAGAATTCTTTAAACATCCTCTTACTTCATTTATCACATTGATTAATCTGATTAGATATTTCCCTTTATTACCATATTATTGAAACAATTATTTTTCTATACTATTTAATCAATTTTATTGTATACTTTGTGTATAATATTAGTTCTTTTCTTAGAACTAAAAGAAGATTAGTAAAAGCTGTGGGACAATATATTAGATTTGTTCGTATAGTGAGTGGATTTATAAAAAATCCCTACTCTTGTTTAGCTACGCTTTTAAATAACACTAGAAAGTAGGATGGTGAAACACTTGCCAAATAATATAACATTAGAACAAAAAGCATATGAAGAAATCAAAAAATTTATAATACAAGGTAAATATTCTGCTGGAACATATATAACTGAAGCATCACTTGTAAAGGATTTGAACATGAGTAGAACCCCAATTCGAAGGGCTCTTGTCAAATTGGAATCAACTGGTTTAGTTAAACATTTTAAAAACCAAGGCTCAATGGTGCAAAATATTCAAATTACATTGATCGATATCGTTAATTTTTTAGAATGTCGATTATTTTTAGGCATTGGTAGCATTGAAAAAGCTAGAAGGAAAATGCTTGATTTTCCAATAAATGAAATGAATGAATGCATTCAGTTATTGAAAAATGCGGTTGCTCATGAAGAACATGATTTATATTACGAAGAAGCAAATCGCTATCATAACCTTATTTTACAAACAAGTCAAAATGATTTAATGATGGAAACGGTCGGAGCTTTACAAAATAAATTTGAGATTATTGCAAGTAAATATTATTCCTATAGACGAAGTTCAGTTAAAAATCATATTAAGCAGTACGAAGAATTAACTAAATTTTTTGAAGAAAAAGAGTATGACCAAGCATTGGAACTGTATAATGAAATGATGAAAGAAAAAATACAATCATTATTTTAGAAATATGAAAAAGCCTTATTCTTCACTTTGAATAAGGCTTTTTCATTGAAATGACTATTTAAAAGAACACCCTAACAACTTAAGCTGTTACATCTCGTTTTGAAAATACAACTAATGATAATCCTAGGAAAATAACAAAATAGACTAATAGCATAATTACTGAAAATGTCATTGTCATTCCTTCAACTGGTGGATTACCATTGACGTACTGCATTAAGTTTGTATTGGCGAATAAGATAAACTTTGTCCAGTCAAAGAATCCAGCCAAAATAACTGTTACCGTATTTCCGACTGTTAATAGTAAAATTGAAATACCGATCGCTATTGTATTGTTCCTAAATACTGTTGAAACCATAAACGCCATCGTAGCAAGCATAAATGTTTCGATAAAGCTCATTACGTAAAGCTTCGCAGAATAAATAAGTCTACTTTGCTCTTCAACATGGCCATCAACATATGCTAAATATGAAGTATTCCCACTTCCTGTACCAAATAGTGCTAAACCAAGTAGATTCGAAACTAAAAATAATATAAATAACATAGCAAAACCAAATAGAATACTAGTTAAATACTTTGACATAATTATTTTTTTTCTAGAAAACGGACGGATTAGTAATAGCTTTATCGTACCCCAGTTAAATTCACTTGCCACTATATTGGCAGAAACGATAATCGTAAATAGTCCTACTAATATAATTAAACTTGATGAAACATCCATAAAAGTCCAAACATTCGTCTTTTCATTTGGTGATATATTATGCTCTATTCTGTACTCATTAATTGCAATTGTTCGTTCTAAATACTTTCTTTCAGGGTCATTTTTATCACTTATACCTTTTAATTGTTTTTTATCTTCTGCTGTTTGTACTTGTAATGTTTGCTTCCAATTCTTATCTGCATTTTGCTCTTTATTATGTTCATTATATTTTACAAATGAACCCATCGCTCCTACAAGTAAAACAATAAGAGCAACCATCACAATTGTACCTGGTCTTTTAATAATCTTTATCCATTCATTTTGAATCAATTTTAACATGATTTAAGTTCCTTTCTTTTTGAAATTCAGCATCAACAAACTAATGAAACTTCTAAAGAATTGTTAAACATTCGTAATTTCTAAGAAACGATCTTCCAATGTTTTTGCATTTGCCTTAAATCCATATACGCGAATGCGATTTTCGACTAATAACTCAATTACATTCGGTACATCTTCTCTCGTTAATTCAATATGTATTTCCCCATCAACTAATTGAGCATTATGTTTAGAAAGTACTTTAAGTGCAGTTTCATTATTATTCACTTCAATTGAATACGTTTGGATATCTTCAGTTGTAAGCTCTGTTACAGTTTGTACATCTATTAGCTTACCTTGTTGAATAATACCAATTCGATCACACATCATTTCCATTTCTGCTAATAAGTGACTCGATACAATGATGGCCATCCCTTTTTTCTTCGTAAGAAGCTGCAGGTGATCCCTCATTTCACGAATTCCCGCTGGATCAAGTCCATTCGTAGGTTCATCAAGAATTAAAACCTTCGGGTCATGCAATAAACATTGAGCTAGACCAAGTCGCTGTCTCATACCAAGAGAATACGTTTTAACTTTTTGACGTATAGCTCCAGTTAAACCAACAAGCTCAACAACTTCATCAATTTTCTCTTTTGTTACATTCTTATCCATTCGAGCATATTGCAGTAAATTATCATAACCACTTAGAAATTTATACAATTCTGGATTCTCTACAATTGCCCCTACATTCTTAATTGCATCTTCAAAGTTGGACTTAATACTATGACCATTAATGACAACGTCACCTTCAGAAATATTCATCAAACCAACCATCATCCTGATCGTCGTTGTCTTACCAGCACCATTTGGACCTAAAAATCCAAAAACTTCACCTTCAAAAATATCAAAGCTTAAATCAGAAACAATCTTCTTCCCTTTTATTTCCTTTGATAAGTTCTTAATTTGTACAATTGCCTTTTTCATTTTGTCCTCCTTATTTCCAATATTTTCTAAATTTCTAATTCTATTTTAACAAAACTAATCGGAGAGCAAAACGGTCTAAAGTCTGAGTTTGTTAAGAACTGGAAGATATTGTTACAAAAATATGAAAAATATTACAATATACGCGGTTTTTACACCGTTTTTTGAAATATTTACTTTTAATAGAATCATAATAAGTTTTAAAATTAAAAATAGCCTTATCCCATTAATTAGGGTAAGGCTATTTTCTAGGAAATTAAGTTTGCTTAACTTTTTGAAATAGGAGCTAAAATTTTGTACTTTCTGTGGTTAATTACAGTGTGATCATGATCGTAATAATTTCGGTGGTTACGATCATTTCCCATATCTACTATCACAGAGTTTGAAAGAACTTTCGTTACAATTCCTTTTACAAAATTCGGTTTGATCTCTTTTACATTATCCTCTTTTGGCATAAATTCGATTTCGTCACCCGGTCTTACATAATATTTATTCATTGTTATGATTGTTTTATTATTTTTGCACATATGTTTATCACCTTTTTATTTACTTTTATTTAATATTACAAAAATATCTGAATATTCAAAAGTGAACAGGATACTAGATTTCACCGTGACGGTGTACCTATAAACCTATGTAGAAATAGTTTTGGATAACTAGTTCTTATTTTGGTAAAGTGAAGATAGTTTAGCGTGATCATTCCTGCTCGATCTCATTGAATTTAATGATGTTTTGATAGCATGTATCTGGCCTTAAAAATAAAAGAAACTGTAGACAATTTCGATTTTCATCGATTTTGTTTACAGTCTTAGCCCCTTTAGCAGTAGGAGATATTTCAGAATTAGATTCTATGTTTGAAATGGCGGAACATAATGTTTACTCAAAAGTATCAAATCAGATGAAGCAAAACCCACCATCTATTGGTAGTTCGATCATCCTATTTAACCAACTTTTACAGTTAGCTTTATCTTTTCTTTTCTGTAGTCATAACAATTAAATAATAAAATGAAATTAATTTACTGCACGGTTCAATTCTTCACGAAGTCCGTAGCTAGCTATTTTATCCATATTTAGAAGCAGCGTTTTAACTTGTACAAAATCATCAGCACTTTCTAGTTCAAAGATCGCAACTAGATTGTTGTTATTGGTTTTAGAAACTTTCATTTTGTATTTACGTTTACGGAATAGTCGTTCTACCTTTGTTCCACGAGCTACAGAAATTCTGTAGGTGTCATTATTATAGACTGTACCCGCATCAAATCCATTGTATGAAAAATTTGTATAATCCTCAGTAGGTATAGATACATCGATGTCTAGTTCTTTGTTAAGAATAAAATCTTTCAGTAGGTCTAGTTTCGTCATTTTTAATTCCTCCTTAGCCACAATGGCTTCTCTTGTAGTCGGAAAGTCAACCCCTGAAATATTAAAGGTCAGAGCTCAAATAAATAGCTCTTCTTCCTATTCAAATTACCATTTTCCTCAAAATGAACTTGAATAAGATTAATTTTATCATAATAGTCCAAAAACTTATAATAGTACCTTTTTTTTATAATGTCAATTCCCACAAACTCTTTAAATTATATTTCATATTTAGTTAGCCTTGTTTGAGAATAAATCGAATGAGTTGAGCTTATTCCATCTTTATTTACCTTTATCCCATGTAAAATCCCACCATATGCAGCTGCCCCATCAATACAGATCTTCGTTTTACAAGGTGAATACCAAATATCGAATTTACCTTCAGTCTTGTGAAGGATTGATGTTGGAGTATGGCCAAAAATAAATGTTTTATTTGTTTCATTTTTTCCGTAATGGAACTCATCGCGAATCCAGTAAAATTCCTTGTCAGTCGTTTCTTTCCAATCATCAAGATTAAGATCGACTCCGGCATGAACGAACACATAATTTTCCCATTCGAAATACAATGGTCTAGATTTAATAAATTGTAGTTCAGATTCAAATTGCTCTTTCATTAATTGAGCTACTGCATTAGGTCCTCTTTTATTCGTAATTTCAAATTTAAAAAATGAATTAATTGTTTCTAAACCACCTTGTCCGTAATAATACACTTGTTTAAACTCAGGTTGCTCAAGCCAGTCCAATAACATTTGTTCGTGATTTCCTAGTATAACAACCGCTCCAAATTCTTTTTCTAATTGTTGCGCTCTTATCAAAACCTCGTATGGATTCTCACCACGATCAACTAAATCTCCTAATAGTACTAGTCTTTCATTATCTGGATTCCATTGTTTAAGTAATTTTTCTAATTCATTTATACTGCCGTGTATATCCCCAATTGCAAATACTGTATCCTTCTCCATTCATCCAACCCCTTCTATAAGCCTATTATTCCCACTAAATTATTTAAATAATATAAATAGTTTAACAAATATAAATTACTAAAGTAACTTATCCGTCTTATTGCATTTTTAAGTAATAAAATTTTATTTAAATGTCCAATTATAGCTAGGATAGTTTTTTTACCACAGGGAATAATGAAAAGGTAAAATTTTTGGTAAAGGGGATTTTTGAAATGAGTAATGAAAATAAAGATTTAAATAATAATGATTTTTTTATTGCAGATTTAACTAGTGATGCTAAGAGTAAGATTGAAAATTTGGAAGATGAATTGGATATTACTTTGGTTGCTTATGATTGTAAGAAGTGAGATTTAGTTAATATGGTAAAACGACTGCTAATAGTTAGTCAGTCGTTTTATTTATTTATAACTTCCTCGTAGTTTTTTTCATTTAGATATTTATAATAGAGTTTTGGTACTTGTGCTGCTTTTGTTATAGACTCTTTTATGATATTTGATTCATTTGTGTTTGTTTGATTATCTACGAAGGTTTCAACAGAGTAGTTTCTTTTTGAGGAACTTCCACTTTTATTACTGGATACCGGACTGAGAAAGAATATTAACGTAAATACAATCACTATGAAAGTTAAAAGAAGAAATAACATTACTCTAAATAAATTTCCTATTACAACTCACCTCTTTCTTGAAAATACAATTCAAATAACGTTTAAACCTCGACGTATACTATGTTAATCCAAAGAGAAGTAACTAGAATTAAATTCAAACTTAGACCAATATTTACTTTTTCACTCCATCTTTTATTTGTTGAAATGATTGAAACCGTAAAACTAAGCAAGCTTAGTAAAATACTAATACAATTTAAAATTAAAAATATATGGAAGTTGTTAAATCCGTTGAAGGTGACATTTAAAATGAAAATTGTATAACTAAAAATAAGATAGAAGAAACTTTTCAAATTTAACTCACCCCCGAAAACGTTTTGTTTTTTGATTATATTAACATATTAATTTCTGGTAAAATGTTCTAAATTTGAATAATGTATGAAGATGAACTAATTATTTACGTATGTTCCTTAAATTGTAACAATTACTCATAATCTCTTTTATATTAGATGTTAAATTGAATTTGATGGATTGAGTATCAATCGGAGAATCCCACTAATTTATAAAGGAGAATCCAAATGAATATGATTATAAAGATTACATTAAGTTCAACAATCGCTTTATTTGTGGTTGGTGTTATTTATTCAACTATTACACCTAATAGAGTAATTATTTCAAATGCAGAATATGAATTTGATATTAATAAAAAGGAAAATATTACAGAAGCAGCAAAACAATTGTTTGTAGGAAGAGTAGTCGAGCAATTAGATACTGAATCAGATGAGGGTGGACCATATACACCATATAAGGTTGTAATCGAAAATAATTTAAAAGGTGAATTGGAAGCAAATCAGGAAGTTATAGTTGAACAACGGATTGGTTATGAAAGAAGTCACAAAGCTATAAGAAAGATGGAAGTCGATGATGATTTTTTAACTACTGCAAATACATATGTATTTGGAACAAGTAATGTAAAAAACAAAGAACGATTTAGAATAATCGTTCCGTTAAAAGGTAATGTAAAAATTAAGGGTAAAAATGATCGATTTCCAAATGAGGAAATTTTAAAAGATTTTAAAGATGCTTTAGAAAAACGAATTATGATTAATGCCTCCCTGAATTTAGGATTTTTTTCACCCAAAGATTTCCAAGGCTCACTTTATTTGATAAAAAATTCATCCAATGCCTCTTTCATTAACTCATTTGGATAAGCACCTAACTTACTTAAAGGAGTCTGGTTAAGATTGAGATTCAAATGAAGTAAACTAATTGTTTCCCCTTCCTCAGCCCTGTAATAAATAATATGTTCTGCTTGATAAATCATTTCATTCATCTGTGAAATAATACTTCGATTGCTTGTTGCAGTGTATTGAACTTCACCTAGTTGTTTCATATATTGATCAACTTTCTCAACATCGAATTCGTTTGCCAGAAAATTTGTTACAATACTTCTCTTCATTAACTCTTCAAAATTTGTAAAATCCTTTTTTAATAGACCATACATTACAAAACAATATCTAGTTACATTATTCATTACTAATACACATTTTTTACGGCCAATTTTAAAGATATTCGCATGCCAGCAAAAAAGTTGATTCTCGTTTGATAACTCTGGTTTCTCTACTTTTATTTTCATTTCATCTGAAAGTTTTTTTGTTAGTTGAATGTACATTTTCAAGGTCCTCGTTTTTTAATTATTCTTATTTATATTCTAACATCGCATCAAACTAAATCCAGTATATATGTCATTATTTTACTAAAACAATCACATTTTCAAAAGTCTAGAAAGGTCTTTTTAATAAGCAATTAAACGGCAACATCCCTCCTTGTCTTTATAAAAAGTTCTCAAAAATTTCATCATAAAAAAAAGAGAATCGTCAAACGATTCCCTTCTTTTATCAAATATAAATTAGTTAATGATTAAAGCTTAACGCTCTTTATTGTTGTCCAACCACTATATACTTTAGTAGTTCCAACCGTTCGATAAGTTCTTACTTTATAGTAGTAAGTCTTTCCTTTTGTTAAACCACTATTTGTATAAGAAGTTGAAGTTGTTCTTTTTACTAAACTATATGATCCAGCACTTGAGGTAGATCTGTAAATTTCATAACCGCTTGCTCCACTCACAGAACTCCATGATATTTTTGAACTAGTTGAATTTACTTTAGCGACATTGAAATTAGTTGGAACTGATGGAATTGGTTTTGCGCTTACTATTGATGAATAATTTCCATAGACCTTCTTACCTCCAACTATTCTGTATGATTTTACCTTATAATAATAAGTTTTATTTGTTGTAAGCCCTGTATTATTGAAGCTTGTTGAAGTGGTTGTACCAGCAAGTGTATAAGTTCCCGTGCTTGTCGTTGAACGGTAAACTTCATATCCACTTGCTCCACTTACAGCTGCCCAACTCGTTTTTACACTATTGTATGCAGATGAAACTGCCTTTACGGATGTTGGTGTAGAAAGGACCGGTTTTGCAGATACTGCCTTACTATAATCACTGTATTGTGTAGGTGTGCCTGTTTTATAAGACTTAATCTTATAATAATAAGTTGTACCTGTATTTAAAGATGTATTAGTATACGAAGTACTTGAAGTAGTTGCTATTTTCGTATACGTACCTGTACTAGAAGTAGAACGATAAATTTCATAACCTGTCACATCATCCGCTTTTGTCCAGCTTAATTTAACGCTATTATATGAACTAGCTGCTGCCTTTACGTTAGTAGGTGAAAGAATAGGCTCCACATAATTTGGATCTGTTGAGAACCATCCGTATATCGTTTGATCTGCACGAGAATCATAACCCATTCCGATTCGAATAATTGGATAGCCCACTGTTTTTTTCACTAAAATACCGTAATAAACTTCAGATTCTGCACCCGGATATAACTCTACATCGTATTCATCTAAACCTTCTAACTGGCCTGAAAATGAAGCAGTATCAATCGGGTTAACTTTCTGACCAAACTTCGTATAAAAACTATCGTTACTATCAACAACATCATAAGCGTATAAAGGTTCTTCTGGGCCCGAGACATATTTTAAATTGAATCCCATCACAATCCATTCTTCATCATCTGCCGGTTTAGTATTATACATATTTTCATTAGCTACAATTTCATTTGCTTCTTCACCTGTATACATATCGAATAATTGCAATTCCACTTCTCTAGGTGTATCCCATTCATATTGTTGAAGTGAAAAGTTATAATTAAACCATGCACTATATGGAGTGCTACGATCTCCTATTTCAGCAAAAGCTGATTTTGAATTAAACGAAAACATAATTATAAATGTTAAAAATAAGTACATAAAACTTCTTTTCTTCATGATTTTCCCCCTTAAATCTTTCATTCTATTGAATTACCACACACAGCAGCGCTCTACTATTTATACCTCCTAAATTTGATAACTTCATTATATAAAGTGAGGTGTTCAAAAAATTGAACATCAAAAAAGAGAATCCTATAGATGATTCTCAGATTGTACGCATATAATATTAGTTTGATAAATTATTAACTTAATCCTAAAACCTTATATAGGTTACATCACCTCATTATTTAAAGTATTTTTTTTGATAAATACTCATCAATATTTTTCCTATAAGTCTCGTAGAATTCATACAAATAATTAAGTTGCCCATCTTTAAAAATATAGATTACTCTTTTATCTTTCGTTTGATATTCTCTAACTTTAAGATTGTTTAAAATTTTAGTTCTCGCCTTGTTCCCGCCTTCGTAATCTAAGCTATTTGATGAATGAATACTTATATTAATTTCATTTGAAAGATGCACTTCAATTTGTGGTGAAAGCAAACCATCATCTATTAGATATACATTTTTCACTTCAAACTCAGAAGGAATAAGAATTGTTTGGTTACTATTTAATTTTTTACTTATTTCATTTTTCTCTATGTTAATCTTTGTATCCGGGGTTGGTAGGAAAAACATTATGTATAAATACATTATTAAACCGGTCACTACAATTGAAATAAAAGAAAAGAAAATTACCTTTAGCATCATTCTCAATCCTCACATCATATTTAAAGTTGCTTCACTTGTGAAAATAGTAACATACATAAATACATTTTAATTAAAGTAATTTTGAATTTAATATGAAGGTTTTATAATGAAAAAAGAGTATCCCCGAAAGATACTCTTTTTAGTAGACACTTATTTTTGCAAATTCATGCTATACAACTTGCTCATCTCCAAAATTTGCTCCTGAACCTTATCAATCACTGATGGCGGACTTATTACCTGAGCATCCCTTCCCCAAGTTAAAATCCAAGTAATCAATCCATCACTAATCGCAGCTTTTGTAGTTAAAATGAAATGCTCCTCATCCACTTGCTGAATATCAGCCTTTAATCCAAAACGATCTAGTACGACATTTAATAATCCTTTTTTGAACTTGATTTTTACGTAATCAGGTTCACCAGCGAACATATTAAAAACCGTAGACAAATATTCATCTACATTAAATCGATCATCTAGGAATTTTTCTTCCGTTCTCTTAACCTCTCGCATTCGGTCTACACGGAAATGTCTCAGTTGATCATCAGGTAAGCTTTTTGTAATTAAGTAATAGTAATCATTTGACCAAATTACCGCGAGTGGCTTTACTGAGTACTCTTTTCCATCATGGCTTAATTCAAATTCTTTCTTAATATTGTATCGACCATATTGAAATGTTAGTAGTTTTTTCTCGGCAATTGCTTGATGAATTTGATCGATTGAGAAGTGTATTCGATTACTTTCACTTTTAATGGCTGTATCTGGGATAATCCCATTGTGAAGCTTTTTAGCTTCGTTTTCACTTGTAAGGTTTTTTAATTTATCAATAATCTTTTTGGTTTCTTGTTTGTTTAAAAATCTTGAAGCTGTAACAGCATCTACTAATAAACGGAGTTCATGTAATTCAAACAATCTTTCTTGGTGACTATATGTAGTTGCCCTACCATCTGAAGCGTTTTCAATTACATCAAAACCAACATCCACTAATACCGATATATCTTTTAAAAATGTATTTTTACTATACGAAAAGTCCTCTTCCCCGGCTGCTAATCTCTTTTTTATTTCATCAAAGGTAAACTCACGATCAATATCTGTTTTACTTTCTAGTAGTTTCATTAGTTTATAGAAACGTTCACGGTTTTCCATGGATTCCTCCGTTTATTTAGTAAAATTCATAAGATGTATTTTATATGTAACTTAATCTAATTTTAATTTTAACATATTTAATTGGTAAAATTTATAGTTAAAAAATACTAGTCTATTTTTACTAGAAAAGTACCCTATCGAGTAGCTGTTTTAGGTGCTTACTCAATAGGGTACTTCTTAAGATGGGGGTGCTTTTTAGTCCTTATAATTGTAACAAATTCCCTTTCGGCTATTATTAAGTCTCTTGGAGATTTTAAATCTGTTAGTGCTATTTGGCGTTTATGGTTAATTGGGTAGTCTTCTTCTGAATTCCATGAAGCGTAATACTCTATTACGCCACTCTCATTAACAGCCTCTTTAATGTATTCATACAAAATCTTTAAACATTTTTCACCTTCTGGAGAGATGCGTTTTTCTCCTTTAAGTGGAACTTGTTGAGACATCATACAAACTTGATACTTATATTTGAAGTGTTTAGAGAAACTAAACATCTTTTTTTTCTTCTGGGTCATAGTTTTTCTCCATATAGAGATGTGTAAAATCTAGTTCATTTGCATATACATTAGGAGAAATAGAATTTTTACCAAAGGCACCGTCTTTCAGTGGTATTGGTGAAGAAATATAATGATATTGTGTCATAAATTGCCTCCCTTTTCTAATTAATCTTCCCTCAATACTAAGCGTGCGATTTTGGAATTGCCGGATGATGATAATAAAATTAGCTGAAGTAGCAACACTCTTAGTCTGATTTTTATAATCACAAATTTTTTACATTTTAACTTCGATTCAGCCTCTGAATTTGCCAGTCCTTTACCAATCTATACGCTCCCGATTTCACGGTAACTCTAAGTGTCTATATGTGAAAATCTTAACATATTAACTTAAAGAAAATTATGGTATCTATGATAAAATATTGAACTTTTTAGTAAAATTTATGAATTATTACTCTTAATAACATTATATGGTCTCACTTTTTTAAGCATTAGATTAACGGCACTTCCTATCATTTACATAGAACAATTCTGTTTTTTACTTTTATGCATCTAGTGCGAAAGTCCTCGTCCAAAAAGCCTAAAAAAGAAATAAACGTGATATCGAAATGTAAACAAGCATACACATAAAATATTGATTCCCAAAATTCCCCATTTTACATAGTCAAGAAAATTGTACAGGAGGTCAGGAATGATTGAATTTAAACATGTAAATAAGTTTTATGGCGATTTTCAAGTCTTGAAAGATATTAATCTCATAATTAATAAAGGTGAAGTTGTTGTTGTGATTGGGCCGTCTGGTTCTGGTAAGAGTACTTTGTTGCGATGTATTAATCATCTAGAAGCTATTAATGACGGGACACTTACAGTTAGTGGGATTTCTGTTGGGGATAAAAAAACAGATCTCAATAAGTTAAGACGCAATATTGGAATGGTTTTTCAGCATTTTTATTTGTATCCGCACAAAACTGTGCTTGAAAATATCACTCTAGCTCCTATGAAAGCGTTGGGCCAATCTAGAGAAGTTGCTGATGAAACAGCGAATCATTTTCTTGAAAAGGTAGGCATTTTAGAGAAGGCGAAATCTTATCCTTCCCAGCTTTCTGGTGGTCAGCAACAACGTGTGGCAATAGCTCGCGGGCTTGCGATGAAACCGGATATTATGCTTTTTGATGAACCTACTTCGGCACTTGATCCTGAAATGATTGGTGAAGTGCTAGATGTTATGAAGACTCTTGCTAGGGAAGGCATGACGATGGTTGTCGTGACTCATGAGATGGGCTTTGCCAGAGAGGTTGCTGACCGAATCGTCTTTATGGACGAGGGTCGCATATTAGAAGAAGCAACTCCGGCTGAGTTTTATGAGAACCCGCGTGAAGAACGGGCTCGCTTATTTCTCAGTCGTATATTAAATCATTAATAGGAGGTAATGGAATGTTTCTAAAAAAATTCATGAAGATGGCATTAGTTTCAACAACGGCCGCCTTAGTTCTTGCAGGCTGTGGTGGTAAGGATGATTCTAAGAGCAAAGATGCTCTAGCACGTATTAAGGATGATAAGAAAATCGTATTTGGCGTAAAATATGACACTCGTTTATTTGGATTGAAAAATCCATCAACAGGTAAAGTAGAAGGATTTGATATTGACCTTTCCAAAGCACTTGCAAAAGAAATATTTGGCAATGATGTTAAACCTGAGTACATAGAGGTTACGTCAAAAACTAGGGTTGGTCTCTTAAATAATGGGAAAGTTGATGCGGTAGTCGCTACTATGACCATTAATGAAGAACGTAAAAAAGAAGTAGATTTTACTGATGTTTACTTTAATGCCGGACAATCTTTACTTGTGAAAAAAGGCAGTAAAGTTCATGGACTTGCTGATTTGAAAAAAGGGACAAAAGTGCTTGCTGTTAAAGGTTCTACTTCTGCTGTAAATATTCGTCAGAAAGCTCCTGAAACAACAGTACTTGAATTCGAAAACTATGCTGAAGCTTTTACAGCCTTAAAAGCAGGTAAAGGTGATGCTTTAACAACTGATGATTCAATCCTTTACGGTATGAAAGAAGAAGATCCTTCATTTGAATTAGTAGGTGGAACTTTTACGCAAGAACCTTATGGAATCGCTGTTAAAAAAGGCAATAAAGATCTTGTCGACTCATTAAATAAAGCATTAAAAAGCCTGAAAGATTCAGGTAAATACGATGAAATTAAGAATAAATGGATTAAAAAATAATCATAGATATTATCGTTGGAATCCGCAGTGTCCGTAATTTTACGGGCCTGCTTTTCCTGATAATTAGGAGGAAATCCTTTGATTGATTTCTCGATACTGACAGATCATATGGAATATTTTTTAGAAGGATTAAGAGTAACCGTTTTAACTAGTTTAATCGCTTTATTATGTAGCTTTATTTTAGGAACAATTATTGCTGTTATGCGAATTGCTCCAATTAAACCGCTTAACTGGTTAGGTTCGGTTTATGTTGAATTTATCCGTAACATCCCTGTACTTGTGGTCGTGTTTTTCACTTACTTAGCTGGAAGCTTTAGTGGGATGGTTGCAGGAACGATTGGATTAACCATCTATACAGCAGCCTTTATAGCCGAAGCAATTCGTGCCGGTATCCTTTCTGTTCCAAAAGGACAAATGGAAGCTGCCCGCTCGACAGGTTTGAGTTACGGACAGGCAATGAGATTAATTATTCTTCCCCAGGCGATAAAAATCGTCATCCCTCCTCTCGGCAATCAATTTCTAAATCTAGTAAAAAATTCTTCATTGTTAGCAGTCGTAGCTGGTGGAGATTTAATGTATCAAGGCGATCTAATATCTGCAATGACTTACGTAACGTTTGATACTTATATTTTCGTAGCCTTATTTTACTTAGTCTTAACAATTCCTTTAAGTATTGGAGTAACATATTTAGAAAAACGCTTGGCTAGAAGTAATTAAGGAGGTGGATGAATGGATTTTCTGCAACCGTTCGCTGATGTATACACATTAGATCATATCAAGTTTTTGCTAGAAGGATTTTGGGTTACCCTAAAAGTAGCTGCCATTTCAATAGTACTAAGTTTCATTATAGGTGGACTTATTGGTACGCTTAGATATACGAAGATTCCTGTTGTTACTCAATTACTAACCGCGATTGTAGAGATTATACGGAACCTTCCTTTACTACTGATTATTTTCTTTACGTATTTTGCCCTACCGGAAATTGGGATTGAAATGAAAATAACGACAGCAGCCATCGCAGCATTAACGATTTTTGAATCAGCTATGATTTCAGAGATTATTCGAAGTGGCTTAAACTCGATTGAAAAAGGACAGATTGAGGCAGCGCGTGCATCTGGACTGAATTATATTCAGACATTGCGTCACATCGTTTTGCCTCAAGCATTGAGACGAATGGTTCCGCCGATTGTTAGTCAGTTTATTTCATTACTGAAAGATACATCGTTAGCTGTTGTTATTGCGTTGCCGGATTTATTGCATAATGGACAGATTATTTATGCGCAGAAGGAATCTTATGTGATCCCTGTTATGGTGATGGTTTCTTTGATGTATTTTATTGTTAATTATGTTTTGTCGTTGGTTGCGAGTAGATTGGAAATTAAGCAGTCTTGAGAAATCTGGTTCATTTATTGGGCCGGATTTTTTTGATGTAAAAATAATTAAATTCTCTCGATAGAAGGAAATAAAAAATTCCCCCTTTTAAATGAATCTTACAAAGAAGGATTTTGATATCTTCAAAGATTTTAACAATTACATTCTTCCAATTAATACGATTATAAATGCTCCTAATCCTAAAGATATAAGTAATATTATACTTGAAATAATTATAATATATTTTTGTTTTCTCATTAAACCAATAACTAAAGAAAATAATGAAAAAAGAAACATAAAAATAATAACAATTGAAATGCCCATAATTTATCTCCTTAATTTAATATTTAGTTAGAATAATTTGAAATACTTTCTCTTTATACATTATGAAAGTCAATTTTACATTTCTCTCTTTATCAAGATACGATATCGTTTCTCCTATTTCTTCAAGCGAGTGAATGTAGTTATTACCATACTTATTCATAATAGTAGACTTATCATCTCCTATTCCAATACCTTTATTAGTTTTTAGTTTAGGATCTTCAGAAACAATACTATTAATTTTGTTGTTTTTAATTCCAATATATAATTTCTTAAATTGATAGTTTCTATCATTTTCAACAGAAAGTATTACTACAATATCTGTGTGTTTAACTGTTCTACCATATTTACTTTTTAGATCTAACAATAGTTCAGGTGTAACTTGTTTATCAATCTTAATTTCATTCAATCTTTCACTTTTTAGTGAAGTACTTTCTAGTAGTGTATTTTTTACTAAAATAGAAGTACGCTCAACAATGAAAAAACCTATTAATAGCAATACAATAATTCCAAATAGTGCAGTAATATACTTCCAGGTGAGAATTTTAAATAATACGTTCCCCAGAATAAGTAATAAAATTAAAAATAAGACTGTTAATATCATTTTTATTCCCCCGAACTTTTACGAAATGTAGGTATTACAGACCCTTAACTACAAGAAAATAGCGAAGCCTTTCTGGATATAACTTAGAGGGTTTCGCATATTTAATTTGTACGAACTTTTTTAGTGTCCTCTTTAAAAGTCTCTCTTCCACATCATTCAGTTCTTATTTATTCATCTTGTGATAGATGATTTAATCAATCAATTTTTAATTTTGCTAAACTAATTGGATTTTCACTATCAGCATCAATTAACCATTGATAAACAGGAATCCTATTCATATCATTTTCCCAACTCTTCTCATAGAGTTTAAAAACCTCATTTGCAATAAAAAAATCTACTTTAGGATTTACACTGGGTTTAAATTCAATGAACGTTTCTGCAAGTTCTATTAATGCATCTTGTTTCTCATCTGTTATACTTTCAAAAGTATAAATTCTCACAAAAATAAGGTTTCTATCATCATCCCAGTCTTTTTAAAAAACAGGATGTAAATCTTTAAAATCATTTGGTATACCTGGACGATTAACATCTTCTAACACCATATAACCAATTAAACTAGTAGCTCTTTTTATTTCTTCTCTTATAGCAAGTATCATATGATTTTTACAATTTAATTCTAGTTTGAGTAAATAACAGCTTTTCTTCAAAAGTATCACTCCTAAGTAAAATTTTACTAACTTGTGAAAAGATTAACATAGTAAGTTCTATTAAATTCATTATAAATGTGATAATAAATTGAAGATTTCAGAAATAAAAAATACAGTCTTCAAAAATTTGAAGACTGCAATAATACTTTAAAATAGTATTGGTCACTGAGACAAACTCCATAAAAATTAGGTTTGCCAACAGTCTGAGATAGTTAGTTCCTTCTTGAGAACCAATATTTTTTACTTCTTAAACTTATCTTTCACACGCTATTAAATCTTTGTCTCGATCCATTTTTTTATTAGCGTCATATAGAGCTTTTGATGCATACGGTTTATATTTAGTTTTACCGCCTTTATTTTTAACGGATGAATTACGGGCAACTCCACCCTTGTATACTTTGTTCAATTCAGTACAGTTTTTAAATGTTTTCACAGCTGCACTAGCATCATCAGTTGAAATAATTGAATAACTTTGAATAAGTCCAATTGTAAGAATACCAATAACAAGTTTTTTCATCTGTAGTAACTCCAATCTATTTTTATATTTAATAATATTAGACTAGCAAAAGTTGTTAAAAGTTTGTATGAAATAAAGATGTATGTTAAATCTATCTTAATCTATTTATAATTTTAACATAGAAAATCTTGTTATTTTAGTAAAAATTAACCAGATTTGTATAGGAAGTATTTACTAAATTCATAAAACTACTCAAAATTTGAGTAGGTTTTTGAAATCCTAATTCAAATTATATCCGTGCTTACGACTGCCGAGTTTCTGTTTATAAAGTTCTTCTCTAGCCAAAACTTCTTTTCTCGGTAGTGTACGAGGTAGTGTTTCAAGCAAAGTGTAATGTAAAAACTTTACTTTCATAGGATCATTTTCTATTAATTTTTGTAACTCTATGTTACCACCATCTGGACTTTTGGCATATTCCTTAAAACGTCCAAGAACTCCTTCATTTCCTGAAGCAGAACCAATATATTGTTTTCCATTTGAAGTATCTACTATTACATAAATTCCCGATATTGCAGCGAGCATATTATGCCATTCTTTATGAGCATCTGGGTTATTAATAATCTTTTTCAGTTCTTCATAAGTCAGGATAAAGTTTGAATAACCTGGAAAGTGTGAAACATATCCCTTTGGAAGTATTTGAACAACTTCTTTATTCCTTGTATCAAGCCATTGAATCCAATTTATCGCCCCGCCACTCCAATTTATTATAAGTCGATCTTTTAAATCCTCAAAACCAGACAACTCTTCTAGCTCATAAAAATAATTTCGGTTAGGTTTATATATGTCATAATAATAAAAGTCAATTGGTAAAGGTACCTCAGACGCTCTTTTTATTGATTTCACCTTATATATACCGATAAATACAGCTTGGCTATTATTTATTCCAAGAAAGGAAATAAGATAATCACAACCGTGAAAATCTTTATCCTCCTGGTAACTTTGATAAATATCAAATTGATTAATACGATAAAGTAGAGGTAAATCATATCCTCTCTTTTCATCTTTATGTCGAGCTATTTTAATTTTCGAATTATTAGTGTCTAAACCATAAAATTCTAATAAACTCTTTAAGTCCATTTTGTACCCCCACTATATTTTCAATTACTCGTAACTTTCCATTTTCCATTGGGGATTTCTTTGAAATAGATAAAAAAATGATTAATTACTTTTCACAACATGCTTCAATAGAATTCTATCTTTAAACCCACCACGATCTTCCTTCTTTTGAAGTCGAACTTTTTCAATTTCCTCAATAGAAATACCTTTCATTTCAGCTAGAGCATAAAGCACTTCCAAAATATCTGCAATTTCTCCAACAGTTTCTTCAGGTGTTGCATTATAAAACTCTTCAAGTTCTTCATTTAACTTTTCGTTTAGTTTTTGTATATATTCTTTTTCACCTAGGACTTCCGTCTTATATGTACTTCCTGATTTGGTAATAACGGCCGGAATTTTATCTCTCACTAATTTGTTATAATATTTTATAGTCATAAAGTACTCTCCTTTTCCACATAATTAGTATAATATATATCTCTTTAAAATTAATTCATTATTTTTAATATTAATAAGAATTATTCATTTAAATGGGAATTGTGTTTGATATTAATGTGAATTATATTTTTTCCTATATTTTGAATGACTGTAACAAATTTATATTAGTGGTGATAAAATGAATGATTATGTAAATCGATGGCATAACTTAATACTAAATTGTAGTTTTGATAATACTTATAAAATGGTTTGGGGAAAAGCATTAGTTGAATTATCATTAAATGTTAGTGAGGATTATGACAAGGATATAGTTGTATTTGAATTTAAAGATATTGCAGAGCTTTGCTTAAAATATTATTGGAATCAGATTATATATTTTGACTTAATTCAGAGTGCAAACTTAAAGAAACCTCCTGAAATAGTTTGTATTACTAAACTATTAATTAATGAGTTTTTTATAAAAAGAGGCTCAGTTCAACCAATAAGATTTGAAAAGATAAACTTTGATTCCATTGGATTAACTAATAATTATTTTGTATCAATTAAAAGAATAATAAAAACTCTAAAACAAGATGTTTGTTGGAGATTCATGAATCTTAACAGTAATACTTACGAAATTTATAAGTTAGACCGAGATGAAGGAAAAGTATATTTTACCAAACAAGATGCTTTATCTCTTAAAATTCATAGTGATTTTTTATTTACTGTTATTAATTACCGATGGACACAAATATTAGAGGGTTTTAATTATAGCCCCCGTATCTCCCGAAAAGTACGAGCTATTGATGAAGATAAAATAAGCAGATCTTCGTTAAAAAAGTTTCATAAACATATTGATTTGTTATTTAAAGATGGAAATCGTAAATGCTTTTACTGTGGTGAAAAAATATTTGAAAATGAATTATCAGTTGATCATGTTATTCCCTGGTCTTATATGTTTTCCGATGACTTATGGAATTTAGTATACTGCCATAAGGGTGAAAACTCGGAAAAGTCTAATCGTATGCCATTAGAACAAGATATTAAAAGTTTAGAGGAACGAAATAAAGCATTATTAAAGGTCCTTGATAGAAAATCAAAAGAATATGATCAACTACAAATTGCTATTGAAAAGGATTATTTAAAACAGTTTTGGATTTCATTTAAAGGATAGTAAAAAATGGCGTTCCCTATTTAAATAGGAAAACGCCATTTCTTTTAATTCATCAACTTCTCAACAGTAGGAATATCAGCCGGAGCCCATTCAAGTTCCTCTAGTTCCGAAACATCTCTCCACTCCAATTTAGCATGCTCACTAGCAACCGGTGTTCCTAATGAAATCTCTGCTTCATATGTTAACAAGTTTACAATAATTGCATCATACTCATGCACAACATCTTCAACTAAATTTGAAACCACAATTTCACAACCTAATTCTTCCTTAATTTCTCGAACTAAAGTCTCCTCGGGTTTTTCACCTTTTTCAATTTTACCACCAGGAAATTCCCATAAATTCGGTAAACTCATTTCAGGTGACCTAAGCGCACACAAAATTTGATTTTCATTGTTCCTAATTACGGCTCCAACTACTTTAATTTGTTTTTTCATTTTTACATCCCTTTATTCATTTTATTTAACTCTATTATATTGTAAAGATTATTCAATTTAAATAAAGGAAGTAATTTTTTCATATATTAGTTAGAAATAGGAGCAATTACTCTTCCTCATTTTCACCACTAATAATGTAATAGTACAACTTACTTTCAATACTGCTTTCCATGATCATATTCATCTGGACAACTGGAAGTTCTTTTTCATCTTTACCTAACATAACCGATTGTTTAACCGTGTTTTTGTCAGGAAGTGCTTTTCCAAGGTAATAGAAATCTCCACCTTCATCATTGTCCTTTTTCACAAAGATATGAATATCGATATTATTTTCTTTAGCATTTATAATTTTTTTAACTTCTTCAGATTCTAAGGAACGATTACTTCTAGTAAACCAATTTAAGACTTCTTGGTTTATAAATTCATCACCATATGCCACACTTGACTCTACTTCTTCATGTTTATGATAGGTTACAAATATTGGACAAGTATTATATTTTGTTTTGTACCCATACATTGTTGAGCTTTCGTCATTTGCCCAATTTAATAATCTGCAAGCGTCTTTTCTTGTATATTTTTCATACAGTGTAAGTGGTACATCTGATTGATACTTGGTATTCTTTTCTTTAGCTGTTTTTATAACATCCCAAACCATTTTCTTAAAGTGAGCATTAGTTTGTAAGCTTTCAATAATCGATCCATTAAATCTAAAATTGTTATTTTCATCTAAGATTACAATTGGTATTTCACCATATTTAGTTGTAAATGATATTGTAAAAAATGACAGATCAAAAATTTTTTTAACAGAATTTATCGTTGAATCATCAATTGAACAATTAGTTTCTTTCAAATGATCGATATAATCGTTCATCTTTACTGTCCCATCGTTTAAAAGAAACTCCAAAAGAATTATTTCATGCTTACGTTTACCATTTAATATTTCTAAAGAAAGGAATGTTAAAACCTTATCCTCATAATCACTTAATAAAGGAACATCTTCTTTAAGTTTCAATAAAAATTGTTGATAGTTCGGATATTTATTTACGATTACATTTGGATCAATTGAATTATTAGTAATAAAATCAATTAGAAATGGAGTTCTTCCAATTCTATTTTTTAGTTCAACAAATGCCTCTCTCAGTTTTTTCAACTCTGTTAAATTACTATTATTTATTGAACTAAATATTAATTTCTTAGCTATTTCTTCAAAATTAATAGAAGAAACACCTTTAATATAACTTGTATCCTTCATATTTCTTCGAATGCTATCTTTGTTTAGCGATTTGTCACCTGAAAGTGCTATCGGAATTAAATAATTATTTCGGTAGTTACCTATAAAATCTATAATTGTAACAAAATCTTTTGAACCATGTTTACGTAATCCTCGACCAAGTTGCTGAATGAATATTATGCTGGATTGTGTTTGTCTTAGCATTACTACTTGATTAACACATGGAATATCGATACCTTCATTAAAAATATCAACAGTAATGATATAATCCAAGTTCCCATTCTCTAAAAGTTCTACTTTCCTAGCTCTTTCTTCTTGTGAATGATCCCCTGTTAAAGCAAAGGTATTATAACCTTTTTGGTTCAATGCAATTGATAACTTTTCAGCTTCTTCTTTTCTACTACAGAAAATTAGACCTTTTACTTTATCACCTGAATAACCATAATACTCGATTTTATCAATTAAATGGTTAACACGTTCTTCTGTTACTAACTTCGATAATATTGTTGTATCATCTATTGTTTCGCCATCAAACTCAAGATCAGTAACTCCAAAGTAATGGAAAGGGCAAAGCATGTCTTCTTCAAGTGCTTCTTGTAAACGGATTTCATACGCAATGTTGTAATCAAAAAGTTCATAAATATTAAAATCATCAGTTCGCTCAGGTGTTGCGGTCATTCCCATTAAAAACTTTGGTTTAAAATAATTAATTACTTTTTGATAAGTTTGAGCACCCGCTTTATGCACCTCATCGATTAAAATATAATCAAACTCTTCAGGATCAAATTGTTGTAATGTATCATCCTTAGAAATTGATTGAATTGTAGCGAATAAATATTTAGCATCTTTTTGTTTATTTGTACCTGATAAAATACCAAAATCCTCTTCGATTCCACCAAGTACTTTTATATAATCTGATTTAGCCTTCTGTAAAATTTGCTCACGATGAACGATAAATAACATACGTTTCGGCATATAACTTCTAACATCAAATGCTGAGAGATATGTTTTCCCTGTCCCTGTTGCTGAAATAATTAATCCTTTATCTTTACCAGCCTCGCGAACTGCTTGAATTTCTGCTAATGCCGTTTGTTGCATTTTATTTGGCAAGATTTTTAACGCTTCTACTATTGGATTAGTTTGATATGATACTGGGAAATCTGATATTCGATCGAAAACTCTATTTTCTACTAATTGATTATAAGCATTTTCATAACTGACAATCCACTCATGGTTTAATGGCTGAGATTTTTCCCATACATCTTCAAATTGCTCTTTAAAATGACGAACAATTTCACCATCTTCATGTGAAGTAAGCTTTATATTCCATTCATAATTTACTTTTAACGCATTTGCTGTAATGTTAGAACTCCCAACGATTAGGGAATAGTGAGTGTCATTATTAAAGATATAGCCCTTCGAGTGAAACCCTTCTAAATTCGTTAATCGAACTTCAACATTTGTAATCTTTATTAACTCTCTAAAAATTTTAGGTTGATTAAAATTTAAATAAGTCGAAGTTAAAATTCGACCACTTACACCTTTACGCTTAAGGTCAAGTAAATGGGATTTAAGCATAGCAAGTCCACTTTCAGTAATAAATGCTACTGAAAAATAAAATGACTTACAATTATCAAGTTCTTCTAATAAAGTAGATAATACATTTTCATTATTTTTAGTATTATTGACTAGTAATTTAGGTGCAAAACTTCCGTTATTAATATGTTTTTGATCTATAAACCCCTTGTGTAAAGATTCTTCTAGTTTTTGAATAAAATTCACTATACGATCCCCAATCACTACAGTTTTTATTTATTTCTAATTTGGATTTTAACTTAAAAGAATACCTAATACTATGATTATTGTCATTGCTATTTACATTTTCTGTATTTAGAATACAAAAGAACCTACTCAAAAAATTGAGCAGGCTCTTTTTGGAATACAGTTATTAAGACTGTAAATCTAAAAAGCTTCTTCTAAAATATATTATTAAGAAAAACTGGCTATACTTTTCTCTATGGACTATTATCCTTTGTTTAAATTTTCCTTGTAAATATAAACCTAGAAAATGAGCACATTAATAAGCACTTATTAATATTTATAAATATATTTCTTATGCCAAATGAAATATTCTTTATTTTTGGAATGCATTTGTATATTAACCCTCTTGTCTAGCCCATAAGTCATATAGTTTTCTTCACAAATTATTGAAGCAATGTGTAAATTCCCTTTGCCATCGAATGCAATCAATCCTTTATCATAAAGTGCATAATGATTACAACAGAGCAACACCCCGTTGTATTGATCTAAACGTTCACTATTATTGCTATCTTTCCATGGTTTCGAATGGCTAGCTCTAAGTAATTCTGATAAATTTATATCACACAATGCACATTTATTTTTCCAGAGTTCTAATAGATCTTTCCTAAACTTTTGTTGCCCCAATCTAATTTTAGCTTTCGCTTCTAATTCTGTCTCTGCTATAACATGGATTAACGTATTGTTTTCAGTTCTTCTTACTGCATCTATGGATAATTCTAATTGCTCTTCATTTATTTGATAAATATTCAGTTCACTAATTAGTTCTAGCAACTTTATTGCCAATTCCTCGTTACAAGGATATAAGTAGCCTTGATTTCCACTTCCATCTTGCTGATATGCTGAATACTTAATGGGTAAAAGAGGAGAAATATCATTAATATTTTCTCGCACATTTAAAGGTACATCTAATTCATTATATTTTAAATTTACTAAATATCCCTCGTCATTCCATTGACTGTGACCTTGCATTATAGTGGGTTTACTAGATTTTATACACTCTTCTATAGCTGTACTGATAGCAATGATATTCCCTTTTACGTAATGAAATATGCGATCACCTTTTTTTATTTCTTTCATTCGTTGCCATGAATGTGGTAAATTACTTCCTTTATCCTGTTGTGGAGACCAAATTATCCCTAGTTCCTTTTCCTCATAATAAGTGCGTCCTTGCATAACAATAAAATTATTCAAAGCGCTTCCTCCTAAGCAACTTTCCAATCTAATATTTTTTATGTTATATAATAAGATGCAACTCTATACATTGAATTAAATATTCTATAGCCAGCAATAGCTACTAAATATTAGATAGAATTATAAATGCCACCTATGTTTTCACAATAACAATAAGAAAAAGGCTATTTTCCGTATTTATTAAAAACGAAAAATAGCCTTTTGATTTAAAACAAAATCGATTTTACTTGATTTGGTCTCACATTTATTCCTACTTGCTGATCGTTTACAAATACCTCTTCTTTTACTTTTTCATTTAAATTAATAGTGTATACCTGCTCAATCTCATCATTGAATTGCCAAAAAGCATATTCTTCATTTTCCAATGGATTATAAAAACGAATTACAAATTTATCTGCTCTTTCAGCCTTTTTCAATGTACTTAAAACAACATTTTGAGAACGCTCTTTAAAAAAGCTAAACTCTAACGGCGTCTTCACACCAGCCACATTCAACTTCATAGCATCAAAAGGAATCTTATTATAAGCAACAATCGGAGTTAAATACTCTTTAGCAATCCGAGCAACATTTTCTTCTATATTATATGAAGCAATCGCAAATTCCAACGACAACTTCCCAACCATCTGAGAATCCGGAGTAGGCAACTTAATACCAGATGGTCGCCCAGGTCTACGAACCATCTCTTCTTTTCCAAGGAAGCCAACACTCCTAAACAAAGTAATCGCTATCGTATCAAACTTTCTACCAGTAATTTCATATTCTCTAGTACTATTCGTTAATACACTAACTTCATATTCTTCATTAGATAACGCTACATAGCTCAACATTGGATAAATTGGATCTGGTCGTTCATCCCAATTTTCTTCCTCCCACACATGAATTGCATGATCTACAACGCCACGCTTAATCGAACCAAATTGATTGTCTGATAACGAGAAAACTGATGCAATATTAGTAGGAATTAATACTCTAAGTCGATGATCCCTTGCTTGATTATCCACTTCAAATTTAACTTCGAGTATTGGTTTATTCTTTGAAACATTCACTACAATATAAACGTCGATAGCTCCATCAATAATTCGTTCTTTGCGATTTTCTAAATTGGAAGGAACAGCTAATGTGTATTTAATATCAATCGTTGCCCCATATCGATTTTGCTGAATTTTAGTTTCGGCTTGGACTGAATCGCTATAAATTAACTCTTCATTTAAAAGTGGAGAGTAATCATATTCATCTCCATCATCGCCACCGTTTTCTAAACGAAGCACATTTTCAAAACCTTGTTTAAGTTGCTTATCAAAAATATTCAATGTTCCATTTGAATTAATGGTAATCTTGTAATAATCAGTTTCAATCTCATTCGTAGAATAAGTGATTTTCTTTAAGACTTCATCACTTTCCTCTACAAAATATGTTTTATAACCCATTGATGGAATAGTATCTTTTAACTGGATTGTATATTCAATAAAAGGATCGTAATTTCCATAATGAACAATTTGACGATCAATTAAGCCTGGGTCAGTAATCTTACTTTCAATAATTTCGAAATCTATTTCATTCGATTCATGATCAACAAGCTTAAATGATTTTAACTTAGTCATAATGCTGGTTGTCACAACTTCAGCTCGTTCATAAGGAAGTAAGTTAAAAAGTGTGATTCGGTCATTTTGGTTAGTAGTATCCATCGAATCAACAATTCTCCGTTTATAAAAATTAATTAATTGATCAACTTTTTCCTCTGCCAAATAAAAACGGTTTAGAATTTCTCTGTGCACTTTATCAGAACAACAACACCCAATACTATCATGCGCATGATTTTTCATGATTTCTTTCCATATTAATTCTATCAAACCATGGTGATACTCAAATCCTAATCGATAAGCGATTGATGCAAGTGGTTCTAAAATATTCGTGATTTTATTCTCAATTCTAGTATTCGCTGATTTAATATCCATTCTAGTCGAGTAAATACTTCGATGGACACGCATGTACTTCCCATCTAAAAATTCACCTTTCAATGTATCAAGGTCTTTTTGTACTTCTAGATTTTCAAAAACATTTTCATATTTACTTAAGAAAAATTCACGCTCTGGGTATAGTTTTTGTAGCTTTTCGATGACGGTAAAAATATTCTTTTGAATTGGCATTTGATCATGACCATTCGGTAAGATAATATGTTCAGTTGTTGCACCACGATCAAGTACCGTAAAATACTTATCAATTCTATTTTGCAGTGCTTCCTCATCCTCTGGTAAATACTTGCCAATCGCATAACCAAGCGGAAACAATTGAACTAACACTTTTGATCCATCATCTGTCTCCCAATAAAATTCTGTCTTGTCTGTACCATGACGTTCAGATGTCCCTCTCCAGAAGATTGAATACTTAATATCAAATCCGTTTAAAATCATCGGCATTTGAGCTGATTGTCCAAACGAATCTGGAAGATAACCAATTTTCATCGGTACTCCAAATTCTTCGCAATCCTTCATTCCGTATAACAAGTTACGAACGATTGACTCACCACCAACGATCATTTCATCCGTTTGCGTATACCATGGTCCAATAATTAATCGACCTTCTTGAACTAGTTTTTTTACTCGCTCTTTATTTTCTGGTTTTACCGCGAAATAATCTTCTAAAATCGCAGTTTGTCCATCTAGTACATAGTAAGGATAATCAGGATTTGTTTCTAACATCTCCATAATTTCTTCCATATTATTAACTAGTAGAATTCTAGATTCTTCCGGTGTAAAATACCATTCTCTGTCCCAATGCATATGTGGGACGATATGAACTTTTTTCATTTTATGCCTCCACTCTTATGCTACTTTTTGTTGTGATGATTTTACTTGTATATCTTTAACGATTTTTTGTTTTCTTGTCATGATTAGTAAAATTGTTGAAATAACTGCTCCAACTAAGGCTGCTCCAAACCAAATACTTGCTGCTAATAGAGCTGGTTTTCCTTGAAGTAAAGCTAATGAGAAAATCCCAGCACCTGGAACATTTAAACCAATATTAAAGTAAGCAACAATCGCTCCTGTTACTGCTGAACCAGCTATTAATGAAGGAATCACTCGGAGTGGATCGTTAATCATAAATGGAATCGCACCTTCAGTTATTCCAGCTAATCCTAGTAACCAAGTTTGTTTACCAATTTCTTTTTCTTGTTCAGAAAATAAATGTTTACCAATTATCGTTGCTCCAGTGACAGAGAATGCAGAAACCATTTTGACAGATGCAAATGCTGCATAAGGTACAATATTTCCACTCGCCATTGCACCAATACAGAATGTGTAAGCAGCTTTGTTTACTGGGCCACCAAGGTCAAATGAAACCATAGCTCCCAAAATTGCTCCAAGAATAATCGCATTTGTACCGCTCATTCCATTTAGCCAATCAATTAATCCTTCGTTTAAGAAAGCTAATGGCTTACCAATTACAAATAGCATTATTGAGCCAACCACTAATGTTCCTACTACAGGATAAAACCAGAAACTAACAAAGCCCGCGAAGGTCCCTTTAGGTTTGACTTTTACTTTTAAATACTTTAAGAAATAACCAGCTAGTAATCCTCCTAGCATACCTCCTAAAAATCCACTTCCTATTAAATTAGCCGCGACCCCTGCTGCAAAACCTGGCCCTAATGCTGGTTTATCCGCAATTGAGTACGCCATGTACGCTGATAAAATTGGTATCATGATCTGTCCTAATAAAGAACCACCTAATTGACGTAATAGCCATAACCATGATCCTTCAGCCGCATATACATCTTGAAGACCAAATGCTTGAGCAATAAAGACTGCAGCTGCTAATGTCATACCACCCGCTACAATGACAGGGATAATATGAGAGATTCCTGTTAAAAGAGAATCCTTGATTTCTGTTTTTATAGATTTGTTTTCTACTTCATGATGTTGCTCTTCTCTTTCGGCCATTTCAGATTTAGGCGCATTTCCCACTTTTTGGAGAGCCTGTTCTAAAATTCCTTTTGCGTTTCGAATTGGTGCAACTACAGATGTTTTAACTTTTGGAAGATGCTTGAATCGCTCTTCATCTTTTATCGCAACATCCACCGCAAATACAATCGCATCAGCCTTTCTAATCAACTCAAACGTATGACGGTCTTCAATTCCATTTGCGCCTTGTTTTTCAACGAATACATTAATGCCTAATTCATTTCCCGCTTTCACAAGTGCTTCTGCTGCCATATATGTATGTGCAATGCCAGCTGGACAAGCTGTAATAGCTAATACTGTTTTATCACCATTTGGAGAGACTTTCAGATTAGTAGGTTGTAAAGGTGCATCAAGAAGATCAAATAGTTCTTTATTTGTTCTTGCATGAAGTAAATTATTTTTATACTCTTCATCTGATAATCTTGTAACCAATTCAGCTAATAAAGTAAGATGTGTAGTGCCTTCCTCTTCTTTTGGAATCGCTAACAAAATAACTAATTCAACTTGATTACTTGGATCAATACTTTCCCAATTATTCATTGGTTTCTCAAGTGTAACAACCGCAAACGAAGACTCTTTAACAGATGAAGATTTGCCATGTGGAATTGCTAGACCACCTTCAAATCCAGTAGGTGATAGTTCTTCTCTTTCCATCACCGCATTGTAAAACTCTTCTTCAGAATGGATTTTCTCTTCTGTTGCCAACTTTTTAACTAAATATTCTATGATTTCTTCTTTCGATGAAAATGACATTTTTGTACTGATTAAAGCTTCTGAAGTTAACTTTTTTAACTGCATTCTTGTAACCCCTTTCATTAGTTAATGGACTACTTTGGATTCATCATAGCAAAAAAAAAATAAGAAGCCGGAAACTTCTTATTTTTACACAGTTTTTAGTAAATTTTTATTTTTAGTGTGTATTTATACACATCATTTTAATGTTTTCCAGTAATACTCTGATAATGATCTAATAACGAACAATAAAGGTGTTTTATCCGTTACATTGTATTCATTCATTTTTTTACTAGGAGAATAGCAATACAAGTTCACATCTGCTATTTGTTGTAAAGGATTTTTACTAAAATGAGTAAGTGATATTAACTTTATTCCCTTAAACTTTGCTAATTCCGCAACATCTAATACTTGGGCTGTTTCTCCAGATAATGAAATTAAAAAAAGTAAATTATTCTCATTAGAATCAAATTTAGAAAGCTCATATAAGACATCGTGTCGGTGAATATAATACTCAGCTTGTTTACCGACAACTTTCAGATTTTTTATTATCATTTCACAAAATGGTGCAGTATCCCCTACACCAAAGAAAAGGACCCTACGTGCTTCTTGAATCAATTTTGTCGTAAGTTCTAGTGTATTTTGATCAATTAGTCCAATTGTTTTATGAATGTTGTATGTAAGACCATCTTCCTCTGTAAAATTATCTTGCTGAATTATTTCCTCTTTTAAACAATTCTTCATCTGAGAATATCCATCAAAACCTAATTTTTTAGATAATCTCGTAATCGTATTCGGAACCGTAAATAACCTTGCAGCTAAATACTGTATTGAAAAGCCAACAACTTCCTCTTTGTTATTAATGATGAACTCGACTATTTGATCATCCGTATCGTTTAGCTTATATTCATATTTTTGAATCCTTTCTTGGAATTGTAACATTAACATACACCTACTTTTATGTACTGGAATTATTTATGCAAAAAAGAGAACAACTCTAACATTGTTCTCTTTTTCTATTGTTCTTTCCTTTTTATTTTTTCCTTAACAATAAAATAATGTACTCTAAGTCGTTTAAATCATATAAAGGCTCAATATAAGCTGTTTGATTTAGACCTAAATTATCAATTTTAACTTCTTTTACTTTACCTATTTCAATACCAGGTAAATAGATTCCACCTAAACCAGAGGTAACAATAATTTCGCCGGCCTTTAATTTATCATTTACATTGAAAAGAGTCATTTTTAAATAGCCAGTTTTCTCATCTGATCCTTTAATTAGACCTTGTAATTGATGATTATTTTTTGGTTGGACTGAAATATAAGAGTAATATTTCACTGCACTTAATAATTCTACTTTTGAACTATTCTCTGAGACTTCTATTACTTTACCTACCAAGCCTTGAGAGGTCATTACATTAGTATTTATTTTCACACCATTTTTAGAACCCTTATTTATTTCAACAAAGCTGTTCCAAGTATCAAAATCTCTTTTTGTGACGACCGCTACATCAGTTTTGTATTTTTGACTTTCTTTATCTAGTCTTTCTTTTAGCATTTTTAATTCTTTATTTCCGATAGTAAATTCAGTTATATTTGCTTTTAAAGATGTTTCATTACTCATCTTTTTATTTAAGTAATTATTCTCTTTTTTTAATTTAATTAAATCATTGATATTGTTAATGTAATTTTCGAATGTCTTGCTTTTTGAGAATAGATAACCACCTGTAATAAGAATAACGATTAAAACCGTAATAATAATTATTTTTTTCATCGGTTAATCCTTTTCATACTTGTTTTTATTATGAAGCAATGCAATTTCAATTTAAGAATAACATGAAAAATATCCCAAATAAGTAGGGTAATATGGCAATTTTGTGATTGAACAATTTTAATAGAATCTGCTATTATGCTTCCCAATTGTTCCCAAAAATTAAGAATTAAAAATTAAAAAGTCAACTGCCGACAGTTGACTTTTATTGCTGTAAGTTATATAAATTATATTTCAAATCAAACTCTTGAATTTTCAAAAACCCATAAATAATTATTTTGCATTAGCATCAGGTTGATGAATTCCAAAAATATTACCTTCAGTGTCAATGAAGTATCCTTGCCATGCCATTCCAGGCAGTGCATATTTAGGCATTGCTACTTTGCCACCATTTTCAACAATTTTAGCTTCCGTAACGTCGTAATTTTCTACTCCCATGGTACATGCATATCCATTTAAAGGTTGGTTTGCTTCAGGAGGAGCACTTTGGCGCTGCATTAAGGCACCATTAATTCCCATTTCGTCCTCATTGCCTGTCACTGCACCAAAGTATGGCATTCCTGCATATTCACTCCAATCTTGAAACGTCCAAGCAAATACCTCTCCATAAAACTTCTTTGCACGTTCCATGTTATCAACATGAATTTCGAAATGAACTAATCTTCCCATAGTTTCCTCCTATGTTTTACAAGAATTTTCCTTAACTCATCTAGTATGTACACTATAGTTGCTATTTATTATTATATTGGATATGGAAAAAAATTCAATTTCCAAAGAAATATTTCTTTTATCAATTGTTCGACATCATTCTAGATTACTTAGTTTTACCGTTAATAGTCTAGCAATCACTTATATACTAGTATTTGATATTTTATATAATCAATTTTTCAACCGTAGGAAGGTCAGCAGGAGCCCATTCAAGTTCTTTTAACTCAGAAATTGCTTTCCATTCGATCTTCGCATGTTCATTAGCTACTGGCATACCGCTTATAATCTTGGCTTCGTAAGTTATCAAATTTACAATTATATTTGGATACTCATGAATGACGTCTTCAACTAAATCAGCTATAGATATTTCGCAGCCTAATTCTTCTTGTATTTCACGAACCAGCGCCTCTTCATGCCTCTCATTCTTTTCGATTTTTCCACCAGGAAATTCCCAGCAATTTGGCATGCTCATTTCTGGTGAACGTAAGGCGCATAGTATTTGGTTTTGATCGTTTTGTATGACAGCTCCAACGACTTTAATTTGTTTTTTCATTGATTCCTAGTTCCTTTTAATTTAATTATTACTTTATTATTTACACCGTCATTATACTATTTGCCACTTTTATCTAAAATACAAATTGCTTTTTCAATTTTAGCTAACGTCTTACCCATTCCAAAATCGATTACTTTTGTGTGTGGTTGAGTGGATTTTCTTTTATTTTTTCGTTTTAATCCCATAATGCTCCTCCTTTATTATCTATTTTATTTTAACAAAGAAGGAACAAAAATTTTTTCAAAAGTAAGAAGAATATGGGAACTCTTAATAACATCCCGTTTTCATCAGTGTAAGACTTCTTTTCATCCCTTTCAGTTAAGTTAAGACACTATAAGAAAACTAAAATATTCACGTATAGTTCATTTTTGTTTAAATAAAGTCGTATGTTTTTCTGCTAACATTAAATATATCTAGAGTTAGGTTTGCAGAAAGATCATATTTAATAAAGGAAGATGCCAATGAAAACACTCTCAGGATTTCAAAAATTATTCTTTTTAATTTGGATCCCTTGTATAATAATTGGAAACATTTTTTTGATTAAAGAAGATGGCTTTACTATTTCTATTTGATATCAAATTATCCTCTCGTTATCTACTTTGATATTTAGTTATGCTAATTGGAAAGATAGAAATCTCACAAGATTTTTAATTAATGTTAGTGTATGTTTAACTATTTCAACTTCAATATTGATTTATTACATATAGACTGATACTAAATTTCTATTATCCTACATACTCCATTTCTTCTATATAAAAACGCAATCCCCATAACTGGATTGCGTCTTTAAAGTATTATGAACCTGTCGATCGATAATGCCTCACTCCAATTTGCCAAACTAATAAACAAGGTATAATAAAAATAATCCCGGCTACCGGCGATAACATATATAAATACGCTTTTCCCTCCGTTTTATCTAAAATGTACATTAAAGGCAAGTAATTGACACATCCAAAAGGTATAACAAATGTAAAAAATTTAGTTACCCATTTCTGATAAATATTTAATGGATATTGTGCCATCTCTCTTCCGCCATCTGTAAAAATATTAACCACTTCGAGACCTTGAATTGTCCAAAAACACATCGTTGCAGCAAGGGTAAAGATTCCGGTAAAAATAAAGACCCCGCTAATGATCATCAAAATAATGGTTACTACTTTCATACTGCTCCATTCGATGGAGAGATTATTTAATGCCCAAATCAAAACACTTAAACTCTGAAGCAATCTACCAATTCTAGTAAACTCGAATTTGGAGCCCATAACTTGAACAATTGTACTTCTTGGACGAACAAGTACACGATCAAAGCTACCGCTGGCTACTAGACTAGAGAAAGAGTCAAATCCACGAGCGAAACATTCGCTTAAAGCAAAAGCCATATGAATAATAGCAAAACAAAGCGCAACCTCGTAGAAAGTCCATCCTTTAATTTGTCCAAACCGTTCAAATAAAAAATAAAGACCCGCAAACATTGAAAACGGGATTAGAAACTGGCCAATAGTTAAAAGCAAAAAAGAAGTGCGGTATTCCATTTGTGATTTAAAGAGAATAAGTAGATATTTAAAATATAGTCCCATGTGTCAACCTCCTTGGACCACGACTCTTCGTAAGGCTTTATTAAAAGCGATTCTTCCTAGCCAAACAAGTAAACCTAACCAAATAATTTGTATTACGATACCAATCAAAGCCTGATTTTGAGGAATATTCCCTGAGTAAACCCTAAACGGAAAATCTGCTGTCCATCGAAACGGAAGGAAATAAGCAACGGTCTGAAGCCAATTCGGCATTAGTGGAATTGGAATTGTTAATCCAGAGAAAAATTCCCCAATAACCCCAAACAGTAGTAAAGAGCCGATAGGTGACATTGTCACAAATACTGAAATATAAATGAACATTGAAATCGAAACTAGTAGAAGTAAACCAAAAATAAGGGCAAGCAAAAATAACACAAAGGTTAAGACACTTGGTGGTAACGTCATTTTATAAGGTTGAGGTAAAAGAAATGCAACAAGTAGGATTGGGAAACACCTTAGAATTGCACTCGACAAGCGTTGAGCTAAAAGTTTTGAATACCAAAATCCGTATATTTCGCATGGTCTACAAAGCTCATATGCGATATTCCCAGTTGTAATTAGATCGAAAAGCTCATTATCACGAAACCACAGCATGATGAAAGCTAAAAAGGATTGTTGTAACCATAAGTATGTAATGATTTCTTTTAAAGAAAGTGGTTGAGAATGTACTGTTTGACTATAAAAAGCTTCAAAGATCATGATGTACATAAATCCCCAGAAAAACTGTGTTGCTACCCCCGCCAATGCTGCTGAACGATATTGCATTCCATTCATTAATCGGAGTTTTAGTACAGATACATATGGCTTCATATTTGAAACTCCTTATATAAATCTACGATAATTTCTTCAATTGGTTGTGCCTCAATCGTCACATCAAGTAGATCAACCTTACTGGATAAACTGGAAATCACATCAGATATTTTAACTTGTTCAATATCTAAACTTAAAATTGCCCGTTCAGGAGACCATGAAATCATTGTCGTTCCAGGAATTTTAAATGGATTTTGGTCCTCCTTATAATCTACCGTAATCGTTTTATGAGTCCCATAATGTTTTCGTAATTCAGTCAAGTTACCATCGAATAATAGACTTCCTTTACCAATTAAAATAACCCGATCAGCTAAAGCTTCAATATCATTCATATCATGTGTTGTAAGGATAACGGTAACGCCCTTTTCTTTATTGATTGTTTTAATGAACTCACGTACGGCAATTTTTGAAACGGCATCAAGCCCAATTGTGGGTTCATCCAAAAATAAAATTTTAGGACTATGTAGCAAAGATGCTGCGATTTCACAACGCATCCTTTGTCCTAAGCTTAATTGTCGTACAGGTGAGTGAATAAGACTTTTTAAATCGAGTGTTTCAACAAGTAGGTCAAGATTATCTTGATATTCATTTTGAGGAATTTTATAAATATCACGAAGAAGCTCAAACGAGTCTATAACGGGAACATCCCACCACAATTGAGAACGTTGCCCAAAAACAACACCAATATGTTTAACATAGGAAGCTCTTTCCTTCCAAGGAGTGTATCCCATTATGCTACATGTCCCTCGATCTGGAACCAATATTCCGCTCATGATTTTTATCGTCGTTGACTTCCCTGCGCCATTCGGACCAATATACCCTACGATTTCCCCCGGCTCAATTGAGAAAGAAATATCATTCAACGCCTCGACAATCGAATGCTCTCGATAAAAAAGCCCCTTCACTGCCTGTTTCAAACCAGATGTACGTTTCGCAACCTTGAAGGATTTACTTAAACCATCTACTGTAATCATTTTTTTCGCCTCCTAACTTTTTGACTGGAAGAAAAATACTATCATCATAATATCGGCACGTCAATATTTTTTTAGTATATTCTGTATTTTTCAAAAAAAGTAAAATCGATAATTATCGCAACTAAAAAAGAATGAAATCAATTAATCTCATCCTTTTTTAGTAAATCACTTATACATCAAATACTTTTTTCGAACCTTCTTAAATTCATCTAGTTCCTTCTGGTATTTATTCATGATCTCTGTGACAGAAGCTCCTTCAAGAATCATTGGTCTGATCCAGTCGTTTCCGATTAATTTATCAAAGAAGTTGTTTGATAGAAATTCGAAGTCATTCGGGTACATGTCATGAATTGTTTTAATGATATGAAGTCCTGTTGAGACCGCTTCTAATTTTTCACGATCAGTGACATAGATTTCAACACCATGGCTCAGTATTCCCGCATGTTTCGAGAATGTTGGTATAAAGGATGCCGCTCTGAATTTGACACCCGGAAGTTTTAGTGCGTTCAATTTTGATACAAGGTCTGTTCCATTTATATAAGGTGCACCGATTATTTCAAATGGCTTGGTAGTTCCTCGTCCTTCTGACAGGTTTGTTCCTTCAATTAGCCCAGTAGCTGGATAAATAAATGTAGTTGAAACTGTAGGCATATTAGGTGATGGTAAAACAAAAGGTAGTCCTGTTTCGTCGTAATCCATGGAACGTTTCCAGCCTTTCATTTTGACGACTTTTAAATCTGCTCCAATTTTATATTCTTTATTGAAGAAAGTAGCGAGTTCTCCTACTGTCATTCCATGCTTTGTTGGTATTGGGTACAATCCAATAAAGGATAAGGAGTCAGGTTCAAGAATAGGACCGTCAACTGAAAGTCCGCCTTGTGGATTTGGACGATCAAGTACTACAATTGGAATGTTGTTTTCTTTTGCCGCTTCCATTGCATAGGCCATTGTGTAGATATATGTGTAGTGGCGTGTACCCACGTCCTGTATATCAAAGAGAAGTACATCTACATTTTTAAGCATATCAGGTGTTGGTTTTTTTGTTTGTCCATTGAGGCTGTAAACAGGAAGTCCTGTTTTATCGTCAATATACGATTCCACATAGCTTCCGGCTTGAGCATCACCACGAACTCCATGCTCAGGACCGAATAAAGCTGTTAGTTCAATATTTGGATCCTCGTACAACAAATCGACAATGCTGTTTAGTTTTGAGTCAATACCCGTTGGATTGGTAATTAAGCCAACTTTTTTTCCTATTAAAAGTTCTTTCTGATCAGCTAAAAGGACTTCAATTCCAGGAGTTACTTTATTCTTTTTCTTATTTGCAGAAACATCTTTTTCGACAGGCCATGCACAAAGGACAAGTACTAGAATCATAATGAGCAAAAATACTCGTTTCAATCTCCCCCCTCCTCTACTTATCGGGTTATTTTAGTTGCAATACCTAAACGGATATAGATTTTTGATGAACACAAATTTTTGCTTTTAGCCGTAGCTATCATTCTTCACAATTTCCCTATCTTTTATGACAAATAGGGCTACTACTAAACTAGCAGCCCTACTTTTTCAAATTTTCTAAAATAGCGATAGTTCTCCTGCTGACATGTTAACTTAAATTACTTGAATTCAACAGCCATTTCATCTTTAAATCCGAATAAGTAAGTAAAAATAAAGCCAGCTACATAAGAGATAATAACTCCTGTTAAGTATAATAAAATCTGATTTGTATGAACTAAGAATGATAATGGAAGTCCTGAAACACCAACTGCAATTGTAGCGATATGGAAATGAGCCTGAAATGCTCCTCCAATTCCGGCACCTAAACATGCCGTTAAGAATGGACGTCCTAGTGGGAGCGTTACACCAAAGATTAAAGGCTCACCGATTCCAAGCATTCCTGATGGAAGTCCCCCACCAATTGCACGTTTTAAGCTTTTTTTCTTTGTTTTAAAGTAAATTGCAAACGCTGCTCCGACCTGACCTGCTCCACCCATCGCAAGGATTGGTAGTAATGGGTCATCACCAATGGAGTTAATTAATTCAAGATGAACTGGCGTCAAACCTTGATGAAGACCAGTAACGACTAGTGGAAGAAATGTTGCGCCAAGCACGAATCCAGCTACAACTCCTCCATAATCAAGAACATTCAATAGGCCTTTTGTGATCGCATCGGATACATAACCACCAACAGGCATAAACACAATATAAGTAACAATACCAGTAATTAATAACGCAATAGTTGGTGTAAGAATGATATCAAGAGATTGCGGCACAAATTTTCTTACTTGCCTTTCAACAATCGCGATGAAGATTGCCGCGAAAAGAACTCCAATTAACCCTCCTCGTCCAGGAAGAAGATTATTTCCAAATAAAGAGATATCTCCAACTGCAGGGTTAATGACAAGAATACCCGCCAATGCCCCAAGCGCGGGTGATCCCCCAAATTCCTTTGCTGCATTTATTCCAACTAAGATTCCAAGATAAGCAAATAGACCCGATCCGATAACAGTTAAAATAATAGCTAATTTTGAGTCTGCTGCTAGCCATTCCGCTTGAACAATTGCTTTTGTAATACCAGTTATTAACCCTGAAGCTACAAGGGCAGGAATTAACGGAATAAAAATACTTGCGATTCTACGTAAAAACAATTTAAAAGGTTTTGCATTCTTTCTATCAATCTCTGATTTGTTTTTTGAAGCTACATCATTCAGATCAAAATCATCTGCAGCTGCAAGCAGTTTATCAAACTCTGCTGCAACTTTATTTACAACACCAGGTCCAAGTATGATTTGAATTGTTTCTTCTTCTACAACTCCTAAAACCCCTTCTGTCTTTTTGATCGCCTCTATGTCTACCTTTGTATGATCTTTCGACGCTACGCGTAGTCTTGTCATACAATGAGTGGACGAATTAATATTCTCCACTCCTCCCAAATGCTCTAATAATAATTCGGCAATTAATAAGTATTTGCTAATCCCCTTTGCCATCTTTACATCTCCTTTTAAATTAACAAGTTAATTAGTTTAAAAGATATAATCTAACTCCTGAAATAGATTTGAATTAATTATGACAATAGACAGTGTTACTAGATTGATAGTTTTTCAAATCGTTTATCCTCTCCATTTCTTATCAATTTGCAAGTACATTCATAGGTTATTTACCATAAACAAAATTTCTAATTTTATATTAAAGATATTGAAATTTTATTTTAAATTTTACGCTATTGAACTCGTTTTTATGACAAGGTATTAATAGGAAAAAATATAAAATGGGAGAATGATAATTTGTATGTGGATGAATCGTATTTAGATGCGTAAGCTAATTTCCGATGGAGTAAAACCAAGTATGAATTTATAAAAAAAATAGACGCATCCCATGTTACTGGAATGCGTCTATAAGGTATCACCTATATCTTCCCTATCTTCTTTGAAATTTCTTCCGCTGCTTTTATTACTTCTTCGATCAAGAACGGAATACGTTCCTGAGTAAAACGAAATCCTGGTACATTCACGCTTAAAGCAGCAAGTACTTTGTTGTTGTATCCGGTAATTGGAGCCGCAATAGCCGCCGTATCCTCTGTTTTTTCACTTTGACTTATTGCATAACCATTTTGTCTGATTTCAACGAGTTGCTGTTTTAAAATTGATGTTGAATTAGGTGAAAGATTTAGCTGATCTAGTATTTGTTGAATTTCATACTCTTTCATATAAGCAAGAATGGTTTTATTGGGAGCACCAATATATAGTGGAATTCGGATACCCAAATTTTCAGCAATTCTAATTTTTAAAGGACTGTCAATTTTATCAATAACAATTCCGTCTATACCACTCTCAATATTTAAATAGATACTTTCCTCTACATGGTTCGCCAAACGCTCCATTACTGGTCTTGCAACTAATCTGAAATCCATTTTATCCAATTGACGGAGGCCAAGCTCCATCCATTTATACCCTAACTTGTAATGCTTCGTTTCAGGTATTTGTACAACAAGTCCGTGTTGGATTAAAGCGTTTAGTAATCGGTGAAGCGTACCGAGAGATAGAGATGTTTTTTCCGCTAATTCGGTGATTTGCCAATTACTTTTGGATTCATCCGAATTTAGGATATCGATAATAAGCATAGCTCGGTCAATTGATTGGACCATGATCATAACTCCTATGACTCTTCACTTCTTATCTTGGGGAGTCTGTTCAAAAATCTGGGAATATTCCTCGTAAGGTGGATTCCCGTTCATTACGTACTGGTAGTATACGTATGTTTCTTTAAAGATGCGTTGACTTGAAGATCTCAGCTCTTCTTGTTCACATTTCGAACTTGCAAATGAATAATTGTGAGAGTAATTTTTTACATCTATCATACAAGTTTATCGTCTGTTTTTCCAAAGACTTTTAGATTAATTTACAGCTTTATTGATTCTAATAATGCATTAGACTTATTTTTTCTTATTTTCCGTTTTTTACCACGACTCACATCTAAAGAATCTTCAAGCTTTTTAACACCAAACGTAATAATTAGTACAAGCGCAAGATAATATAAACCTACTACAATATATGTATTCATCTGTTCAAAGTTAGAGGCAGCCTCACTTAGTCCTGCTCCCCATAAATCTTGCATCCCTACATATGCTACAAGTGAAGAATCTTTTAATCCAATGATAAACTGATTACCAAGAGTTGGAATCGCAATTTTAAATGCTTGAGGTAGTACGATTCTTCTCATTGCTAAAGGTTGGGACATCCCAAGAGAACGGGCAGCTTCCAATTGCCCTTTGTCAATTGATTGAATTGAACCACGAAAGATTTCAGCAATATAGGCTCCACTATGCACACCTAATGCTATTGCACCCGCCCAAAACTGCGAAAATGTAATAATACTAGAAAGTCCGAAATATAAAATTGCGATTTGAACGATAAGCGGTGTCCCACGGATGACCGTGATATAGAGATTAGCAATATAATTTAGCGCTTTAATACGTGAGAGTCTGAAAAATGCAAATATAAGACCTATTCCACTTCCCAAAATAGTAGATACGATTGTTAATTTTAATGTTAATAAAGTTGCTACTAAAAATACATGAAATGTATTTAAAAATATATGCATGATGAACCTCACCCCTCATCTTGTCCTAAAAAATCTTAGGCTCTTATTTTACTCTAGTATTCTATTATTATTTTTCTTCAAGAATATTGCGACCAAACCACTTTTTACTAATTTTTTCATAAGTTCCATCTTTAATAATTTCATCTAAAGCCTTATTAATTTTCTTCTCAAGTTCTTTATCATCTTTCCTTACAGCAATTGCTTGATTATCGTGAGTTAGTGGAGTGCCTACATCTTTAATCTTAGCCTTTCCTTCTTTCATTACTCTAAAGCCAACCATTTGATCCGTAATTACCGCATCTAGTCTACCAGTTGGAAGATCCATGATAGCCGTTAGATCACTATCATAATCAACTACATTTTCTTTTCCAGTATATTTAATCGCTAAATCTTTATACGGGCTTGCTTTTACAACGCCAATTTTCTTCCCTTTTAAATCCTCGACAGATTTGATTTTCTGGTTATTATCTGCAACAAAAATCTGAGAACCTGAAATATAATATGGATTACTGAAATCAACCACTTTTAATCGTTCATCAGTGATCGTCATACTCCCCAAAATCGCATCATACTTATTGGATATTAATCCTTGTACAATTGTTTCCCATGGGTTTGTTACTGGTACAGCTTTCATTCCCATCTTATCTGAAAGTGCTTTACCGATTTCAACATCAAATCCAGTAAGCTTGCCATCTTCCTTAAAGTTAAATGGTTTATATAACCCACTCATCGCATAATGAAATTCTTTTGAACTCGCTTGATTACTAGTTTTATCTGCCCCACATGCACTTAGAAACATTGCCCCTGCTATCATTGAAGATAATAAAATACCATGCCAATTCTTTTTCATTACACTTACCTCCATCATTTTTTTATTTTATAAAATACTATTAAGAAATTGTTTTGTTCTTTCATTTTGTGGATTTTCAAAAAACTGTTGAGGTGTACCCTCCTCTAAAATTAGACCTTCCTCCATGAATAAAACTCGATCTGCTACACCTTTAGCAAAACCCATTTCATGAGTGACTACAACCATTGTCATTCCTTCACTTGCTAACTGCTTCATAACTTGAAGAACCTCTCCAACCAGTTCAGGATCTAATGCTGAAGTAGGCTCATCAAACAGCATTACCCTCGGGTTCATCGCAAGTGCACGTGCAATCGCAACCCTTTGTTTTTGTCCTCCTGATAACATTTCTGGATATTCATCAGCCTTATCTGTCAGTCCAACCTTGTCCAACAAAGCAATAGCAATGTCTTTTGCTTCACTTTTTTTCATGCCCCTAACATGAATAGGAGCTTCAATTATATTTTCTAAAACCGTTTTATGCGGAAAGAGATTGAAGTGTTGAAAAACCATACCAACCTCCGACCGAATTTTATTCAAATCTGTTTTGCCGGGTTGAACCAATTCACCTTCAAAATAAATTTCTCCCTTATCATTAATCTCTAAGAAGTTTAAACATCTCAAAAGGGTACTCTTTCCTGATCCACTTGCTCCTAATAAAACAACCACTTCTTTTTCTTTAATCGTTAAATCAATTCCTTTTAATACTTGTAAAGGCCCAAATGATTTACTTACACTTTTGATCTTAATCATATTGTTTCATCCCTCCCACCGAGTAATTAACAACACTTTTTTCCACAATGCGGAAACGATTTCTATTTTATTAACATTATACACAATTCTGACTATTCCGTCATTAAGTAATTTTCTTTCTATTAATTTGAGTTAAAAATGTAGCTAATTAAGTACTACTTTTAGAAGTCAATCTGTCAAATCTTTCCAATCACCCTAATCTAGGCGAATGCATATATTGTTAGCCAATATATGTATCGAAAGGGGGCTATTCTCATGCATGTTGATTTAACTGCCATACATTGGCTTTATGTAGCATTTATAGGTTTAATTATTTTATTTTTAATTCTTAGACGTGACACTAGCCTAGTCTGCCTCGCAGGAATTTTCCTTCTTGGTCTAGTAGCAACTGAGTCACTTTCAAGTTCCGTTAGTATCTTGTTTTCAAGTTTCATATACGCCATAACTGAATTACTTTCTACTATTTTAGTAATCTCGATTATTGTTTCTATGAGTAAAGCTTTAACTGATAGTGGAGTGCATCAGGCACTCATCAGTCCATTTACAAAGGTGATGAGAAACGCCACACTTGCCTATTGGACGATTGGTATTGTTATGATGGTTGTATCTTGGTTTTTCTGGCCGTCTCCTGCAGTAGCTTTAATAGGTGCAGTTTTACTACCAGTTGCTTTAAGAGTTGGGTTACCAACATTAGGTGTAGCAAACGACAACAAAGGAGGCATTTTCCGGAGTGTTTTTCGCTGTATAAAAATCAATCTTCTGCTTTAAACTTTTCTTTTAATTCACTTCCACTTTAAACCCCCATACTATTAAAATTCCCATCATGAATTTTACCAATTTTTTATCTTTAACAAATAAATAACAGCAAAATCTATTCAAGAACATAATTCAACTCTCTAATTTAATTTGCAATAACCCTCTCTCAGTACTTATTAACCATTTTTTCTACAATATTAGCCCAATCTCTCATATTTAAATGAATATTCTTACTATTCACCCAAATCATTCAATAAATTAATCTACTAAACAAAAATAATCCGACATTATTATGCAATTTCACCAACATTAAATAAGGTTTTTAGCCCGCACAATGCTAAATATGTCATTTTTTGTAAAAATATGGTTTGTCATTTTATGCAAAAATACCCCAATTTACTTCGTTAAATAGTGTATGTACGATTTAGATAGTATTTAATTATTCACATTATGATAAGAGTTAAGTCGAACTTTGTGTTTTTTCTTCATTAATTTTTTCTAGCTTTTAAACTATTAATCTCTCACTTCATGGTGTAATTGCAAATACTAAATAAAAGATTATTTTCATATAAGAAGGAGCGGAGTAAATGAAAACTAACAAAATACAAGCATTTAAAGTAATGACAACAGCAGCTTTAACATCAATGATTTTTTCATCATATTCAGTTTTCGCAGAAATCAATGACCCAACATCCCCATCTCAAACAGTTCAAGAAACTGCAGATCAAGATCATTCCCTTTATAAAGATGTTAAAAAAGAAGGTTTTGAGAAAGTATATAAACCAACTGATAAAGTTCGTTTTATTGTAGAAGTTGAACAACCATCATCTACTGACGATTCACCTAAAATCAAAAAATCATTATTTAAAGAAAAGCAAGATAAAGTTATTGAGGAAATCACAAAGAAGGATAAGTCTAAATCAAATTCACCTGAAGTTAAGCAAAGATTTTTTGAAGGTTTTAATGGATTTAGTGTAGAAACTGAGTATCAAAATTTGAAGGAAATCGAGTCTACTCCTGGTGTACTTCATGTTAATGTTGCAAGGATGTTCCATGAAACAATGGCAGCAAGTAAAGAATTAGTGCAAGCTCAAAAGGTTTGGAATCAATATGGTTATCAAGGAGAAGGATTACTTGTAGCAATTGTTGACTCAGGGATTGACTATACTCATAAGGATATGACACTGACTGAAAAGGGAAAACAGAAAGAGAAATTAACTCCAAGTGGAATTAAAAGTAAATTAGACGCTACTGCAGTTAATGATGTTTGGTATACGGACAAAGTTCCAACGGGTTATGACTGGGCTGACCATGATACAGATGTCATTCCTCGAGGAGACGGTAGTCCTCATGGCACCCACGTTGCAGGTACAGTTGGCGCAAATGGAGACGAAACAATTGGTGGAGTTCAAGGTATTGCACCTGGTACTCAGTTGTTGGCAGAGAAAGTATTTTCAGATAAAGCTTCTGGAGCTTATGAAGATGATATTATTGCAGGTATTGAACATGCAGTTACAATGGGTGCAGATGTAATTAATATGAGTTTGGGAACTGATGCAGGCTATGTAAGTGAAGAAGATGATCCAGTCCAAAAAGCAATCCGGGTTGCGACAGAACAAGGGACTCTTGTTGTTGTGGCTGGAGGTAATTCAGCATACAGTACAAAAAATAATATACTTCAATCTTCTCAAAATCCATATGCAGAAAATCCTGATATTGGAACAGTTGGTGCACCAGGTGTAAGTCCATATGCTTTATCAGTTGCGTCCTATGAAAACACTAAGATGCATTTAAATACATTAGCAGACGCAAGTGGTTTAAAGCTTCCTTTTCAAGATCAAACAATGTTCGCACCACATGTTAATTTTAAGCTATCTAAAAATTTAGTACCGGGTCAAGAATATGAAATGGTCTATGTAGGTGAAGGCGGTAGCCTATCTGATTTTAATGGTAAAAACGTCGAAGGAAAAATAGTAGTAGTAAAATTATTAAATCAATATAATTCCTATTCGTTTGCTCAATTTAACGCAGCGCGATATAAAGCAAAAGCAGTTATCATTATACCTCCAAATAGTATGTCTGATTATCCTTATTTAAGATTGAGCGAATTTTCAATACCAGCTGCTACAACTGGTAAGGTCCCTGGACAACAATTAATCGATAAATTAACAAGTGGCCAAATTGTAAAGATGAAATTGGCAGGCGATACTTGGGTGGATAATCCAACAAAGGATAATATGTCATATTTTTCGTCATTTGGCTCCACAACCACATTAGATTTTAAACCTGAGATTTCTGCTCCTGGTGGAAACATTTATTCAACGGTCCCAGGAAATGATTATGAAGTTATGAGTGGTACTTCAATGGCAACTCCTCATGTTGCTGGGGGTTCAGCATTATTATTACAAGCTCTTTATGAAAAAGGATTGCCACATTCAGAAAATACAGTTTTAAAATCAAAACTTGCATTAATGAATACAGCTAGTGTAGCTATGGATCCAAGAACAAATGGAGAAGTTCCATATTCGCCACGTGTACAAGGTTCTGGTTTAATGCAAATTCAAAATGCGATTAATACCCCAGTCATTGTCACTAATAGAAACACTCCTTTAGAACAAGCTGGTGCGGTAGCTTTAAAGGAAATAGGTCAAAATACTAGCTTTAAATTAAATGTAGAGGCATTTGATGCTCCTAAAGGAAAAAATAATAGTGATGATATTGAATACAATGTTTATGTAGATTTACTAAAAGATAAGACTGAAACGAAGGAATTTGATTTAGACACTGATGGTACTATGGATTCAAAAGACTATCTAACTATGACAAGTGAACGTATTAATGGTGCTACTGTGACTGTAAATGATAATAAAGTAACAGATCAAGATGGCACATTACTTAAAATCAAACCTGGTCAAACAAAAATGTTAACGGTTAATATTAATTTACCTGAGTCATTAAAGAAAAATAGTTTTGTAGAAGGATTTGTCCGATTAGTTCCAACAGATAAATCTAAAGATAAAGCTGTACCAATTTCTATGCCTTATATGGGATTCTATGGAAATTGGGATGAACCAAAAAATATCGACCCTCCAGCATGGGAAAAGGATGCATTTTTAGGCTATACAGCACTATGGGATGGTACATCAGAACGTTATCCAAAAGGATATGATTCGACAAAAGGAACTTTTGATTTAAGCAAAATTGCAATTTCCCCAAACTATCATTTAGATGGAATCTATTCTTCGTTTACTGTTTTACGTAATTTGCAAAAAGCTGAGATGTTTATCGAAGATCAGACTGGAAATATGGTTAACTATTTAGGTGACTTCAGTGAATATACAGCTACAGGTACTCCATGGAAATTCAGAAAAAATATCATGTCTTATGGGGACTTTTATTACAATGAACTCTATAGTTGGGATATGACAGATGAGTCTGGACAAGTTGTACCTGATGGAAATTATAAATATGTTATTAAAACGACTCTAGACTATCCAGGTGCAAAACCACAAGAAGTGAAAATGCCTGTAAAAGTGGATTCGACGCTTCCTAAAGTTACAGACATTAAAGTAACGCCAAAAGATGGAAAATACGAAATTTCTTGGAAAGGCACAGATAATGAAAATGGAAGTGGATATTGTGCTTCTATGGTTTGGGTTAACGGAAATTACTATACACCAGGAGCAGCAACATCAATGATAATAAATGTAGAACCGAAAAGTATTGTTGTGATCGGAGCAGACAATGCATTTAATCACTCTTACACTGTTTGGGGAGACCAAAGTCCAAAATACATGAGTGAATGGATGGTTCTTTCAAACGGTAGTGTATATCCGTCTACCAATTTAAACAAGAACAGACAAGCAAGTGTTGATTATTATGCTCAAAACAGAGTAGATTGGACGTTCTATGTTAAGGATACAAATGGAAAAGTAGTTGATACTTTTGAACTTAAAAATCAAAAAGAAGTGCATACAAAGTGGATACCAAAACCAGATCTTCCAAATGGTACGTACTATATCTCAGCTGATGTAGTTGCAAAGGATGGATTTAAAGTATCATCAACACCTACAAAAGTAACGGTTCTTCAATAAACATAATTTAAATCAACTAGTTAAATTAAAAAAGCTATCTATCCTATTTATTTTAGGAACTAGATAGCTTTTTTACTTTGATTCACTTAATCTAACAAATATTTTATTTCAAGGTGCAAAACATTTTATAACTTAATTTAATTCAAAAGCAATCTCCCCTACTTCATAAGTTATTTATAGAAACATCAATGTTTTCGAATTTACAATTCTATTATTCTTCCTAGTAGCGGCCAGCCCCTGAGAATTTTTCAAAATAGCCTGGAGTGTTTAACGGGATGATTTCGACATTTGAAGCGTTAGGAGTATGAATCATTAGACCGTCACCGATATACCTCGAGACGTGATGAACGGGAGCCAGTTTCATTCTTACTTGCAAAGAATAAGATATCATCAGGCTGAATCTCATCATTGTTGACTTCCTTACCTAACTTAGCTTGTACAGAAGAATCGTTATACTATTTGCGATTATCCATTTTTAGTGTATCTGAAATATAGTCCTTCCTCATTGATCACTTGAATATGAGCTTTAACCGTGCGCTCAATAGTACTCTTGTTTAATTTATTTACAACCCATTTTCCCCTTTTGTAGAAACTAGTTCTTGAAACTTCTGTGATTTATCGAATTTGATTTGGAATTACCTCTCCCCTTTTTTAGTATTCTACATTCGCTTTTAACTCGTCTCTTTCTTCTTCAATTGACTCGAATTTAAATTATAAGGAGTATAAGTCGGAATTCGAATTCCTAGCTTAGCTACTGCCCCTTCTACTTAAAGACTAAGTGCTTTTTGTTTTAACTCAATTGAATACTTATTAAATTCCGATCCTAGAAATGCCGTAATTAGCTCACTCTTAGTAGACTACCTATCCTATTTATGTGATGGGCTTTTTTGAGTGACTACTATATTTGGTCATATCAAATGCTGTTTTTTTATTTAATTACTTTATAACTTTCTTACATTTTTCTATCGCAAAAAGTGACAGGGCTATAGATGATCTATAATCAATAAGCCTTAATCATAGAAAATAAAGGTAGGTCAAATTCACTGTATTTTATCCTTATACAAAGAATTACTAACCAATCTCTCATGAAGTACTAATTCTTCCCCAATTCAAAAATCGGCAATCTACAAATAATTACAATAAAACCGGTGATATTCCCCCTTTTCTTATCTGTTTTGACAAAAAGTAATATTAATATCGATTTTTTTGTAAGTTTTTGTATAAATAAGCGAACGGGTTTTATCTGAATTTCCCCCATTTTTAAAAATCATGTTTAACTATATTATTGATTTGTAAGAATATTCCGAGCATCCCTAAGTATGGCGTGTTGTAAAAAACTTATGTGTATTAAATGTGAAAGATCGTAATAAACCACGAAGAGACATCACATTTTTACAAATATATTAGATTACTATTTTAGTTTGAAAAGGAGAGGTTTGATGAAGAAAAGTAGAAACAAAAAACTCATTAAAGTTATGACAACTGGGGTGTTAACCACAAGCTTAATGACTACTTGTTTTATATCTGGGCAGAAATCTTTTGCGGTGACAGATTCCAACTCTAGTAATAAGGATATTGACAGTTACATAAAAAATATATCCGATTCTGACAGAGATAAAATTCACAGCATGCAAGAGATGAACTTTGAAGGGTTAAAGATTTCGCCGGATGTTAATTTAAATGTAGATACACCGTTAAGTGTTATTGTTCAATTTAAACAAAAACCAGCAGAGGTTGATTTTAAGTTAAAACAAGCTAAAGGACTTCATGCGTCAATGGAAGAGTCCAGAAAAAATGTAGAAGATTCCCATAAAAAATTTAAGGAACAACTAAATGACAATCAAAAATTAAATGAATCCTTCGAAATCAAAAATGAATACAAGCATGCTTTAAATGGAGTTTCCATGACACTACCTGCTAATCAGGTTCAAGAATTATTAAATATGGATACCGTCCAAGCGGTTTGGGAAAATAAAGAAGTTTCAATTGAGCCAAACGTTGAGACTGAAGCCGAATCAACAAACAATTCAACATTATCAAGTTCAACCTTAACACAAGATAACATTGAGCAAATTGGCGCTGACAAATTACATAAGGAAGGAATAACTGGCAAGGGGATCAAGGTTGGTGTCATTGATACAGGAATCGATTATACCCATCCTGACCTAAAGGATGTTTATAAGGGTGGATATGATTTCGTCAATAACGATTCAGACCCAATGGAAACAACCTATCAAGACTTTTTGAAATCAGGTCAGCCGCAATTTAATCCATTGAGTGGAGCATCATATTGGACGGATCATGGAACACATGTATCCGGAATTATTGCTGGTACTGGGAAAAATAATTCTGACTTCGCTATAACGGGTGTTGCTCCGGATGTAGAACTTTATGGATATAAGGTTTTAGGTCCTTATGGTAGTGGCCTAAGCAGTACCATAATTGCAGGGATCGATCGAGCTGTACAAGAAAAGATGAACGTTATTAATTTATCATTGGGAACAGATATAACTGACCCACTTAATCCGATGTCAGTTGCTATCAATAATGCAACTTTGGCTGGAACAGTCTGTGTTATTGCTGCAGGGAATTTCGGAGCACCGTATTCTATCGGAAATCCAGCTGCATCGCCACTTGGTATATCAGTCGGTGCTAGCAGTTCAGCTGTTACTGCTGAAACGAGTAATGTAGAGATCAGTTCAATTAATGAAACGATTAATTTAAACAACATAAGAATGATGGCTCTAGATTATCGAACTTCGCTCGATTCGCTAAAAGGAATGACTCTTCCAATCGTTAATGTGGATAAAGGTGCAATTCCTAGCTATTTTGGTAAAGATGTTAGAGATAAAGTGGTACTAATTGAACGTGGTGATACAACATTAAATGCTAAGATTAATCTCGCAAAGGAAAACGGAGCAAAAGCAGTTATTCTTTACAATAATGTTCCTAACGAAGACTATATTCCTTACTATTTTGGCTATTCCTTTGACTTATGCCCTACCTTCAACGTTTTAAACGAACAAGGTACTAAAATCGTCAATATGTTAAAAAATGGTGCAGTTAACCTTACCATTAAAGATTTTGGGAAAATGACTCAACAAGGGGATCAATTAGCAGACTTTAGCTCAAAAGGACCAGGAAGAAGAGATTATGATATTAAGCCTGAAGTCACGGCTCCAGGTGTAGGAGTGTTCTCTTCCATACCAGCTTATGCTAACGGACAAGGCCATAGGGATGATTACCAGCATGCATATGCAAGATTTTCTGGTACATCAATGGCTACTCCTCATGTAGCTGGCTCTGCTGCCTTGATTTTGCAAAACCATCCTGAATACACACCTGAGGATGTTAAACTAGCTTTGATGAATACCGCTGATAAATTAAATGGTTCATATAGCGTATTTGAAGAAGGTTCTGGAAGAATTGATACATACGAAGCTGTCCATTCTTCTATTAAAGTAAGTGTGAATGATGAAATATCAACTTTAGAAAATGGACAACCCGTAAATCTACCACAGACAGCTGGTGACATTGCTTATGGCCCTATTCCTGAATCTAAAAAGGATTATAAAATTAGAAAAACAATTGATCTAACAAATAGCTCTAATTCAGAAAAAGTATTTGACGTAAAAGTTGTATATAATCCAGGTGGCTCAATGTCACAAGATGCTTTAAAAAATGGTGTGAATTTGGATATTGCTTCTGAAGTAACGGTAAATCCTAATGCAACCTCTTCCATTAAAACTAATCTAACAATACCAAAAGACTCTGAGCTTGGTTTGTATGAAGGATATATTTACTTTACTAATAAAAACGATCGCAACGAAGTTTACCAAATTCCATTTGGATTTAAGAAGTTAAAAGAAGGAATAAAAGATTTTGAAGTACCATTTAAATCCTTTGCGACTAGAAGAGATTTAAATACTAGTTTCATGGGATATACTCCAATTGGATTTAGTTTTTCAAGTCGTATGACCGATGTTGATGTTGTTTTAAAAAATGCAGATACTGGCGAAGCACTTGGGATTATTGACTCCTACCATGGTGGGTATTTTAATGAAGATACGTTTTGGGGCGTAGAAGGTGGATTTGTTGGGCTGTACTTCCCGTTTACGTCGAATAAAGATCAACCAATAAGTTTGACTAAGAAACTTGCTTCACCTGGGAGATATGAAATTGAATTAGTGGCACAAAACGAAGATGGAGATCTATTTAAAAAGTCTGAGCAAGTCTTTATAGACAATACGCTTCCAACAGTTAAAATGAATACTCCTGATGGAGTATATGAAGTGGATGAAAATGGTCTAAAACTAAGCGGAACCATTAATGACTCAAATGTTGATGTTATGAATAAATATGGTTTTAATGTTGACCAATCCACAAATATGGTTAATGCATTAACTACTTTCCCGAGTGGAAAAATCCCGCTCACGATTGACAAAAATGGTAATTTTGAATACCAAAGAACGATTCAGCAAGGGAATAACACAACGGTCACTCTTCAAACCTTTGATAATGCTGTGAACGGAATGCAGGATCATCCTGATTTTACTTACACATTGGTGAAAAAGGGTACTCCATATGTGAAGCTAACGACTGACAAAAGTAATGCAAAATATGGTGATACTTTTAAGGTAACTTTAAGTGAGCAAAATATTAAAGATTTAATGGGAGGAGAATATACTCTTTCTTATTCAAATCAAGTATTTGAACTTCAAGGCGTGGAATTAAACAGCGATTTTGTTAAGACTGCTCAGGATAAGGGACTTTCTGCTAACATAACAAAGGTAGAAACAACTTCTGGTACAACGAACAGTATTAAATTAATACCACAATTAACAGGTACAAACCCTACTTCAGGAATAAATCAAAATATGGCAGTAGCAGAGCTCACTTTCAAAGTGAAAGAGAATCCAACTACCTACACAAAATGGGTTCAGCAAATCAATATCACATCAGCAAAAGCATATGTATTAAACCAATCGCCATTGTTTATTAACAAATTTGGTAGAGGAATCAATATACTGCCAACATCCTCCATTCTCGAAGGTGGCTTCTTGCCTGATGGCTTTATTGCTCCAGGTACATTATGGCTTGATTACAATAAAGACTATTCAAAAGTTGGAGCTGAGGTGTATTTAATCGGCCAAGATGGAAAACGATATGATGCAACAATTAACAGTTCTGCAAGATTCTCCATAAAGAATCTTCCTTTAACTAATCAATCCTATGAACTCGTTGTAAAGGTTCCTGGACACTTTGAAAGACATACAAAGGTAGATGATCTAGTAGACCTATATGAAGGACAGGAAGTTGGAAAACTTAAGTATATCTTCTACGGAACAATGAGAGCAGGAGACGTTAATAATGATAACGTAATTGATATTCTCGATGCTGCATATATTTCCGAAAAGCTTAAAACGAACGATCGAAATGCAGATATCAATAATGATGGTGTAGTTGATGTAAAGGATATGGAGTTTGTTAAAGATAACTACCTATTGTTAAATCCTGACACTACGATCCATAAACAACCAACGACAAAATATAAAGGAAAAGTTCTGGAAGATTATCTTGAACCTTTAGGAATAAACTAAAAATAGTGATTTGAGTTTTCATTTGCCACCAGCTTACGTTGGTGGTTTTTTATTTTTGTGTTATGTAGTGGATTGATGAGAAGAAAACTTGCTTTTTTAAAAGCAATCTTAATAAACTTCACTCTTAAATAGTTACTGTTTCAATGACCATTTTATATGAAAACTAACTAAGGTAGTATTGCTTCTAGTAGCTCTAAGAGTTGGTTTACTTGTAATAGCTTTTATCCATGGCCGTACCCAGTTGATTGCTCAATTTTCACATTGGTTGCATCAACAGGAGTTAACCAGTTAAGTGTTGCTGTATGATTCGTTTTTGTAGTTGCTTCCAATGTTTTCACAAGAGACGAAATGTCCAACACTTTGAAGTAATCTGTGCTAACTTTTCCTTCAACCATCTCTTTTGCTACACTAGCACTTCCTGATTGGAGGGCTTTTTTATAAAATCCTCTTTTAAGTCGGAATAGTCTAATATAGCTGTGCAAGAAAGATAAAGCGATGTTAATGATTCATCAAAAAAAAAACACCAGCAAAAGCCGGTGACAAATTAGTACACAAATCAGTATACTTGTTTAATAACTATATTTGGATAGAGTAGAATAAGATGAATAAGTTATGTTATCTATTATTTTCTGTGCATCAGCATTCAAAACAGTTTTAGCCTTTTCATTGCTATACTTAGCCAATTCTTTATTATTTAGGCTGTCTATAAAATCCTGTAAATGCTTAGCTGCATTTTTAGGCTCCCCAATATCTAGCTGATGCTGGGCTTGATTAAGATGATTTGTAAGCTGTGGTATGATTGGTCCAGTGAGCTCATCTGAATTCATATAGCGTCTTACCAACTCCATCATTGAGTTTATACCCGTAGTGACTTTAAAACTAAGCGAAGTTTCCAATTGATTGCCAGCTAAATCCTCTAGTGTAACTAGGGCTGTAAAACTTCCTGGTTTACCCGCCATTTCTATATCTACACTCTGCTGTGTTTTCGTGTCAATAATATAGACCTCTCCGTCTATTTTGATCTTTGCTGAAGCTATTCCAGATAAATCATCTGCAACATTAAGGGTAAGTGGTAAATAGTCATCGAACGACTCTCCATCATTTAATTCTTTACCATTTACAGTAAGATTAAAGTGAGGCATTGTTTTATCAATTTTAATTATCTGCTGTCTTGTTTCTTCTATATTACCTGCCCTGTCCATCGAGCGAAATTCTAGCGTATAAACTCCCTCTTGATTAAGATCAACCGGTTCATTATAAGGAATCCACTCTTCGCTACTACCGCCGATTCTGTATTCTGTCCTTTTAAGGCCGCTCAAATTATCATTTGAACTTAAAGTAACAGTTACATTCGAATTATACCAATCATTCGACCTGATTCCATTTACCTTTGCGAGAGAAACAGGTGCCGTATAATCTACTACAATTGGGATGTTATTTGATTCTATTATTGTACCGTATAGATTAACTATTGCATTTAGTTCTGCATTTCCTTCTTTATTAGGTGTTATTACCCCATTTTTATCTACCGATGCTACTTCTGGATTACTGCTTTTATACTGTATTGTGGCTTTTGTTAAATCTGCATATAATCCACTTTCAAGCTTTCCTGTAATATTAAGCATTCCTGTTTGCGTCTTGCTAAAGACGTCTTTATCAGCTTTTATATTGACAGCATTCAATTTATCAACTGTAAAGTTCACATTATATGATTTTATTGTAGTTCCATCCTCAGCAGTTACCTTAATAGTTGTTGTATCAGGTAGTTTTGTTGCAGTTTTGACTTCTACACTTGCATTACTATCTGATGTAGTTGCAGCTACTATTGGAACTTCATTTGTTCCTGCTGGTAACACTACATTGTAATCTGTTGTTTGTGCTTCAAATCCATTTAATGGTGTATCATTTAAAGTAATAGAACTTAAAGTTGCAATTGGTGATTTTGTCAATGTTACAATCTCACTTGCACTCAAAGCTCTATCGACAATTGTTAGTTGGTCTACGCTCCCTGCAAAGAATGAGGTTTTTGTACCAGTTCCTGGTTGTATTTCAGCTCCCACATATGACATTGGACAATTCATTTTATCTGGAATTGTTTGATTAAGTACACCATTTACATAAAGTGATGTCCCTGCACTAGAGCCAACAAATGTCAGATGAACCCATGTGTTTGTAGTAGGAAGCTTATAATTGAAAGAACTGTCTTTAACTCCAAATACAGAAAATCCAACTTTACCTGTTTTATTCCACTGGTTAGCCTTTATACTTGATGTTGGTCCACTAACGAGTGCCTCTGCACTTTTGGTTGTATTGGATCTTCCATTAACCCACATTCCCAATGTCCAGTCTCCAGATATTTCTGTGCCTCCCAAACTTATATATTGAGAAGTCCCATTAAGACTAATAGCATTTCCAAATTTACCTGTTGTCCATATTGGGAGAGTTGTGGTGGTACTTAATAATGTTGCATTATATCTACCTGAGCTTTCGGATGCTGTAGTTCCCGTACCTTCATCCATGCTCCATTTTGAGTTAATTGGCGGTGCTGGCGGAGCGAAAGCAATAGGATCTGCGAAATACTTGATTCCCTTATTCTCCAAACTTGATGCATGGTTATAAAGTCTGGTCTTAAAATCGGTCCAGTTTCTACTACTCTTAGGTGTCCAGCCAACCTCAGCATTAGCTATTAATCGAGGATATATCATGTAATCCAAATTATCCTGAGTAACAACGGTTTCTGTCCATAATGTGCTCTCTATTCCATAAATAGAAGCTGCAGGAGAAAAATCTGTTGGATCCCAATTGTAAGCTTTATTTGTATTTATATAACCTCTCCAGCTTAATCCTAAAGGAGAATCAGGGTAATATTTCTGATCTATATAAGCATTTGCCGGAGATAATATCATCTTCATTCCTTTTGATATTGCAGAAGTCCCAGTTGAAGGGGTACTATGCCAGTTTTGAAGAATGGAATCACTCGATGTTATACCTGTTGAAGTATCATATGGATCCCATCCTACAACTTTCTTACCATATTTATTTACAATACTTGCAACTCTTCCTATAAAATAATCGTAATCTGCTGCAGAAGTTGAAAAAGATTCATCACCACCAATATGAATATATTGTGAAGGTGAAATAGCAGCTAGTTCACTTATTACATCATCAACAAAATCATAAGTTGCTTCAGATCGAGCCATAAGTGTACTATAACCTACTGCTGTATCATATCTAGGTTGCGCTCTGACTCCAGTAGAATTTAATTCTGGAATAGATGCTAATGCTGCATTCGTATGTCCGGGCATATCAATTTCAGGAATAACTTCGACATATCTGGCATTTGCATACGTAATGATATCTTTAAACTGTTCCTGTGTATAATATCCACCCTGATCACGATTAACTGCAGATAAGCTTCCATATGTTATGAGGTCTGGTCGGGATTTAATTTCAATTCGCCAACCTTGATCATCTGACAAGTGTAAATGAAGTTTATTAATCTTATATTGTGATGCAAGATCGATCTGACGCTTAACCTGATCTACTGTGAAAAAGTGTCTAGCTACATCCAGCATAAAACCTCGATAACTATATGAAGGCTTGTCATTAATGGTTGAACAAGGTATAACCCATGGTACTTCAGTAACAATTGTGTTCTTTTCAATTTCCGCAGGTAAGAGCTGAATTAACGTTTGAGTACCTCTGAAAATACCTTCTGGTTTATATGCAGAAATTGTAACTTTATCAGTTTCTGTAACTAAGCTATAGCCTTCATTACCTTGTTCAGAAGTTCCTCCTATTGTAGTAAAATATATACTTCCTGCTTGTGGGTTATTTGATTTTAATATGCTGATATTAAACCCTGTGGAAGTATTTAACTTTTCTACGAGTAATTTGGCAATGTTATAAATTTGATCTGTTTCTTCTTGAGAATTACCCGCTACGTATATCGAACTGTTTGGGGTTAAAGTAAATTGACCAGTGCCCGGTATATAACTTACAGGTTTAGGTAATAAGGAAGGAATAATTGGAGCTGCTTTAACTTTATTAGGTAATATTAATCCAAAATTAAGTAGTAAATTAATTAGTAACATAATTGCTAATGTCATAGGGAACATTTTATTTTTAATTAATTTTTTCAACCTACATTCTCCTCTTTATTTTGAGTTTTAAGGATCAATTATATTAGTACCTTCTTCAAATTTCCCTCATCAACTTCTCCTTTACATAAGTAATTAGTAGCTAAATATTTCTTAAAAATGTGATGTTTTTAAATTGATTACTCGTATTCACACTTATTACATTTATCTATTAGTCTACTAACTAAATCTGAATCTATTGCGAGTCTAAAATATGTACTTTTCCTCTTCTTGATTGTTTTTATAAGGCCTATTCTTATGATCAACCTATTTCTGGATATTCCAAAATAGCTACTAACCCAAATTATAAGTAGGTAATGTCTTGAAGTGTATTGGGGGAATTTCACATGATGTTTATTGATATTTTTTGACATATAATTACAAATAGATTATTTTTTATGAACTATTTTGTAAAATTAGGTAGAAAAAGAAATTATTATAATTTTATTTAGTGTTACATTTTGTAGATTCTCATCAACTGGTTTTAGGGAATATCGGAATATTATGTGAAAATAGCATTTCAATTTATATAATCATATTTTTTCCCATCTTTTTTTAATGTAAGAGATGATGTAGAATTTTTATAAACATAGAATGATATTGTTTATTACAAAAATCTGAATGGTACTTTTTAGAAAGACTCCATTATTAATCCTCTGATTTACATACTGAAACAAGGAGACGTGTTTAAGGTGAAAATCAAAAAAATTCTGAACAACAATGCGGTAGTGGTAACTGAAAACAATAAAGAAAAGATTGCTATAGGTATGGGAATCGCTTTTCAAAAAAAGAGAAATGACATTGTTAATCCTAGCAAAATTGAAAAGCTTTTTGTTATGAAAGAAAATGAAAAGTTACAGCAATTGCTACTCCAAATACCCGAAAAACACTTTGAAATCTCAGAGGAGATTATTACTTATGCAGAAGAATACCTCGGTACCAAATTAAATGACCATATCCATATCGGGCTGACAGATCATTTATCTTTTGCTATTGAACGAGTAAGAGATGGGATTAATCTTAAAAACAAGCTTTTTCATGAAATAAAGATTCTCTATAAAAAAGAATTTGATATCGGAATGTGGGCAATCAAGCATATTGAAAAAAGAACAAATCTAAAAATGCATGTTGATGAAGCAGCCTATATCGCTATTCATATTCATACTGCTAAGTTACAAGGTGGTGAAATGAAGCAAACACTTAGACAAACGGCCATTATTAGTAACATTATTCAAGTAATCAAGGAGTTCTTAAAAATTGATATAGACGAAGATGAGCTATCTTACCAACGTTTAGTGACCCATCTTCGCTATGCTGTTTCCAGGATTAGCAACGGTAAATTTCAATCAATTGATGATGAGATGCTAAAAATGTTCATAACTAAATTTCCTATTGCTTACAAGTGTGCAAAAAAAGTCGCCTTGGACCTATTGCAAACTTATGCCATTCAACTTCCCGAACATGAACTTGGATATTTAACCCTACATATTGAAAGATTAAGAAAACATTAAGCTGTTCAAAAACGCTTGGGGGGCCAAGCGTTTTTGATTGTTTATTTTTTATTTCGAATTTTCAACATTTCATCTGCTACGAATTGCACATTTGTTCCTACTATGACCTGAATGCTCTGTGGACCTACTATATTAACACCCGGTACTCCTGTCGCTTTAATTTTCTTTTTGTCTACCGCGTTCATATCTTTTACTTCCAATCTTAAGCGTGTTACACAATTGTCAATCGAAGTAACATTCGAGTCTCCACCTAATCCTTCGTAAATCTGAGCTGCCATTATAGCAAATTTACTTCCACCTTCAACAACAGATCCATCGGAAGTTTCATCATCATCTTCCTCACGGCCAGGAGTCATTAAGTTAAACTTTGTAATGATAAATCGGAATAAGAAATAATAAATAACTGCAAAAACTAAACCTTGAACTAATAACATATAAGGGTGGTTCGCTAACGGAAGTCTTGAACTTAAAATAAAGTCAACAAATCCTGCACTAAATCCAAATCCTGCTGTCCAATGAAATGCTGCTGCTATGGCTAATGAAATACCTGTTAAGACTGCATGCACTAGATAAAGTAGTGGCGCAACAAACATGAAAGCAAATTCAATAGGCTCTGTCACTCCTGTAAAGAAGGCAGCGAAACCTCCTGCAAGCATCAATGATGCCACTTGCTTTTTCTTTTTTGTATTTGCAGTATGATACATTGCAAGGCCAGCAGCAGGCAAACCGAACATCATGACCGGGAAGAAGCCAGCTTGATACATACCTGTGATTCCCTTAGTCCCCTTACCTGACCAGAAATTACCAATATCATTAATTCCTGCTACATCAAACCAGAATACAGAGTTTAGAGCATGATGTAATCCTGTTGGAATCAATAAACGATTGAAGAATCCATAAAGCCCTGCACCAGTAGCACCTAATTCACTAATACCTTTACCAAACGAAACTAATCCTGTATAAATAATTGGCCATATAAAAAATAATATTGCAGAAATCACTAACATTGAAACTGCTGTCATTATTGGAACTAGACGTTTACCACTGAAGAATGCAAAGGCATCCGGTAACTTTACTTTACTAAAACGATTGTACATCATGGAAGCAACTACCCCGGAGAGTATTCCAACAAAGGCATTTCCTATTTTTGCAAAAGCCGGGTCAACCTTTGCCGGATCAATTCCTTCTAGCAAGGCGACAGATCCTGGTGAAAGCAATGTCGTTACAACGAGATAAGCAACCAAACCACTTAACGCAGAAGAACCATCTTTTTCTTTCGCCATTCCCAATGCGACTCCAACTGCAAAAAGAATTGGGATATTATCAATAATAGAGGCACCAGCTTTAATTAAAAAGGCAGCTAAAGGACTATCAGCACCCCAGCCGGTAGGATCGATCCAATAACCGATACCCATCAGAATTGCCGCAGCAGGCAGAACGGCTACTGGTAACATCAATGAACGACCAATTCTCTGTAAATATTTCTTCATTTTATTACCCCCATGAAATTTTTTTAATAAACTACAAAAATGAATAATTCCTAAGTATAAAGAATTGCACCAAATTCAGCTTTTGTTACTTAGTCGATCACCTCCTAAAGAATTTATTCACTTACAACTACGGTAAAATTACCGGTCTTCTCTTGAAGAGTCTCACTTTCACTCTTAAGATAAATCGTTAATCTGATGACTATTAGTAATTATGATGGGTGTTATTATGCTTTTTGTATTGGTTCGAATAAAATCGCAATCAACCTCCACCAATAACTACCCGACAAAAACTTTGTACCGTTTTTTACTGCAATATTAAAGCAATTTCCATAAAAGAAACCGGGTCTAATCCCACGTGAACGAGAATTTCTAGCTCAATTTCCGCAAAAATTTCCATTGCATGTTTAGTTGCTGAAATTAGAATTTCTCCTTTTTACCGGAGATTGAATTTTGCAATAAGTTGAAATGACTGCTATCCCTCATCTACTATCTTCTGATTAAAAATCCGATCTAGAACATTCTCTTACTGCATTAGTAAAGCATTGAACATAGTATGTAATTTCCAGTTTTCAAAAAAATTTAGTAGCGTTCGTATGTAAATGCTCCTTTTTAAGTAGTAAAAAAATAAAAAAGGCATGGAGGTACAATAAACGGATAGAGCTACCCATTCATTTACCACCATGCCTGATCGTATCAGTAACATGTGATCAATATTAAGAATATTAAGAGAATTCTACCATAAAACTTCTAAAATGTAAACGCTTTATTTAGTAGTTAATAGTTTCGAGTTTCAAACACTTTAATTTCGTATAAAGAGTAGCCCCAGCTTGTTGCACGACTTAATCCCTGCATTTTAACATATCTCGCATCTATTGAGTTAAACTCAATTTCGTCGGTACCACCATTACCATTTAATTCTGTATAAATATCCGTCCATTGATTGCCATCCTGTGAAACCTGGATTTTATATTGTTTTCCATAGGCAGATTCCCAGTTTAATACTACTTTATTGATAGAATAAAGCTTTCCAAGGTCTACACTTATCCATTGATTATTCGTGTATAGGGAGGCCCATCTTGTACTATTGTTTCCATCCACTGCTAAATCAGGTGTCAGCCAGCTAACCTCAGATGAAGAAGCTTTGGCGATTTTTCCCTCCGCTAAATTTACTCCATTAATTGCTCGGTCAAGGAAGTTCGGGATGACACCCAAGCTTAGTTTTTGCGGAATTTTCGCAATCTCCGTCATTGTGTTTTTGAGCAGTAGCCTTTGCTCCGCTGCAACTTGGAAATTATTTTCCTGTTCTGCAAGAAGCATTTTTATTGCTGCTTCACCAGCGATACCGTAAAGCTCCATTTTATTTAAATATGGGTCGATTTCATTAAGGAAGTTCTGATTATCTAACGTTTCCCGAAGCTTGGAGGGTGTATTTTTTAGCTTAATGAATTCTTGTAAAAGTACACTTGCTCCTTCTTGGCCCGCTTTTGCTTCATACGAAGACCAGAACTGCTCCATTATCGTTTTTAATTTTTCTGAATACGGTTCCTTGTTGTTATTTAGACTTGAAGAATAAGAGGATTCTACAAAAACTTGTAATACTTCAGAAGCATCTCCTGCAAACTCCTTTAAACTTTGTTCTAAGGAGGCGTTTGGATCATAGGCTTCTGGGTTCCATGTATAATCTGCTACAGTAAACAACGATATCTTAGATGCCTCTGCTTCATTCATAGGATTTGCTGTTAAACCAATGACACCATGTTCAGGAGTAAGATTTACATCTCTACCTACTAATGGCCCAAGGAACAAACGATTTCGATCAAAATCATTTACTGGATAGTTATCCCAGATTAGTAGGTCGTGATTGAAAATACCGTGTATTTTATCGGCATCTGCAGAAGTAATTGAAGGAGCTACGACACCAATTCCTGTCCATTGAACGACAATATCTGCTTGGACCAATTCGGCAAATCTTTTTCGGTATGGAGAAGTATTAGCTTGATAATATTCTGTAGGTACTGTAATCAATCGCTCTGCACCTTCATGTGTTTTGATAAATTGGTCATTAAAACGATTTAATAAATAAGCTTGAGCTGCTGCAGCTGGATTCGCATCTTTTCCAAACATCGCTCGATCTTGAGGGGAACTTAGAGTAGTGCTAATATCATCTAGGTACAAGGCAAATGATCTCACTCCGATATCCCACATGGCTTGGGCTTTGTTGATTAAGGCTTGTAAATCCGCATCACTAGAATATGTAATCGTATTCCCAGGTGAAATAGCAAACGTAAAGTCTACATGGTTTTTTTGTGAAGACTTAACAAGTTGTTCAATTTCACTTACTTTTCCCTGAGGATACGGTTCTTTCCATTTTTCTCGATGATAAGGATCATCTTTTGGAGCATAGATATAGCTATTCATTTTATGTTCACCGTAAAAATCCAACTGACTTAATCTATCTTCATGAGACCATGGTTCACCATAAAACCCTTCAATAGTTCCTCTTATCGGCATTGTTGGCCAGTCCCTGATTTCTACCTCAGGAATCCAATCTGTCCCTTCCCGTTCTAAAATTATATGTTTGAAGGTTTCGGCACCATAAAATGTTCCTGCTGCATCATTTCCGGCAATTACAATATCTTTTTTACTTCCTTGACTCTTTCCAGAAGATACAATATAGCCTTCTTTGTGATTAATATGGAAGTCTTGTATATCAACGTTTTCTTGTAATCTATTTAACTCGTCTTTATCTTTAAATTCTCCCACCCATATTATTACTGGGGCATTAGGAAGTGGATCATTAATATCTCGCTCAATAATCTTTTTAACACCTGCTTTTTTTAGAGCCTCTTTCACTTCAAGAACGGCCATTTCATCAGTGTCATTTTCAGTGACTATACCAACTTTTGGATTAAGAGGGAATCCATTTCCTGTTTTTTCAATAGATTTTGGAGTTGGTGAAATTGTAAAATCGTAATTTTCATTATTACTTTCTGCTTTGGTTACTTGAAAAGTCAGGGGAGCGCACAATCCAGTTACTAGACACACGGATAATACCTTTTTAATCAGTTTTCTATTTGACAAATCTTCCACCTCTATTTCTATATTTGTATTTTTTCACAAACTATCTATTTACTAGTTAGTTTTTAAGACATAAAGCAATAAATTATATCAATTCACCTCCTCTCATTTTCAATAATATCGATCTAACATTCTACTAGTCTCGCTATTTAGACGTAAAAAAAGACAGAGGGTACTAAGTCAAAGGATTGAAATCCTTTCAACCGTACCACTCTGCCTGAACGTATCAGTAACATGTGATCAATATTTAATATTAAAGCTAATATAACATATGAAGAATTATTACACAATATGCAAGTGTTATATTTTTTGAATTTTCTAAAAACAATACTTTTAAGATAATAAAAAAAATTTATAGGTAGGTCAATAATTCATAAGCTCGAAATACTCTTTTCTAGCCATACTAAAAGAAAAACTTTAGATTAAGAAAATACACTTGGTCTAAACTAAAATGATCGTGATATTTTTTAGCAGTCATTGCGTAATTATACAATTCGAAAAATAGAGAAATAAAACAAAAAAAATACCCAAAACCCTTGATACACTTAGGTTTGAGCCTTCTCATTCGCATGATCCCAACCGGACTTGAACCAGCGACCCATCCCCTGTCAAGGGCGAGAATCTTGGCTGTTCCGTGATATTCGTTTAATCAAAAAAAACTGGGACAAAAATAAGTTTTCACTTACATTTGCCCCAGTCTCTTAAAATTAGGAAAAGTTTTGCGTATGGCCTGAAATCCGTTTAAATTCCTATCCTTAAATGAGATACTTGTTATTTATTATCAAACTCAATATATGTTGTAGAATCTACATCAATTGTAACATCGCCATACCCTTCCAAATAATAAGTTCCTACAGGTACGGTTTGAGTAACTGTATCGCCGTAGTGGAATGAGAGTTTTGTAGGTGTTATGTCGTTAACAAGATCTAGCTCGACGTCCTTCGTTGAATCTGCAGGAACGATGGTGCTTGCAGTACCTGCTGAATTATTGCTCGTAAGGTAAATGTAGATAGTATCACTTGTTACATTATTTACCGTAAATGTACCCGTTGCAGAGTCTGAAGCTTGGGTTTGAAGCGAATTCTTGTAATCATTCTTTATTTGTCCAGGGTTCTTAGATGTAAACTGTGTCGGAGAATAGATAAATGTAACCGAGTCAGTTGTCTTTAGACCATTAAAAAGCTTATAAGTAAGTTTAAGTTTGTTATCAGAGTCAAGTTTAGCCACAAATGTACCTACATCCCTGCCATTTTCCGGGTTAATTAAAGTTCCTCTGTATCCACGTGCGGATCTTGCTTCGTCGGCATTTATCTTGGTGTATTCATTTGGGTTGCCAATTCCGAATACTTTCTTACCTGCGGTTGTAAAAGTACCTGATTCTATATATTCGTTTTGAAACTTGTAGTAATCAAGTACTAATTTACCTGTTAATGCTTTGGTGTGGAAAGAATAACTCATCTCAGCACCGTTATAATCCAAATATACAGTTATATCTTGATCGTACGGTTGTGATGGAATTGGTTTGAAGTCGAGTTTTGCTGAACCTTTCCCGTCATACACAGCATTGCCTAAAAACACTTTATTGCCACCATTGATTGAGTAATAGGCCTCAAACGGATAGTTGGTGCCATCAAATGGGGCAGTGTCTAATGATGCTGTAAGCGAACCGTTATCACCTGTAAGACTTGCCAGTTTAGCCGCATCAATAGCAAAGCTTTCTGATTTTGTTACACCCTTATAAGTGGTAAATATTGTATACGTATTTTTATCTGCTTCTGTCCTAAACGGTTGATACGTAAATGTTGCTGTTGAATTTGTACTGTCATAGTTGAAAGTTGCGTCTAAAGGCTTTTTGTCGCCGTTGTTTACTGAATACTCTGTCGTAAAGTCACTTGCACTAGGTGAAATAAGTCTTGGGTTGTACGCCAGGGTTGCGGATGTTGAACCGTTTTTGGCAGATACAGATGACAGCGCTGGTGATTGCGTGAATTTAACAGTTGTTCCATCCGATCTGCTGTTACCTGTTTCTGTATAGGTATAGTAACCCTGCTGCACTGTACTTGGGTAATAGGTTCCCGTATAGCCATCCGAAGCACTTGCCAGAACGGATGCGACTGCTGTTCTACCAGCTACACCTGAGTATTGCGTTACAAAATCGCCATTTGCTTTACAATTTTGATAATAATTGTAGGTTAATCCGTTATTGTTTGAAATCATTAGCGAGTTGTATCTTTGACCCATTACTGGGCTTCCTACATAATACTGATTTTGCACACCGCTCTTCTCCATTACCTCTGCACCGTGACTGTATATATTCCCCTTAAAAGTCACAATGTTAGTTGTGCTAGGGAATTCAAAAACAGGCGGCGTAGTACTGAAGGTCAATACTGGTTTTGTACTATCAACAACAAGACCCCCACCAAACGCGATAACGCTTTTAACGCTATCAACTGTTAAACCAAGACCAAGTTTATAAACACCGTCAGGAACGACTGCCGTATTATTGGATATATTTCCTGATTCATCAACCGGATAATAGTATTTCTGTACACCAAAAAACATAGTAGCCGATCTGCCATCACCCGCAGGAAGTGTTGATGTGAGATAGTCGCCATAACTACCGACTATTTTGTAACCGCTTGATGTACTGCTGTCTTTTTTAAGCAGATAAACGCTCATCTTATCACCAGGGATGAGTCCTGTATATGTCATAACAAATGGTGCAGTGTTGGAATACTGCGTATCTGCAGTACCACCGTTTTTAACAGGATTGCTGGTAGATAAAATCGGTTTAACTTGCCAAAGGTTTTGTATAGTAAACGGAAGCGTACTCGCATCAACACCAGTGACGTAAACCAAGAATGGCAAAACATAGTTTCCAGTCGGACCTGTTATGTTCAAGTAGCCTTCGTAAGTCCCTTGTTTACAGTTTTTAGGTATGTTCATATATGTGTTAAAGGATGCAGATTGCCCTGGCTGAATGTTAAGAGAGGTTTGTTCCATACCAAATGTTACACCATTTTGAACAGCCGAGTTTGAATACATTGTATCGTTGTTGTACGTAACGGACATTGTATACTTTGCCATATTAGCACCGGAATTTGTAATCGTAACAGGCAATTTCTTTGTGATTACTGTGCCTGTTGCACTGTATTTAACTGTGCCGAAGCTCAATGAAGCTAATGACTGATTTGTTATTAATTCTCCTGCTTTTCCACTAGGAACATTGTCGGTAACAGATATGAAAGTGTCTCTATCTGTAACAAGTGCGCGCCAAGGATCTACAAAACCTGATCCCATTTCAAGCACACTAGCTGTCGGCGCGTTTGGCACGCCAGATTTTATAAGGCTTGGATTTGCTGTATTCATTAAACGAGCTTTAATTTCTGCAACCGTAGCGTTTGGAAAGCTTTGTCTCATAAGAGCAGCAATGCCAGCCATATGTGGAGTTGCCATAGAAGTACCGCTCATGCGTGCGTAAGCGTTGGAATAATCCGTCGCGTTGTGATCCGGGTTAATTAAGTACGCAGGTTGCGTAGACATAATGTCAACACCCGGAGCAACAATATCAGGCTTAATTGCCGCTGTTTCAGTAACTGGTCCAATTGAACTGAAACTAGCAGGGGTCTTTGGCTGGTCAACTAGTGTGAGTGTTCCCATGTCAATATATGATGCATCCCCTTTTTGAGCAGTAGATGCGTAAACCGATCCAAGTGAGTCACCTGACTGGTGTGTAATCGAAAACACAGGTAAACCGTCCAATTTTTCTCCACTGAGTGTTATGTTTGAAACAAAACCTTCCTCGGTATCCTTATTAATAATCAATATAGCACCCGCGCCGAGACGTGCAGCTTGAGCAGGTAAGTCGGTAAATGTTAGCGCACCACGTTTAACAACAAGTATTTGTCCAGCTAAACTGTTGTCCGGGATGGCTTTAATTTGGTCAAGTGTAGTGGCTGTGTCACCGCTTCCTATTACAAGAGTATATTGATAGCCTTTTCCGTCCACATAGTTTAGGTTTTTGGCAGTTATTTTGCTATCGGCAAAAACGTTGTTCATATCACTTCCTACCACACTGATTGCAATAGTTGCGCTATTGTTCACATTTGCCGAATTATACATTTTTGTTGCCCCACCGCCATAGTTGGATGCAGCTACAGTTATTGGAAGAGATGCAGTTCCAGGGGTACCAAGTGATTGTGCTTTGCGGCTTGTAGCGCCTGCAGGCATAGCATTATTACCAGCCGCAATACATACGATTGTTCCAGCAATACTAGCGTTGTTAACAGCAACGTTCAATGGATCGTATGCAGTATCTGCTGCAGATCCTAATGAAAGGTTTATTACTTGCATTCCGTCTTTAACTGATTGATCAATCGCTTTTATGATACCGTCTGATGGACCTGAACCATAAGGGCCTAACACCCTGTAGGCATACAAATCGCTTTTTGGAGCGATTCCAAGTGTATCAAACGGAGATGATGAGTTGTTGCCAGTTGCTGCAATTGTACCGGCAACATGTGTACCGTGACTGGTATAATAGGGTTCTCCCGAGTTAGGGTTAAGCTCAGGGGTACTATTGCCGTTAACGGCGTTAGCATTGACCCAATCTTTGTAAGTAGTTTCCATTGGGTCGCTATCTTCACTAATGTTGGACATCTTTAGAGTACCACCTGGAGTAACAGTGATAGTAGCATTTCCTATGTAATCATGTCCACCCTTGTATACATCAGCAAGATCCGGATGATTGTAATCAATCCCAGTGTCAAGAACGGCTACTTTCACGCCTGACCCGTCAATACCCATTTTGTTTAAATCTTCGGTTTTTAAAACTGAGCGGCTCTCTTTCATGCCACCCATAGATGTAGTGCTACTGCCTGTGCCGTATACGCCGACATCTTGCACATAGTCAGTTGGGTCTGTGTTGACCATATAATTAGGGGTAACAGAGTATACACTCGGAAGCTCGGCGATCGTCTTGATAAGATTGGCAGGCACAGTCATACCAACGCCGTTCACAATATCATGGTAGTCGTATCCTATTTTAATTTTGTTACCATGTTTTGCAACAAGTGATTTAAATTTTGGAAACACAGCAGCAGCAAGTTTTTCCTCGTTACCGCCAGCTTTTTTATGTAGTTTGTTGTAAACTTTCTGAATTTTGGTTGGCAGTACATCGAACTGTACAACGATATCTGTCATCTTCGTAGAGGATAGGTCGCTAAATCCTTGCGCACCTATGGGGTTACTCATCGACTCGTTGAGTTGGTTAACATAGTCAATCTCGTCGGGGCTTAATTGGATAGATTCATCTATGATGTCAGCATCTATGCGTGATTTGTCAAAAGTAAGTTTGCTATTGTCAATTGGGATAACGTTACCAAGGTCTCTTGGCGTGTATCCATTTAGTCCAACCCCATCATCAAAATTGCTTGAAGCGGTTGAACCCTGACTGGTATAATCATTTGTGTTTGGATCTATGCTTTGGGCAATGACTGTATCGGTTTTAGAGATTAGAGGTGTAAATACAAACCCACTTACAACCATCCCTATACTTGTAGCTATACTTAGTATCTTCTTGGAATTCTTCTTAACCATCTCTCTCTCCCCTTTTTAAATTGAATGTTTTCATAAAAACCTTGGACACACCTACTGTTACTGAAATTCCGGTTTATAAACGAAAATATCCCAGATAATTCCTAACGTAGTGCGGAATACATGAATAATTGATTTTTTAACATTCCATACATTAATCTGTCTTCCAACATCAAGGTTATAAAAATTTTTCTACTAATCTAGTAACTATCGAGGCAATTTATTAAATATTCAGAAATATCACCTGATTAACATTATAGGATAAGCTTCTATTCGATTGTATGGGGAGAATATTCTATGATCTTCATTATCATTTTTCTGCATGATTCTACATGAAAATAAATTTTATTGTTGTATTTTATAAAATAAAATAGAAAAAAGAAGTTATATAAGTTAATTAATTGTAGTAATTCAAAAGTTTTTAGCATTCGATTTGGGGGAATTTTAGAGTTTCTGTAGAAAATAGCCTTTTAATTGTAATGGGTCACTATTATTTCACTTCAATTTAACATGATTATCTAGAGTTATCGCAACTTTTAAGGAACATCATAAAACTATTGTATCTACCAATAACTTGGCTATTTAAAGAGTAGATCAAGAAAGCAAATGTCCCTACAATTTCTTTATTTTATTTACCTTATACTCATGCAGAAGAAAATAGATGATTGATTCTATGAGACTTGATCTTAATTAAAAGCTTTACAATGAATACGATCATTAAAAAAAATGGAAATAACAGAAAATAAAGAAAAAGCCCTAACCTACACTTAGATTTGAGCTTTCTCATTTTTATGATTCCAACTGGAAGCCAACCAGATACCTCTCCCCTGTTACACTAGTGCTCCTTAACAAAGTCTTTGTTATCATTTTAAAACACAAATTCACCCCCATCTAGGCGAATGCATATATAGTTATCCAGTATATGTAACGAAAAGGGGCTATTTCCATGCATGTCGATTTAACGGCCATACATTGGCTTTATGTAGCATTTATAGGTTTAATTATTTTATTTTTAATTCTTAGACGTGACACTGGCCTAGTCTGCCTAGCAGGAATTTTCCTTCTTGGTCTAGTAGCAACTGAGTCACTCTCAAGTTCCGTCAGCATCTTGTTTTCAAGTTTCATTTATGCCATAACCGAATTACTTTCTACTATTCTAGTAATCTCAATTATTGTTTCTATGAGTAAAGCTTTAACTGATAGTGGAGTGCATCAAGCACTCATCAGTCCATTTACAAAGGTGATGAGAAACGCCACACTTGCTTATTGGACGATTGGTATTGTTATGATGGTTGTATCATGGTTTTTCTGGCCGTCTCCTGCAGTAGTGTTAATTGGTGCGGTTTTACTTCCAGTTGCTTTAAGAGTTGGGTTACCTGCTTTAGGTGTTGCAAATGCCTACAAAGGAGTTTATTAATAAGATTTTCGTCGAAGTTTCGAGTGATTAAGATGCTCTTAAAATCAAACGCCTTTAACATTTTACATATTAATAGAAGTTTCTTTAATATCTTTATGATTTTCTAGTTTCATACAATATTGGAAGTTTGACATCACGTACCTACCAGTTTGACCATATACAATAAAGTTGTGGTCGTGTTGTGTCGTTTTTCGAAAACAAATATTGAACCATCCTACAGCAGCCAAGAGAAACTTTTAAAATCCCCTGGAACTTGGCCCATTTGGAGTCATGTCCTCATTGCTAGAGGAATATCTGAAATTAATGTAGCAATTTTAGGCTTATGAAAACGGATGGAAAAATGTATTAATATTGGAATTTCAAAAAGATTTAGTTGGATCGAATCAAATTTTTTAGACAATAAAAAAACACTCATTCATCTGAATTCACAAATAAACGGAGTGTTTTTGTCAAAATTCGATTGCATTCAATCGAGCAATTTATTCTGACTAAATATTGTACCAACGTTGATGTGGCAAGGTATGATTTCATTGTAGACTACCTATCCATTTTTAAAGGATAGGCTTTTTCCTTGTCTACTATAAGGGGATAATTTCAATGCTGGTCTTTTTAAATAGAAATAAAATGAAATTAGTGATTTTGAATTTAGTTTGTTTAACATGGTAACATATGGGTAGCAGTATGTTTTATAAAGAATATGACCCTTAAAGCAAGAACGAAAGAATCTTACTCAGAGTCATCCTCTTCCTCTTCCTCATCAATAAATAAAGTAAGGATGGAATCTAAAGGTTCTGTTCCATTAGCAACCGCATTTACTTTATTAAGATATTCCTCACTAATTAAATGTTTTAACGGTTGTTCTACCATATTGAAAAACTTAAACGCTTCTATTGCAATCCGATCCCACTCAACATAACAGATTAAATAGTCATTTGCAGTCACTTTTGTTCTTGTTGTTCCTTCTTCAGGTACACATTCAAAATTTTCATTCTGACCGAACGTTCCATAATCACTTGTTAATTGTTCTCCAGGTTTAATGTCTCTCGCAGCCAAAAGAAAATCATAAGCTGTATCTACACAATTTGCCTTGAAGCTATGATTCATATATTTTGCGTGATCCCAATTAAGTACATGTATGTCGTCAGTATCTAAATAGGAATATTTATATATATACTCTTTTCGCAAATCATCGAGACTTTCAATATATTCCACTGTAAGAACCAAATCCAAATCATCTTTAACCCAGACAATGGTTCCTTTAGGGATTAATTTTGTTGCAAACACACCAACGCCTACTTGCTCACTTACATACCGAATTTCTGTATCCGGGTGCATCATTTTCGAATTCCTCCTAAAGATCGAGATTGTTATTTATTTAATTATTTATTTATAAATTCTCATTTTAAAAATCATCGTCTTTATAAGGTTTCATTCTTTGTAGTAGCAACCCATCACTTTTTTCATTCTGTCCATATACAAAATGTGGCATATGAAATTTCAAGTACGTTCCATACTTACTATCCGTATTTAACAATAACTCGTCTACATAATAGACACCTTTTTTAAACGAATCTAATAATAAACTAGCAACTCCAGCATATATTCCACAAGCAACTTGAAGATAAGTTGCATTTGTACCATAGTTTGCATATGCATCTTTATTATTCATTACATTATAAACAAATCTTTCTTTATCCTCATAAACAAGAAGGACACCTACTAAATCCTCACCTATTAAAGGTGCATATGACGGATCTAGTAACATTTGATCAAAATCCCAAATTACATCTACTTCCTCTAAATTATCACGAATCAAATTAGTAGTGTTTTCGTTAACACGATATAGAAATCCACTTTCAAGGTTGAATAAACTACCTAAAGTATAAACTTCTTCATGAGGCATTAAAGATCCGTAAAATACTTTTTCACCTAAAGTCACTTTAAATTCAACAGAATACACATCATGAAAAAGAAAAACAGGAGTTTGCTGTGTCATAAACATCGGATAGCTTGAGATCGCTTCTTCAAGAAAACATTCTGGCGACCAAGTTGTATAAACAGTATTTTTTTTAGCTAAATTAGGATTTTCATAAAATGAGGTATCGTGCTCTACGATATAACACGCAAGAGGTTTTTCATCAGAGTATTGATTCATTAAATCGATTGCCATCCATTGTACGACACCTGGATTCATGCCTGAACCAATAATCGCTGAAGTATTTTTAAAAGAAGGTTTCATTTCATCAAATATACTGAAACGTTCCATTAATTGAAATCCAGAAAAAAGAGTTTCATTTTCATCTATAAATGTATTTTCTAAAGCTGTGTCTATATACTTAACTCCAAGTTCATTACAACATCTCAAAATTTCGCCGGTATCAGCCCAAGAAACATCAACAACAATTGATGTTTGTGTTTCTTGAAGATGTTTTTTGAATAAAGGAATATGATTTAAATCTATTTCATGAAGTAACATATTATTTTTTAAATTAGGAGCAATATTTTCATAATAATTTTTATCTTTTTGCTTAATATCAATTAGATGTAGCTTTGAATTTTTTATAAAATAATGTATAGGATCATTTTCGTTCATGTAGGCTTTATTAAAAATCGAAATTACCGCCTTTGCTACCCCACCTGAGCTACCTAAAAGTGTGATTACAGTGTCTTCTCCATTCATACACTCAACTCCATCAATTTGTAAAGTTTATACATTACTCAATTTATGAATGAATAGACAAAGTGTTTAGACAAGTATCTAGATTAAATACACTATTTACTTTTGATTTTTTAACTATGTAGAGTATGTTGCCAGTCTAATATTGTACTAATTTTCCTTAACGGCTTTTTATTAACAACACTCATTCACCCCTATCTGGGCTAATGCATATATTGTTATCCAATATATGTAACGAAAGGGGGCTATTCTCATGCATGTCGATTTAACAGCCATACATTGGCTTTATGTAGCATTTATAGGTTTAATTATTTTATTTTTGATAATGCGACGTGACACAAGCCTAGTTTGCCTCGTAGGGATTTTCCTTCTTGGCCTAGTAGCAACTGAGTCACTTTCAAGTTCCGTTAGTATCCTTTTTTCAAGTTTCATTTATGCCATAACTGAATTACTTTCTACTATTTTAGTAATCTCGATTATCGTTTCTATGAGTAAAGCATTAACTGATAGTGGAGTGCATCAGGCACTCATCAGTCCATTTACAAAGGTGATGAGAAACGCCACACTTGCTTATTGGACGATTGGTATTGTTATGATGGTTGTTTCTTGGTTTTTCTGGCCATCTCCTGCAGTAGCTTTAATTGGTGCGGTTTTACTTCCAGTTGCTTTAAGAGTTGGGTTACCAGCATTGGGAGTTGCTATGGCAATGAATTTATTCGGTCATGGGATTGCTCTTTCAAGTGATTACGTAATTCAAGGCGCCCCTAAACTAACAGCTGACGCAGCTGGCATTCCGGTTTCAGATGTAATTCACGCTAGTATTCCGCTTGTTATCGTAATGGGTGTCGTGACAACTGTAGTTGCTTTTTACTTCTTAAAACGTGATATGAAAAGAGGACTTTTAACAGTAGAAATACCTGAAGAAGATACTAAAGCTGAGGACTATTTACTTTCTTCCACGCAACAAAAATGGATGGCCGCTCTTGTTTTCATTTTATTTGCAGTGGATATTTGGGCGATGCTTCACTTCAATTTACAAGGTGGAGATGCTACAGCATTAATCGGGGGTACTTCACTAATAATCCTTTCGATTCTATCCATGTTGGGACATAAGAATAAGGGATTTGAAGAAGTAACGAATTATTTAATTCATGGATTTAAATTCGGTTTTAAAGTATTTGGTCCGGTTATTCCTATTGCTGCTTTCTTCTATCTTGGGGATAGTGGATTTACTGCAATTATTGGAGATTATTTGCCTAAAGGATCAAATGGAATTGTGAATGATTTAGGGTTTGCTTTAGCACATTCAGTACCTGTAAATCCTGGGGTTGCAGGGGTGACATTAACAACAGTTGGAGCAATTACAGGGTTAGATGGATCTGGGTTCTCTGGCATTTCTCTTGCTGGATCAGTTGCTTCGTTATTTGCTACGGCGATTGGTCATGGGATTGCTACATTGACTGCTATGGGGCAAATTGCGGCGATTTGGGTTGGTGGCGGTACGTTGATTCCTTGGGCGTTGATTCCTGCTGCGGCTATTTGTAATGTTAGTCCGTTTGAGTTGGCTAGACGGAATTTGTTGCCTGTTTTGATTGGGTTGGTTGTTACTACTGTTGTGGCGATTTTCTTGATTTAAAAAGTTCAAAGTATAGAGTATTGTTCTCTGAGTACTTAACAATAGCTGTTAAGTGCTTCTTTTTAATTTTCTATCCCCGTTTTTCCAAACGTAAAAATCTATGTTCCCCCCAATTATTTATGAAAAACACCGAAGTGTCGTCTCTGTCTAGATAAATTGATTGAAGGATGCTGACTAAGTTAAACCCTATACGCCTGCCCGTCCACAAAAAGCGCCTAATCCCAACCGGGTAGGCTCTGTTAAATATAAATTGTATTAATGATCACAACTGGACTTTAACCAACGATTTCTACCTGTCAAAGTAGATACCTATAACAACTTGAAATATTGTAACCAACTAACGAATAATGGAAATGATTTAAAATAAACAATAAATAAATTTATAATTAAAATAATAATACATATAATTTTATTACTTGTTAAAAATGCTGATATAAAGCCGATTAAAGGTAGGAATATCAATGCAATTTGTAGAGTAATATTTTCTAAATTATGCATTCCCCAGGGACTAACTTGAAGCATTGAATTTTTAAAATACATAAAATAGTAAACTAACCAAGATATCCAAATGGCCAAATTATAAATATATATGAAAAATGTTTTTTCATAGTGATCACCAAGTTATGCTAGCGTGGGTATCCGGATGAAATGAAAACTTTTTAGCCGGTGATACAGAAAAACTAATCCCTGATAAAGCTATTGAAGGTGTTAAAGTATAACTACTGTTTTGATGTGCGTAATTCCCGTATGCATCTAATAACTTAATCTTAACAGCCTCCTAGTAATATTCTAATTTGGATAATTTATCCACTATAGACCATAAAGTGTAATTTTTTAGAGTTTCTACTTCAATCTTCAAATTCTTCCTATCATCTAAAACTATGTTGCCTCTGTATGCTTTTTTTAAATTTTTAATTTTCAACAAATAACTCATAGAAAATTTTCACCTTCTATATTTTATAAATATAATAAATAAAATAATTAAGTTTTCGAATGCAGGGATCTATTAATAGATTTTATCTTTAATTAATTTCATTATGTGATTGTTATCACTTAATCCGGTAACAAAATTCCAATTAACGTAAAAGTATATAACCTCATCATTTATTAATGACATCTTTATCGGTTTCGCTGATTTTAAGAAGAAAAGTCTAGATTGAGTCATGAATAATTTTGAACTGACTCTTCTATCATTTTCCAATTTCAAATCAATAATATTGTGCCATTTAATAGTTTTCCAATCTTTAAACTCAATTCCATCATCATGAATAAATAATTCCCCATGATGTGACAGTAAATTTTTCACATGAACTCTAGTCTTTAATGATAATTTCTTTTCTTCAATTTCAATATTTGTTGCACCATGAAAGGTTAATTTTTTCATCTTATCAACTCCTAATACTTTTTGATAAACCAATATATCAGCCGTTTAACACGGTATTTTTTGGAGCAACATCTCTTAGATCTAAAGTAAAGTAAAGTAAAGTAAAGTAAAGTAAAGTGTTATTAATATCCTTTATTGTTAATCTAAATAACTCTTCCTTGAGTCCATTCACTATAATCAAATACAGGGCAAATATGTAACGATATTTAATCTATTTACCTTGAACTATATTAGTTAATTATTATACTCAATAGTCTTTTCTATTTGATCTTATGTAATTCCCAAGCCATACCATGTTGGTGGTGGAAGTAAAACTCGTTGTTTGTTTCCATCTGAATAATGTATTGATGGTCTTATCACCGTTACTGCATAAGGTGATTTTTGAAAATCAAATTTAATGGGAACTTCTTCTTCTTTTTGTTTATTTACATCGATAACGAATGGTTTAATATTTAAATACTTGTTTACCACTCAATTCCGCATCAAATTTGTTTATTACAAATTTATTGCTACTGTTATTTTGTAAACTATAGATGTAATTATTTTCTTCACCTTTAATAATGGGATAACTGTTACCTATTTCCAGTGGCTTATCCGAGGTATCTTTAATTACATTTATTCCTAATGCTCCAACATCATATTTTTTAAAACCACTCTTAGTTAGTATGGTTATTTCCCTTATATTTGTTTTTCCTTCAGAGTTGCCGACAATATTAAGCCCCAAATTTTTCACATGATACTTTCCAATCTTGGCATTTCCATTAACCTCAAAGCTTTCAATACTAATAAAATTTTCATTTTCATTACTTAAGATGATAGAATCAATTTTTGTAAATAAGTCTTTCTTATCACTTGAATAAATATAGGTAAAATTTAGTGGTGTTTCTTCTCCTATTCCAAGACTATATGAACCGTGAATAGGAAGAAATGTATTTGATATTGGTATACTTATAACTTCTTGAGTTTGGTATGATTTACTTTTCTTATTAAAAAACGTTATTTGACCTGTCAATAAAACTAGTAAAAAGATTGAGAAAATAATTAATAAAATAATAAATAATATTTTTTTGATATTCATGTTTTTACTTAGATAGATCTCCTATTTTTTTAGTAAACGTTTACAAAATTATCTTAACATTATAAACGGTAAAATTTACTAAAACTCATTGTCATCATTGTGAAATTTTTCACATCTTGTTCAACATCCGCATTTATTTCTTTTGGAACATATGACTATGGAACAAGACTTTAATTCTATGAACAATGCTTCTAACAATACTCATTCGCATTTTGTAATTTTATTTCACATTTTATATCTTCTATAAAATAAAAAAGCACTGAATAATCAGTACTTTCAGCTTTGATTCATCTAGAACTACTATTAAGTTATTTACTCAAATTATTCTCTTAATCAAAAGAATTTTTCATTATTTACATCTTTGATCAAAATTTATCCACTTTTGACATAATATCAACCATATTAATGAATCAATTAAAAGGAGTTGATTATAAATACGAAAAGTTTCTGGGAAATCAAAAGAAAAATATTTGCCGAGATTATCCCGACATTGAAATATATTATGTCTTTAATTTTTAATCCCAATAGAACAGAAAATAATAATGAAAAAATAATAGGTGTAATATATTTATAATCTTGTAAGATAAAGAATAATTGATTATTAAACAGTAATAAAAGATATGTTATTAAAAATAATATTTCATTAACTAAGAAAATAGTATTTAAAACTTTTTCTTGATTTTTTTTATAAGTTAAATTATATGATGTAAATCTGTCTAAAATAAAGTTAAACAAAATATTAATAAAAAGAATTAATATTAGCATCACAAATAATATAGCAAATATAGCTATTATTATATTTGATTGTGACCACTGTATTTTATAAAAATTCTTAATTTCTATAAATAGTAAAAAAATGATCCCAAATAATAGAGAAAAGTTCATAAAAAACATTGGTTTTGAATTCATAATACTAATCTCTCAATGTCATATATACTACTTAATAAATGGTCTTTGTGATTTATTATAAACACAAAAGATTCGACATTGAAAATTCTGTCCTTAACCAGTTCGCATGTATCCATGTCTAAATGCTCAAAAGGTTCATCCAAAAACAAAAATTCCCAAGGATAGTTAGTAAATAAAGCTGAAATGATTATTTTTTGCTTAGTTCCTTTAGATAAGTCCTTGCAAGAAGTGTGTCGGTTACTCTCTAGTCCTAGTAGTTTTATTAATTCATCAAGATTGATAAATTGCTTTGGAATTTTCAACATCTTATTAAGGTAAAAAAGTAGAAAATCTTCTAAAAGCATATAAGGTTCATAAAACGGAGTTGATGGAACAAAAAGAGTTTTACTTTTATTGTAATTTAAGTAACAATTCCCTTCATTGACCTTGTTTATTCCCAATATAATATTTAATAGTGTAGTTTTTCCTGATCCGTTTTTACCTTGTAACCAGTATTTTTTATTATCTAATAGGGTTAAACTAAAATCTTTAAAGATATAGTTTTCCTCCTGATAGAAAAAATCAATATTTTTTAATTCAATCAAAAAAAACACCTCTCAGTAGCTTCAATTGCTGCAGATATAATTAAAAGAAAAATAGAAAAAAAGATTAATTTAATATAATTAGTAAAATTCAACTCTTTTTCTATAAAAATATCTCTGAATAAAACCCATGACATATACACCCATATTGTCATAGCATATAATTCAAATAAAAAATGAGGAAGAAATAAAAATAGTGTATTTTCAAAATTATATTGTAGAATGTAGATTTTTAATGATCCCACTGTAATATATAAGTCTAATAATAATTTTCCAACTCCTAGTATTGGTATTATATAAAAGATAACAGCCATTAAATTATTGGAAAATATTTCAAAAACATTTTCTGGTTTGCATGCAATATTCTTATATACTGAATCAGAATTTATATTAGATGGTACATCGACTAAAATTAAAAATTGAATAAATAAGCAAATTATACATAAAAAATATATATTTAATGTTTTAATAAAAATCACCCAATGTAAATTACGTTAAATGCAATAAAACCAAAAAACAATTCCATGAAAAAAAAGTAAAAGAAATAATTTTTATGTCCTTTAAATGATTCATACATTACTATTTTATATGTAAATAGTAATAAAAGATAAAAAGCAAAGGCATTTACTGCAGTAAAAGTTAAGATGTCTATATGATAAAATCCTTTATTTATTAAAAAAAGAATAATTAAAATATTCATTCCTATAAAAGAGTGGAAAGTATTCCTATATAAAATTGTTTTCTTATAAATCTTTATAATAGGAACTCTTAAATATTTGAATTGCATAAACAGTTGTCTGTAATTAGCATCTGCATATATTAATTCCGAGTAAATAAATAGATTGGTACATAAATAAAGCAATGGAATATTTATCACTGTGTATAAAGGTATACGTTCTAAGCCAAACCAATTAAAAGAAACGGATATCAAAAACATACCAAATGCAAATAATAATAAAAATTGTTTTAAAACTTTCATAAAGTTCTTTTGATTATTATTCTTTATATATACAAGGTAAAGTATGTTTAAAGTGATAAATAGTAATATAGATACAAGAAACTAGTTAAAGAAATGTAAGAGAAAACATAGCTTAAAAAAACAAAGATTAGGACAATTATCATCCAAATAAATACCATAATTTTCTCTTTTAAATAAAAAAACAAAAATAAATATCTATCTCCGTAAAACTTATAGAAATCATACTTTAAGGTTGAAATAATATTCTTGTTCCCGCTAATCATTGTGACCAATGTAAACAAAAATATTATATTAATATCCAATGATATAAAAAAGACATTAAATCTATTAAATATATACAATAGCTCAACTGGATAACAAATAATAAGAAAAATACATAGGAATAGTAAAACTATCCCTATGAATTTAACTAATAATTTATTTACTTCAGATTTTATTAACAAGCTATTAAAAATAGTTTTAACCTCTTCACTTTTTAACTTTAAAATAGCTTTTAACATATATCTCTATTTAGCTACTTTTACCAAGTAGTTGCATAACCTTTTCCGTATTTTGAAATAATTTTTTTAGCGGTAATAACAAGTGCAGTTGAAATAACTCCATATCTAACAATAATCGCAACTAGGCTAATGATCGTTGTAATAGTACTAAATGTATCAATAATGGTTATAACTTTGCCAGCCACTGTAGTGGAGATACCCAAGTTAGCTGCAAGATGTGGCAAAGAAATAGTTAAAGTTGAAAGCAATACAGCCATTCCTAATACATAAAAAATTGTTTTTTTATTCATCACTAAAGACATTATAGTGCCCCCTTTTTTAATTGGTAGAATCTAATACCCCTGCTAGTGAAATTGATCCATATGTAAAAGACTATGTTATCAACCTCACCATTAACATGAGCAAGATCGAAATACAATTACCGTTGCATCTGTTAATGAACCTTGCTTGTCAAGTAGACTGCGGTGGGGTTAGTGCTTTGCGGGTGTATACTATATACCCCTTACTATAGTTTCCTTACAAAATCAGTTGAAAATTTTCTTAAATGTAGAATGACGTCATACCTTAAACTAAAATGGTTAATTATTATACTAAATTGTCTCTTCTATTTTTTCTTCTGTAATTCCCACTCATGTTTTATTTCATATCATATCTCCTAATTTTTTTAGTAAACGTTTACGAAATCATCTTAGCATTTTAAAAGGTAAATTTTACTAAAATACAGCGTTATATTTGTGAACAATTTCACATTTTTATCTACGGCTGCGTTTACTCCTATTGAAACCACATGAAAATTTAACAACTAAGATTCGATTAACATGCATTATTCCTATATTTTTATTTAATCTTCATAAAGATACTATTAAAAGTAAAAATTTGTAACGTTTTACTAAAACATTCACAAAAATTCCATTAAATTCATTTCCAAGATTACTATGACTAGGATTAAACTTAATTATTAAAGGAATTGCTAGTTTTCCTAAAACTTTAGGTGTGATCCAACCTTACATACAAACCAACATGTCTACAATGGAACTATTAAAAATAGGATCCGATTTCATAGTTAAAGGTAAGGATAAAGATGTAGAAACATTACGAATTCCTGAAGACGGTGCTTTCACACCAAAAAGATATGAAAAAGCCGGTGAAGTATTGGAACTAGATGCTGAAAAAAACAAAGAAGTATTGCAGGTATTTTTAAAATAGATATTTGTTAAATTTGACTATATGTTACATTAATAGCTTCTGGTTTAAGTAATGAATTCGGAAAAGTAAAAACATCAATTTCCACTAATAAATTGTGTGTAATCAAGGATAATTTCTTCCAACTTCATACTATGCATTAACCCATCATCACAAATACAAATTTTCATATTATGCTTCGCTCCTTTTTTTCCTTTTTAAGAAATATTTACCCAAGAAATTTTCATAAACAAAAGTCCTACTTAACTCTCTAGTAGGACTTTTAATACTATTGTTTTATTTACACATATCTAAAGTTTTTAATCATTGGATTCAATTGTCTTTTCTATTTGTTTTTCTGCAATACCCATTAATCCATACCAAGTTGGTGGTAGAAGTAAAACTCTTTGATCTTTTCCATATGAATAATGTATTGATGCTCTTATCACTGTAACAGCATAAGGTGATATTTGAAAATCTACCTTAATAGGAACTTCTTCATCTTTTTGTTTATTTGCATCTATAACAAAAGCTTAATAATTAATACTTGTTCACCATTTAATTCTGCATCAAATTTGTTTACAACAATCTTATTTTTACCATTATTTTGCAAACTGTAGATGTAATTATTTTCTTCACCTCTAATAATGGGATAACTATTACCTACTTCTAAAGGCTTATCCGAAGTACCTTCAATTACATTTATTTCTAATGCTCCAACATCATATTTTTTTAATCCACTATTAGTTTGTATTGTTAATTCCCTTATTTCTGTTTTACCTTTAGATAGTCCAATTATATGAAGACCTAAAGTTTTCACACGGTACTTTCCAATCTTAGCATTTCCGTTTACTTCAAAACTTTCAATACTTATTGAATCTTCATTACTGAAATTGATTGAATAAATTTCATTAAACAAATCTTTCTTATCATTTGAATAAATATAGGTAAAATTTAGAGGCGTAACTTCTCCTACTCTAAGTTGATATGACCCATTAATAGGAAGAAATGTGTTTGAAATCGGTTTACTTATAACTTCATTAGTTAGATATGATTTACTTTTCTTATTGAACATTAAAGGTCCTGTAAATAATAAAACTAGTAAAAAGATTGGTAAAAAAAACGTCTATATAATGGCATTCAATTTTTCCGTTAACTTCACATAGTGTTCGATTATTCCCATAATATACCTTTTGAAATATGATAAGCTTAAAGAAAATACTTTAAGGAGCTGGATTATGTTTAAATCAGCAGTAATAATTAGTTTTCTTCTAGTAGTTATACTAAGTACCTATTTTCTAATGCAAAGAGAGTGGCAAAGTGCTATAACAATTTGGGCTTTTTATGGTGGTATTTTATCTATTGCAGTTTACTTTTCTTTTTATAAAAAAAAGAAAAAAGTAAACTAATATCTATTCACCAATAAACATACCAATACTTGTTGGTACTGTAGATTCACCCATTATAAAATTATATCGACTCAATAGTTTTGACTCTGTAGGTTCTTCTATCACTAGAAGAGCCTTTGTTTTTTTAGGAAATTTATAATTAAAAATATTAGCCCTCTTATCCACTAAACCTTTTAGCAATAAAGGTTTAGAAATAGCTTCCATTTCTTCGTTTAGTAAAATAATAGAAACTATTGAATTATTGGAAATGTTATTAATTCCTAATTGTGTAGCTTTGTCAAAGTTAGATGTATATTGATTTTTGGAAGATAATAGAAATACTTTTTCCATATCTTCAGATAACCGATCTATTTTAATTGGATATTTTTTGATAAGGTATGTCTCGTTTTCAATTGGTAAATTTATATCAGGAAAATTCGTTTTTATTGATTTGTTGACTATACTTACAGTAGTAAAATGTATAAACGATCCAGAATTTTTTAAATCTGAACTGGTCAAAGCTATGAAACTTAAATCTCCATTGTCCATTTTATTTGCTAATTTTATGTTCAAAGATACATCCAACTTACCAGTAATATTTGTGTTGTTTCTTAATATAAAATAGTTTGCATTAGAATTATCAATATTAAATTTTAGCAATTTATTACTTACTAAACCTAATATATATATATCCTCTGGTTTTTCCATTTTAAAGTTCACCAAAAAGTGAGTATCTAATTCTTTTATCTGCTTCTTTAATAAATAGTAATTTAAAATTCCATTGTTTTTTGGATTGTGTATAATCTTTGAGTTTAACCCCTGTTTAGATGACAGGGTCATAGACTGGACCACATATGATTTATCATTTGTTTGAAGCGGTGTTTCTTTTTCAATGCTTACAGATTGTATTGTAGCTACATTATTTGTATTCTCACGTATTCCATAAATAAACAAGCTATAAATTAAAAATAAACTTACACATATTGCTATTGTTTTAATCAAAAAAAACTTTTTATTCAACTTAAATACTCCTATTTTCATAAATTTCCTAAATAAAAAATATAGTGTTTTTTATACACTGTATTTTTACCTAATAAATTAAGTCGTTGTCTTATAAGAACTTGAACCTCTATAAGTTGAAGCTGGAATTTTTCCATAAGAATTCATTACTTCAACAGTATGACTTGTTTTTGTAGTATAGGTTCCTTTCGCAACAGTGAAATTCTTAGAAGCAGTAGCAGTAGCAGTAGCAGTAGTACTACTTGATGCTTCCTTACTAACTGATGAAATTTTAGTACCATAATTGTTATATAAACTTGCCGTAGCATAAACAACTACAGGACCTAGTGTATTATTTGAATATGTTTGACCTTTATAAGTAATATTTGTTGATGAATTAACATCAATCCCAGAACGACCATACATTACAGTTTGTGAAATAGATGTTCCGTATGTGTTTTTTAAAGAGACTTTTCCACCATAAGCAGCATTTACATTAGAATGTAGACCATAACTAGAAAGCAAAAGTGAAGACAAAGCAGCAATACCAACTAACTTTTTCAGAAAAAATCCTCCTTTAATTTAGATTACAACCTTTTAGACTTAACCAATTAGTCAATTTCATAGTAAACTAAAACACTTGGTAAATTATCCTAAAATAAGAAAGTTTTGTGAAGATTAAACAATATCCAAATAAAGTCGTTGATGTTGTAGATGTAATACTAAATGTTTTTGGAATTATATAAGGATGGATTATTTCAAAAATATATAAGTCATGGTATCTTACTCAAAGGGAGTTCATTTACAAAATTTTAGAGAAAAAGTGATTCCGCTGCCTCTGGAATCACTTTTTCCGTTGTCATATAAGTTAATTTATTACGGGAAGAAATGAACATACATATAATAAACTCTATGAAAATTTAACTACTAAGATTCTATTAACATGTATTATTCTGATATTATTATTGAAAAACTATTTAATCTTCACAAAGGTACTTTTAAAAGTAAAAATTTGTAAGGTTTTACTAAAACATTCACAAAAATTCCACTTAATTCATTCCGAAGATTACTATAATTAAAAACATTATAGTACATAAAGAGGTGATCGATTTGATAGATAAGGTTTTCTAATCAATTCAAAATATGGTAATGAAAAATTTTATTTTTTTGATAGTTTAAAATAAAAAAGGAGTAATTGAAGATTATGGATGAGGATGTTTTTCTAAAGGATGAGGAAAATTTCCCTTTATATAGAATACTATCTATTTCATCGGGTATGCAGTCATTATTTATTATGTTGAATGCACGTTTTATGATAGAAAGTATCGTGAATGTAGTTGTAACATGTTTATTTTTATTAAGTTACTTAATTATTTTTTTACTAATGCCTCGAACTAAACGAAATTATCAATATATTATTTTAAGTTTTTTATTATTTGTATGTATATCAATATTTGATATTAAATAAAAAGTGGCTGGCCGAAATGGTTAGCCACTTCTTAATTTGCTCTTTCCTCACAAATTGAATTCATTAGAATTTCATTGAGTTTCTTGTACAACTCTTTTTAATTGGGATATACTATCGGTTTTCTCTTTTATTTAGACATATAAAATAATGTCCAAATTGTTAAAAAGTATTGGCAATTATATGAATTTAAATAAAAAATTATTTTATACATTCTGTGACATTTGTATAAACTTGGAAACAATCGTGATATTTTGGTAGTGTATTAATTTACTAAAATTTAGTAATTAAATGTATTTTTTTACTAAAACCTAAAAAATGAGAGGAGTTTTACAATTGAACTTAAGAAAAATCTGCGTATTAGTAACTGCAGCGACAATTGGTTTAGGATTTGCTCCGACATCAAGTAAAGCACAAGTAATGAATGACAGAGATTGGTCTGACTGTAAAACAGTAGGACGTGGTTACTCCGAAATGAGTAACTGGGTAAGAGCAGTACAATATCAGGTTTATGCTGCGGGTTTTAATGGTGTAGGAGCTGTTGATGGAATCTATGGTCCAAACACTGAAAAAGCAATTAAAGCATACCAAACAAAATATGGTCTAAAATCAGATGGAATTGTGGGCAAAGGAACATGGACACATATGGACAATTATCTAAAAGCTGGTAGCGGTGGTTATACGTATGTCGTCGATTACGGAAAAGGCTATAAGTTTAATTATATAAAGTACTCATATGGAATGGAATTAAATGGACCGGGTGGAAATATTTTTATGGTCAATGATACATTACAAATGAAATAAATAGACATATTTTTTGGTTAGCAATCTAGGATCTTTAAATTAAAAAGGAGGGAACCGTATACCAATTTCAATTAAAATTTTATTTATATTTTGGTAACGGGGTTTATGTATAGACAGCTTAAGAGGAACAAGAAAAAGAAAAGTCTGTTATTTAAATTAAGTTTAATCCTAGTAATTCTAATATCAAGTACACTATGTTATGGATTCTATCAATATAAAAAAGGAATTCAGATAAGTCAGCAAAACGCTAATAAAAAAAATATAAAATTTAATTCTACTAAAATACCTAATAAAACTAACATCCTATTATTGGGAGAAGATGCTCGAAAAAAAGGTGGAAGCTCACGAACTGATTCAATTATGCTCTTACAATACAATAAAAAACATGAAACAAAATTAGTTTCAATTATGAGGGATAGTTATGTTCCTATTCCTGGATATGGAAAACATAAGATTAACGCAGCTTATTCTTTCGGAGGGGTTGAACTTCTACGGCAAACGATTCAACAAAATTTTGGGATCGAAATTGAATATTATGCAATAATAGATTTCAAAGGTTTTGAAGAAATGATTGATGAGATTGCTCCAAAAGGAATAACAATTAATGTAGAAAAGCCAATGGAAAGTCATATTGGTGTCAGTCTTCAACCTGGGGTTCAACAATTAAATGGTAAAGAGCTTTTAGGTTATGCAAGATTTAGACATGATTCTAAAGGTGATTTCGATCGAGTTGTTAGACAACAAAGAGTACTAGATGCTATTAAATCCCAAGTGCTTACTATTAAAGGAATTGCTAGTTTTCCTAAAACCTTAGGTGTGATCCAGCCTTACATACAAACCAATATGTCTACAATGGAATTATTAAAAATAGGATCCGATTTCATAGTTAAAGGTAAGGATAAAGATGTAGAAACATTACGAATTCCTGTAGACGGAGCTTTCACACCAAAAAGATATGAAAAAGCCGGTGAAGTTTTGGAAATTGATGCTGAAAAAAACAAAGAAGTATTGAATGTATTTTTAAAATAGATATTTGTTAAATTTGACTATATGTCACATTAATAGGAAGAAATGAGTTTAGTTGTATCTCACCTTTTTGAATTTGTGAATATATTCACATTTTTCACTTGACTTAAAACGTGATACAACACGAAAAGCCCCGGCAAAACCGGGGCCATTTTTAATCAAACAAAGTGGTAATGATTTCTATTCAGGACGTTTAATCTGGATCTTTGTCTTTATATATTCAGTATGAGATTTATCTTTCTTATCAGCCCAGCTTACTTTTATAGAAATCTCATTTAATTTCGCAATTGCGTCTTCGAATGTCTCTTCGGGGAATAAGTTAAAACTCCTACCTGCAGAAATACCTCCTGGAGATTTAATAGATGGAGAAATTGTGTACTCCTTAGAAACAGCTTTATCTGAAAAAGATTTTTTCATTAAAATGTTCGTAATCAACAAATCGGGAGTGTACAATACTTCATAAGCATTAATTGGTAATTGACCTGAGATGATGACATTTTTCATGTATGTTTTTGCTTTTGAAACGCTAACATCGATCTCTATTCTTCCCTCAGCAGACTGATACGTTTCAGCTCCAACTTGAAAATTTTTACTATGTGATAAGAACTCATATGGCTTCTTCTTCAAAATATCTGTCGATTCAACTTTCATCGAATCGTCACCATTTTCATTTGTTGGAGAAGTTTGTTCTGTAGTGGATGGTTTAGAAGCATGTTTCGATTCTAGAGCTTCTATTTTTTCACAAGCTGTGAAAATCGACATAGTTAAAACTGTAGCAGTTAATATAATTAGTTTTTTCATTTTTTGAGAACGGAATAGGGTCCCCCTATTCCTCTCCTTCTTTTTTTTAAGATGTGACTTCTTGTTATTCATCTAGCATCTTTAATCTTTCTTCTTCAACTAAAGCTTTGTTAAATCCTCTTTTAATTCTACAAATTCGTTTAAGTAAATTAATAGTTTAACTTCTATTAAATAAGAAAAGGACGCAAAATACGTCCTTTAAAGTAAATAATCATTATAAACTTTTATCTTACTGTCTCCAATCTAGTATAACTTAAATTCTTCCCAAAAAACCCTTTAAGCTCCCCAACCAATTCCTGGAACACTGGATGCTCATGATACATAAAATTATTATGCTTACCATCAATTATATACAACTCTTTAGGCTCCGCTGCCGCCTCAAAAAACTGAACCGACTCATCAACCGGATGTAAAAGATTATCCTTACCATGTGCCACAAACAATGGACACTCAATATCCTGTGCAATTTTATCTGCATTCATGTTAATAATTGAATCCGTAAACTGCAATTCAGTCAACTTACCAAACGGCGATAAAATAGCAAGCTCCTTCTGTACATAATCATTAGTAGCCTTCAATCGTCATATTTGGAAAAAATCCGTTATGCTGGATCACATACCCAATCGATCTGCGAAGTTTAATCATATCCATCGAATAAACATCTTTTCTATCCACTTCAATCTTACCGCTAGTGATTGGAATTAATCGATTAACCATTCGAAGTAAAGTCGTCTTTCCACATCCTGAAGGTCCAAGGAATACACAAATTTCTCCTTCTTCAACGTGGAAATTGATTTCGTTTACGGCTGTCACGTTCTTGTTACCGCTTTCATAAACCTTCGTGACATTTTTGAATTCTATCATTAAACTCCACCTTCCTTCTTGATTCGTCTATCTTCATGTGTTAATACGTATTATGACCTTGCACTTTTACTTGTAAATTTTTGCTGAAGTTTTCCTATTATTAAGTCCATTGCAATTGCTAAAATTGAAACGGCGATGGCTCCTACTTGAATCATGACGGCATAGCTTGTTGAAATACCACGTGAAATATATCCGCCTAAACCTCCAGCTCCAATGTATGCTGCAATTGCTCCAATACCGATTGTCATAACAATCGCCATTCGAACACCTGCCATGATCACCGGAAACGCAAGAGGTAGCTCAACTTTCATTAATCGTTGAAAGGTCGTCATCCCTACACCAATTGCTGCATCCCTTACATTCGGGTCAACATTCTTAATCGCAATATACGTATTTCGAATAATTGGTAATTGCGAATATAACACTAACGCAACAATCGCTGGTAAAAATCCGATTCCTTGGTTAATCAATGAGAAAATCGGGATCATAATTCCAAATAAAGCAATACTCGGAATCGTCATGATAATCCCCGCGATGGCTAAAACAATTTCAGCCAATGTCTCCCGCTGAGAAATATAGATTCCAAATGGCACCCCAGTCAAAATGGCAATCCCCACTGCCAATCCAACTAATTGAATATGCTCTAAAGTCATCTGAAGAATTTCTGACCAATTCGATTGGACAAAATTGATAATTTCCAATGTCCGCCCCCCTTTTTGTTTTTCTATACTTAACGTGCCAACTTTAAAAAGTTGATTTTTATGTAAAAATTCGAAATATTTGTAAAAATATCTAGTAAATGCGTAAAAAAATATTTACAATAGGAGATTGGTGAAGAAGTAGTTAGTGTAGCCTCAAAAAATAAAAAAAGATTGTCCAATTAGACAACCGTAATCTCAACTAAACTATTAATAATCAGGTATTTTCTACTATTTAACAGTGGCGATCTACAAGTATTTCCAATAAAATTAAAATATCGTTAGAAATGAAAACTTACAATTAGATATCGGAGGAGTATTGTGTCAAATTATAAATCACAACTGAAACGTATCGTCGAAGGATTAAAACATACAGATCCAACAATTCGACATGATGCAATTTTTGAATTAATCGAACTATCAGAAGTAGATGATCTACAATTTAATTTATTAACTTTAGAATGGTTAGCAAAAGAAGCCGCTTATCCATATCCAACATCATTTAAGGTATGGGATGAACCTAGTTACCATCTAATCAAATTCATCTCTCATTTTGAAATACCTGAATTAACAGAGGCCTTAATAAAATATTACCCTGAATATAGTAAGGCTGCTAAAGAAGAAGTATTTCGATACATAACCTCTTTTGACGGAGAAGAGCATGAACTAGCAATCTTGGAATTAATTGAACAAGATATTCAAAACAAACAAGTTGTCTTACCATTAGATGTGCTATACGACAATCCTGGCATCATTATTAAACTATTAGAAAAACATACTGAATTATTTGAAGTGGAAGAATATAAAACTACTTTTTATCGATTGTTGTCATACTGTTTAGATAAAAATTATCTAGACCGTTTCAAAACAAAATACATCGCGCCATTGTTATTAGTGGATTATCAAAAGCAAGTAGACGAATTTTTGCCTTATCAAAATGATTATGATATTAAGTTTGTGTATGGCTCATGGAAAGAAACCTATTTACAAATCCGTTCAATTATGGCGATTTATCTATCTTTAATGGAGTATTACTTTAATGATGAGATGACACCTTTTATAAAAGAAGCAATGTCATTTACTGACCCGTTTATTCGAACGAACGCAATTATTGCCGCTCTTCAACGAGACATTGACGTACCTGAAGAACAACTGTTGGACTGTGCAACAAATATTGAATCCACAGAATACTTTTACTGGGAAATACTCAGAATTCGTAAAGAACACTTATTCCCTATTAAGGAGAAAAAACAAGAATACTTCGCTAAAAGTCACTTGTTTCTTCATATCGTACAAGAACATGATTTTGTCCCTGAAACAATCGAGTTAATCAAACAGCTTGATATTGAAAACTCATATAACCAACCAATCCGTTATTATTTAGCTTCCGTTTCACATGATGATCAAGTCATTCCAGCATGGGTAGGTGCTTATGCTCTTGAGGAAGAAGATGACTCTGTTCACATGTGGGATGGTACTTATTTAGAAGATGGACAGTTCAATGAAAAATCCATCGAAGAACATGTACAACTCTTTATGGACAAAAGAGCGAATGAAAAAGAAGAAAATACTTCGACTGTATACTACGAAGGTAAACCAAAATTAAGTAAATGGTTCTACGCTTGGTACGTCCTCCTAGCTTTTAGAGGATATCAAGCATTTTCCACAATGGACCCAGTATACATCACTTTAACATCTTTACTTGCAGTTTTAATCGTTTCATATCATATCTATAAAACCAAACTATTTAAAAACAAAATCGAAATTGTTGGCAATGTTGTTCGATATACCGAAAAGAATGCTCAATCTCAGATTAGACTAGAAGACATAAAAAAAATAACAATTCAAAAGTCGAACATGAAAACAAGACTACTTGACCGACGTTCCAAAGTTGTAGCCATTTACAACAAACAAAACAAAGTTGCATTAGAATTCCCATTAGAATGTGTATCTTACGATGAATTCGCATTTGTAGTAGATGAGTTGACGGATCATTTAAAGGAACAACCTCATATTCAACAACAATAATATAAAAAAAGGCTGTATCTGCGATTACCCAGTAATCAATGATACAGCCTTTTTTATTTTATAACTCAGTTTGTGTGTGCTTCTGTGAATTCTAGTACCTATTTACCATCCTTATATACATAATAAAAATCTTCGCTTCGTTTATCATTTTTATTAATTGGCATAATATCGATTTCATATGCTCTATTTTCTCCAAAGACAGTAACTTCATTAAGCATCCAGCCTTGCATTCTACTAATCGGATATATTTCTTCGAGTTTTCCTTTTGTTTTCATTCTTTCTTCGTATAAAGTTAGCGAACGCTTCGTTAATTCAGTTTTTGTTTCATTTGTAAAATAGATTATATTTTCAATTGGCTTGTAAGTATTAACCGAAAATATTAAATAGATTACTACTAAGGCGATCGTTCTAAGAACTGCTTTAATTGAATATCCGATTGTTTTTTTAAAGTATTTTCCTATCAATAAAAAATAAAGAAAATAAAGTAAAACTGGAAGCCCAACATAAAATATTGAATTATATAGCCATCCAACAATAAATGATAAAGTTTCAGGTATGCCATAACAAATAACTACTACCACAGTTAATAAAAATGGAGCATAGTACAATAATTTTATTTTCATAATTAACCTCTAAAATATGATAATGAAAAACGTGTTGTTATAAAAATAATTGTACCATTTTGAATAAAACTTTTATTCCTTCAATAGTAGGGTATTTTATGCAGTACTATTCTTCCATATAGATAAAAAGAGCCAATTATTCGGCTCTGATTTTGTGTTCTACTAATGTTTTTCATCGCCTAAAACAAAACAGGGAAATCTCAAACGAGACTCCCCTAAAATAACTAACTTAAAACCCAACTCTCATCGTATCAGGGTGTGAACCTGCTCGACTATCTTGGTTTAATGAATCAATGTTTTCCATGTCTTCTTGTGTTAATTCAAAGTCAAAAATATTTGCGTTTTCTACGATGCGGTGTTCTTTGATTGATTTTGGAATTGTAACTACATCATGTTGTAAGTCCCATCTTAAGATGACTTGTGCTACTGATTTATTATATTTTTGAGCAATTTTTATTAAAACTGGCTCTTCTAAAAGCTGACCTTGTTTTAAAGGTGACCATGCTTCCATTTGAATTCCTTCATTTTTACAGAAAGCTAATAGCTCTTTTTGAGTTAAATGAGGATGGAACTCTACTTGGTTAACCATTGGTTTAATTTCGCAAGCGCTCATTAAGTCTTGTAAATGGTGAATTTGGAAGTTACTTACACCAATTGCACGGACACGTCCGTCTTTGTATAATTTTTCAAGTGCCTTCCAAGTTTCTTTATATTTGTCAACACCAGGCCAGTGGATGAGATAAAGATCTAAATAATCTAGTCCTAATAAATTCAGACTCGTTTCGAAAGCTTGTAAAGTAGTTTCATAGCCTTGGTCTGAATTCCAAACTTTACTCGTTACAAACAATTCTTCGCGAGCAATACCTGATTCTTTAATGGCCTGACCAACGCCTTCTTCATTTTTGTAGATTGCTGCAGTATCGATGCTGATATAGCCATTTCGGATTGCAGCTTTTACAGATTCAACAACTTCTTCTCCTTCTGAAACTTTGAAAACTCCTAAGCCTAATCGTGGCATTTTTACTCCATTATGTAATGTTACTGTTTCTTTTAGATTTGTTAGCATCTGAATGTCCTCCAATTTTTTTATTTTATACTAGCTGCAAAGATTTTTTGGCAGCACGTACCTTTTGCATATATTGAATTGCATTGTCTGTAACTTGATCATAGTCTCCATTTTTAGCAGGTGCAATTAATTTGCCTCCTACCCCTACTGCTACACTACCGTTTCGGATCCATTCTTCTATATTATTTAAATCGACGCCACCAGTAGGCATAATATTGACTTGTGGTATAGGAGCTTTTACCGCTTTTACAAAATCTGGACCAAATGCATTACCTGGGAATAATTTAACGATATCAACACCTGCTTCTAGTGCATGTTTCATTTCAGTAATCGTAATACAGCCTGGCATATAAGGCACTTGATATAGATTACATAATTTTGCTGTTTCTTCATCAAACGCTGGGCTTACTACAAATTGTGCTCCTGCCATTATGGCGATTCTAGCTGTTGTGACGTCTAGTACTGATCCTGCTCCAATAACGACTTGATTAGAATCCTTGTATAAAGATGCCAATTCCTTGATTACTTCCTCAGCACCCTGCAAAGTAAACGTAATTTCAATGCCATGAATTCCGCCTTTTACACAAGCCTTCGAAAGGTTAACAGCCTCTTCTTTGGAATCTGCTCTTATCACTGCCACTACGCCGCTTTCAACAACCCTTGAAAGAATTTCAACTTTTTTCATTGTATTCCCTTCTTTCTTTTTCATTTATTAAACAGATTTTAAACGCGCTAAAATGAATTGTGATTCATTTTACAAAAGTTTCTAGATAAAGTATCATTTATATATCGTTTTAAAAATAATGAAGAGGTAGATATCCATGTCAACTGTTCAATCAATTGAACGTGCACTCACTATTTTAAATAAAATTTCTGAATACCCGGACGGAATTCAAATTGCCAGACTTTCAGAAAAGGTTGGGCTAACCAAAAGCACTGTTCATAGACTACTAGCCACTTTATCAAGTATGAATTATGTTGTAAAAGATGAAGAAACAGACAAATATAAACTTGGTTTACAGATCCTGTTCCTTTCACAAAATCTATTAAATAACAATAATATTGTTGCTACCGCAAAACCTCATTTAGAGAAACTATCTGCGGAATTCAACGAAACAGTCCATTTATGTATTGAAGACCTAGGTGAAGTAGTGTACATAGATAAAATTGAAAGTACACAAACTATTCGTATGTATTCCAGAATAGGAAGCCGTGCTCCTATGTATAGCACTGCAGTTGGCAAAATATTGCTTTCAGGTAAAACACAGGAAGAATTTAATACACTTCTTAATGGCTTTAATTTTGTTAAAAAAACGCCGAACACAATTACAACTAAAGAAGAATTTGCAAATGAAATTGATAAAGTAAAACAACAAGGTTATGCGCTAGATAATGCCGAAAATGAAGAAGTTCTAAGATGTATTGCTGCTCCAATTTATGACCATAAAGGAAATATTGTTGCAAGCTTCAGTATTTCTGGCCCTACGAACCGTGTGACAATGGAAATCATCAACGAATCTTTAATTAATACAATGAAAAAATATAGCTATGACATCTCAAGAAGTCTTGGATATACTGGATTCTTGAATGTATAAGTATTCTCTCTACTTGAGAATACTTTTTTTGTTTAGAAACATTCTCTTCTAATCTATTAAAGTCGATAAAGTGTCTCTTTCATAAACGTTTCTAACCCTTCTCGATTTGGTAAACCATCATTATCGCCTGGGGACATGACTGCTAATGCTCCAATCGCAGCTCCACGACTAACTGCTTCCTTCAAAAATAGACCTTCAAGAATTCCACTTACGACTCCAACCGCAAAGCCATCACCAGCTCCTACAGTATCGACAACCTCTTTAACTGGAAAACCTTCTGTATTGAATGTCTCATCTTTTGTACTCGTAAAGGCACCTTCAGCTCCAAGCTTCACTACGACAGTTTTGACTCCCACTCTATGATAGTATTCTGCAATCTCGTAAACATATTGCTTCCCTGTTAGTAATTTTCCTTCTTCAATTCCTGGAAAAACGATATCTGCTCGACATGCCAGATCATTAATCACTCGAATCATTTCCTGTTGATCAGGCCAGAGACCAGGACGAATATTCGGATCAAATGAAATTTGTACACCTTTTGCTCGAGCTTGTTTCATTAGCTCGTGAACCATTTCTCTGCATTCCAAAGACAGTGCAGGTAGAATTCCAGTTAAATGAATATGTTGAAAACCTTCCCAGTTTAAATTCTTAATTGTATCCAAACTCATATGGGATGCAGCTGAATTTTTACGTGAAGAGAATACCTCTGGGTCACCTTTAATAACCTTTTGCTTCCACATCATGCCAGTTAAAAAGTCTGAAACAATCGACACATATGTTGTATCAATCCTGTTTTGTTGAAGGAATTTTTCGATTGATTTTCCAAAAGGATCATTGCCTAACTGGGTAATATAAGTTACCTCATGTCCCAATCTAGACATTCCGATTGAGAAATTAACTTCAGCACCAGCAACAAAACGATTAAATTGTTCTACATTTTCCAATGAACCTTCTTTCTGGGCAACAAAGAGTGCCATTGGTTCTCCAACTGTTAGTATCCTACTCATTTCCATCCTCCATATAAGAGAAGGAGAGTCATCTAGTCTAATGTCTCCCCTTTCCAAAATTTATACCGATGCTTTTATTTTTGGTTGATCGATTGGCCTGTTATTTTTCTTTTCCATATATTTCGACCAATAGGCTGTCAATATTGGTACTAAAATTGATGTCACAATAACGGATGCAGCAACTAGTGATGTAGCTGACTGCGCTACAGGAAGAAATTCAGGTTTCATTTCAGCTATAATCATTGGATTTGCAACCGCTGCACCAGCAGTACTTGAAGCAGCAAGACCAGCTGTACCGTTGCCCCCTCCAATATATTTGTCAGTGAACATTAATGGAATACCAGTAATAATGATGACTAAAAGTCCAAGAAGAATACCAGCTAAACCAGTTTTAGCAATAACAGTCAGGTCAATTGAATTCCCTAAAGCAAAGCCAAAGAATGGAATCATCGTTTGTGTCGCCTTACTAAAGAAAGCACGTAAATCTGGATCTAAATTACCTAGAACAAAACCAACTAAGAACGGTAAAACAGCACCAATAAATGCTTGTGGATGGAATACTGCTAATCCGGTACTTCCTAAAATAAGCATCGTTACTAAAGGACCAGATTCAAGTGACATTAAAACAAAAGCACCTGCTTCTTCCTTTGAACCATATTGCTGCATAATGGAAGCATATAAACCACCGTTTGTCATGTCCATTGCAGCGATAAGAGCTAATACAGAAAATCCCGCAAATAAGCCTGATTGTACACCGCTGTCTGGGAGGAAAAATGAAGCAACGAAAGCTACACCCCATGCAACTAGAATTTTAGTCAAAACAAGTGTTCCTGATTTTCTTAAAACTGTCCCAGTTGCTTTCACGTTGATCCCAGCACCCATACAGAAGAACCAGACTGCTAAAATTGGAACGGTACCTGTCATCAACCCGTTAGTAAATGAACCAAAATATTCACCGGATTTTGGAGCAAGTGTATGAATTATTGCACCCAAAAATAATGGAACGAGCATTAAACCACCAGGAATCTTTTCCAGCGTTTTCATGATTTTCATAATTTCTACCTAACCTTTCAATTTTATTAAGAATTAATAAAGCGTTTACAAAAGATAGATTTAATCATTGCTGTTTTAGTTCCAAATAGAATGGGGGATTAACCCCATTCGTTTAATTAAAGAAAAATTATCGCGCTAACCAACCACCGTCTACAGCTAAAATATGCCCATTCATGTAGTCAGAAGCTCGACTAGCTAAAAACACGATTACTCCCATTAAATCGGAAGGAGACGCCCATCTTCCTGCTGGAATTCGGGAAAGAATTTCTTGGTTTCGCTGTTGATCCGCACGAATTGGCGCAGTGTTGGCAGTCTCGATATATCCTGGGGCAATGGCATTAATTTGGATATTATGTATACCTAATTCATTGGCAAAAGCTTTTGTTAAACCTGCCACTCCATGCTTACTAGCAGTATAAGGTGGGATAAATTTCCCTCCTTGGAAGCTTAGCATTGATCCAATATTTATGATTTTTCCTTGTCCCTGATTCACCATGCTCTTAGCAACCTCTTGGCTTAAGAAGTAGACCGCATTTAAGTTAATATCCATCACTGCATTCCAGTCTTCTTCTTGGTATTCTAGTAGAGGTGCACGACGGATTGTTCCGGCATTATTTACAAGAATATCAATCTTTCCATACACACTTACACACTCATCTACTATTCTTAAAATATTCTCTTTTTTCGTTAAATCCGCCTGAAAAAAATGCACCTTACGTCCAGTTTCTTCAATCAGTTCTCTGGTTTCATCCCAGTTGTTATTATGTGTCACGATAAATAAATCTGCACCTGATTTAGCAAGTGCTACTGCATACCCTTGTCCAAGACCAGTATTCCCACCGGTTACAATCGCTGTTTTACCCTCTAAGTTAAAATAATCTAGTGAAAAGTCATGTAAACTCAAATGTCCTACTCCTCTTTTGTCTGTCTTATGATTCTCGAAATCTATCAACTTATCTTAATTGCTCTAACGGTACAGCATCCATATCATTATAAGTTTTGTTTTCTCCTGCCATTGCCCAAATAAACGTGTAGTTGCTCGTTGCACTTCCACAATGAATTGACCACGGTGGAGAAATAACAGCTTCTTCATTCTTCATGACTAAATGACGAGTTTCAGTCGGCTCACCCATTAAATGAAACATTCTAGCATTTTCATCAAGATCAATATAAAGATAAACTTCAGAACGACGGTTATGCGTATGAGTTGGCATTGAATTCCAAACACTTCCATTATTCAATTGCGTTAATCCCATCACAACCTGACAACTTTGGATTCCCTCTAAATGAATCATGCGACGAATGACACGATCATTGGCATTTTCAAGAGAACCTAAACGATCTCCTTCAATACTCTTAAACGATACATGTTGAGTAGGATATTCTTTATGCGCTGGAGCTGAATATAAATAAAATTTTGCTGGATTTTCCACTGTATCACTTGAAAACAGAAGTTCTTCCTTCCCAAGACCAATGTACAGGCAGTCTTTATTTTCCATAACATAAGACTCGCCATCGACAATGATTTTACCATTCCCACCAACATTAAATATTCCTACTTCTCTTCTCTCTAAAAAGTAATTTGCCTTGATTTCATCATATCCTTTTAGTGAAATGGCTTCTTCTTTTGGAGTAATCCCTCCAATAATCGTACGGTCTTCCATTGAATACGTAAGTTTCGTTTCTCCTGGTACAAATAATTCCTCAATCAGGTAGTGCTTGCGAAGATCTTCTGTTGTAAATGTTTTGACTTGGTCCGGATGTGTTGAGTATCTAATTTCCACAATCGACATCTCCTTTTTTAGCTTTTCATATTTAAATTCTACATTTTGTTCCACATAGTGGAACACCGTTTCATAATTTAATTATACCGCTTACATTTAGTAATTTCTAGTAATATTTTTTAAAAATTTTTACAATATTGTTACAGTAGATTTTGAGCATATAAAAAAGGATTGGATTCTGAGCACCCAGAATCCAATCCTAACGACTATTTATGTACTTTTTAACTTAGCTTAAACGAAACTCCATTTTTCTATTTTTTGTTGCCATTCCAATAGACTCATAAAAATGGATCGCATTTTGATTACTCTCCGAAACTCCCAATTCAATACTATCAACATTCATTTCTTTCGCAAAATCAAGAATAGATTGCATGAGTTTTCTTCCAATCCCCTTTTTCCTACTCGCGTCATCAACACATAAACTATTAACAAGTAAGATCTTCCTTGCATTAACAAACGAGTTTTCAAGTATTTCTTCTTTCTTCAAAACAGCCACGCCTACTATTGCAGTACCTAGAGTTGCTACTAGGATATGTTGTTTATCGTCTTTTAGTTGGTTATTGAATTCCTTTTCCTCTACTGGAGTTGAGTTTTCTTTGTATAGGTCTGGTCGTTCAAACACGTGTAAATCGTGAACTTGTCTAAATAATGGTAATAATTTCTCGTAGTCTTTTTGATTGGCATTTCGGATGGAAATCTCCATGCAGTTTCACCTCTTTGGTTGTTTTAACTTTGCCGTAATTTATTGACTCGCGATCTTTTTAAAAATAGATCAGTTGAATATACTCCAAACAATTTCTGTCTGATCATCACAGTAAAATCCTTCTAAATTACACGCTTTAACTATTTTTTCTATAGTACGTTTATTTGAACAGAGCATGGAAAAGTGGCTATCCCAATGCGTAGTTAGCAAAATATTATGATCATGCGTGAAAAAATTTATATGACCATTTGGAAATGTTTTATTGGCCTCAATTAAGTCATCTATATACTCTAACTTCCGCTCTGTACAAAATTCATCTCCATTCCAAATCCAATCATGACCTGCGTTTTTAATAGCGTTAAGAATTGTATTCATTAAAATCTCTGGGAAGGAGCCTTCATTTGGAATAATTAATTGATGTTCCTCACAACACTTTTGAATTACTTCTTCAGTTTCTACATTTTTGTATTTATCCTTTAATCCCGTTATATGAGTCCTTAACCCAATATCTAACTCTTTGTAACTTTTAATTCCTGAAATAGTTAAGAACTGCTTCCAACTTACCACTTCACAATTATTAATAATGTCATTTTTGCCAGGATAATTATCATACTCAAACAAATCATAATCCATCGTTATAGGCTTAATAAAAGGATGATAAAAAATATAAACTTCCTCAAATATCCCTTTATAAAACTCTTTTATCGACATATCAGCAGGAGCACATACTGAATACCTGTGTGGATCTGGTAATACTCTTACATTTTCCATAAATTTCACCTGCTATTTCACTTATCCTTTTAGTAAAAAAATGAATCTCTATATTTTTTCAATATGTTATAAATAAAAGAAAATCTTCTACTATTTAACCTTCAGGATCTTCTTTAAGAATCCAGAGAATATTAGCTACAAAACTTATTTGTAAGACTGGATCAGGTAAACCTTCTGGCAAAAATTCTAATTCCTCTGAGAAACCAAATATAAAATTCTCAATCTCAATTGTATTCATTTTATTAAAGTTTGAATTTGAACATAATTCGCCTTCTAGTACTCTTCCTACAAAATAATAATTACCCAAATATAAACGTCTCGTTTTTATCTCAGTAGGGAATACTGAAAGATGCGCTGGTTTTACTAAATTAATTCCAAATTTCTCGAAAATATCGTTTACAGTTGGCTTAAAATACTCTGTAGCTACAAGATAATTTTTACAATATAAGCAGTTACAGACTTCCATTTCTTTATTAAAAAATTCTCGTGTTCTATCAATATCAACTTCGATTAACCATTTTCCTAATCTAATCTTTTGCAGCATAATAATCTCCATTCTGTCATACTGCCGTATTATTTTAAATTATTATTTGTATACTTTAAATCCGCGTAGCAGCAATTTACTACCCACTACAAAAATTAATTATCTTCAATTACTTCTAATATATTAGCTGCCAACTTTAGTCTGATTGGTTTGATAAAACTTTTTCCTGCTCCCCAACCAAAATCAAATATTCCTTCTCCATTACCTGAGGAAATGCACTTAACATACGTAACACCACTAAAGTTGTCAATTGTAACCGTCAATGTTGCTGTACTGTCGTTTCTAAAAAAGTATTTTTGAAATACAAGGATTACAATTTCTTTCTCCTCAGCAACTTTATAATCTTGAAAAATCAAGTTAGACTTTAATTCTGTGTCATCTAAAATAAGTTGAGATACCTGAACTGGCTTAATATTTACAGTGAATTCTAAGTAATGTTTCATTTCTTACCTTATCCTCCTTTTAATGTGATATATAAGAATACCTCTGAATTAATTTATTTTTAATTCTATCAATAATTTCTTTTAATTTTCCAAAGCAAATTATCCTATTTAATTGAAGATACTGCTCAATAATAAAAAAGCCGCTATTCCGCAGCTTTTTTTATTATTGAAGGTAGTAGATAGGTCCACTTGATCTTTTTAGTTTAATACTTAAATGCGACTGAGAAACTATTTTGCTTGTTAGACCGAAATGATACCTCCTGGTGGGACTGGAATTGATGGTCCGTTTTTTTCAATTTCTGCATCAACAAACCACGCATGGGGGAAAGTCGCCCCTGCATTGTTAAAAGCCAAATCCGGTCCAGAGCCAAATATTCTTCCAGCTATTACTTCCACACTAAGTTTGTTTTTCTTCTCATTCCGGTCAATATCGCCCCAAAATGTAAAACGCCATGTTCCGAAAGCTGGAGGAGAAGATGGACCGGTGACAACGATGAGGAGGGTATGCTGAGGGAGAACTTTTACTGTCCAGTTACCAAATGCTGGGGATGATATTTCTGGGTTTTGAACGCCGGGAGGTACCCCAGGAGCGGAAAATTCTACAACGAAATTAGCTTTAAGCGTTTTTGAACTTGGATTTTTGAAATAGATGTTGATCATATCATTGCTATCTGGCGCTTGGTTATCAACGGGCACATGAAATACACCAGTTGTAATTGCCCTCACTATTTTATCACATCCCATCCTTCATTCTCACCACACTCTTCGGATGAACTTACTTCTAAGAAATTTTCTTCAAAGTTATTAGTCAATTAATTTCTTCCTTTCTATCAATAATATTAGATTAGTGACATCTCTAAATAATATGTAAAAAGAGAAAAAACTGCTTGTACACAAATCTATGAAACTACCTTTTTTATAAGATTCCTTTATTAAATATTGAATGTGCTCTAATGAAAAAAAAGTGCTCCTATTAGGCACTGTTTTGGGAAATGTAATGTTAAATCCTGTATAGAACTGGTAGAGTTTGCCCCAAACTAAAATAATTACATAAAAATCAAATCAATTAATGGGGTATTATGTTGGAAAGATTTTTTCAATTTCATTCAAAATTGAGTCCGTTTCACCTTTTTTCATTAGATCATCTAATAACTATCGGAATTATTTTGATTCTCAGTGTTCTTCTATTTGTCTTTAGAAAACAGATTCAGAACTCGGGGAAAAAACGGCTTTTTCGTTTTTCTTTAGCATTTCTCTTATTGGCATCTGAGATTTTTTATCATATATGGCTTGTGTATGAGCATGCTTGGTCGCTTAAAACGGGTTTGCCACTTGAACTTAGTGATATAACTGTCATTCTGGCAATTGTAATGCTTCTGACAAATAGCTATAGAGTGTTTCAATTCATGTATTTTGCAGGTTTAACCAGTTCAATTCAAGCCATCATGACACCTGATCTTGGCCATTATTCGTTTCCACACTTTCGATATTTTGAGTTTTTTGTTTCGCACGGTGGAGTGGTGCTTGCCTGTATAATTATGGTGGTAGCCAGCAAATATCGACCGACAATACCATCTATGTGGATGACCGTTCTTATTGTTAACCTTTATGCAACTTCTGTTTTTTTCATTAATAAGTCGTTGAAAACTAACTTCATGTACCTCATGAAAAAGCCCGAAAATACTTCACTATTAGATTATCTAGGACCTTGGCCATGGTATCTTCTCTCGGCAGAATTGGTAATGATTGTGAGCTTTTACATTTTGTATAGTCCGTTTTGGTTAAAAAGGAAAATGGAAAGAAATCGATAATTAATGTTAGTGATGTCAAAGATAACTACAGATATGGCTACGTATTTGGAATAATAATTGGAGTGAGTCATATCTGCTAGTTACCTAATTTACTTAAGATAACGCTCCCTCTCTAACGGGCTTAATATTATCGAAGTGGATGGACGAGTAACTGAAGGTAAAAGCAACTGGTCATAAAAATCTTCATCATACATATCATTCCAAGGTTGAATTCCAAAATATGCTTCAGCAAGATCATCAAGCACGCCACTTGTATGACTAATTGAACCAATTTCTGATTCCCCTATATGTTTCCTGTCAACCTCACTCTTATCTATCATTACATCTTTATTTCCAACTACTTTCCAACTGTAATCATCTAAAGAACACGAGGTTAATGATAAAACTGAAATATAATTGTAATTGTCAGTATCAAATAAGTCAGGAATTTTTCTAAAATTAATATCGAATAGTCCACATACTGGTTCCGAATAAGAAAGCCATACTACTTGTCCTAAAGCATATGTATTATTGCTAAGTGAAATTAGAAATAAATCTCCGATAGACCATTTTTGTTTCTTGGGTCTTTTATGCGAAATTAGTTGTTGCTCTACTTTTCTTATTTCCTCTTTTGATAGCTCAAAATTAATCAGTTTGTTCATTACAACAACGATTCCTAACATGACCAAAGCATTTGAAGTCCTGATTACTACTTCACTGGATTCTCTATCAAACTCTATTTTCTTATAATGCTTTAAATCCATATTTTCACGTAGAATTTTACGAAAGTATTTAGCCGCTTCATAATTTGTTTCCATCTTGAAAATATCAGCTAAATCTTCTGCAATGTAAAAATATGAAATTGAAGGATTTGGTAGAAATACTTCTATTTTTCCTATAGATAGTGAAGAATGACTTTTATTCATATATATCTGCCTTTCAATTAAACAATTGTATTCTATATTATCATTTCAACTGCAAAAATAAAAAGCCACAATTACGTAGCTTTTGAGTTTCAACATGTATTTACATTTAGAAGAAAAGTTATGTTAAAGATGCAATAAAAAAGAACCTCCAAAGCAGTCTAGGATTGTTCAACCACTTTATTTTAGTTACAAAACTTCAAAGTTTTTACTAATTATAATAGAATTACTTAATTCCTTCATCAGTTTCTCAAAATCTTTCAATAATAAATTACTAATGTAAATTTCAATTTCTTTTCCAGAATGAGTTGCTAAGATGAATTTATCACTAATAATAAACGCTTTGTCTATTTCTTCAACTTTTATTACCTTTCTAGAACTAAATATACCTTGGTGATGGATAGTGAGAATATTATTCTCTAACCTCAAATAATCAATAGAATTAAGTTTAATAAAAAATAAAGTTTTTGGAATAAAAAACAAACTAAAGATTATGAACGGTAATAAAGGTATTATAAATAAAAAATATGTATGACTGAATACATCCCAAAATGAAAATACAAAATATAGTATGAGTAAAAAAGATATAAAAATACTTAGTAAAATACTATATCCAACTATCTTTGCTTTAGGATGTGCTTTGTATTTTAGATTCAAAATCCTTCCCTCTTTCTCTTATTTCTATATCCTATATTGAAATAGATTAGTAGTATATTCGCTAGATTCTTAACAAAATCCTTTTAGCTAAACTGCCATTTACTTCCATAAAAGCGAGCATGAAAAAAAAGCCAATCCTTTGGACTTAAGGAGTGGCCTTTTTATGTCGATTATCTCACTTAATTTAATAAATTTTTGTACCCATCCATGAATACATGACCTGCAAAATAAAGAAATATGATTGCTGCAATAAAAGAAAAAATATTAAGTATTTTTGATCCTACTAGATGTTCTGCTTTCTTAACAACGATTGGTAATAAAAGTGACCATAATAGATTAAATAAAAGGAATCCACCAAAAAAGTAAAAGATCTCGATTTTAGAGTGATTTTTTATGGTCGCAGAAATAATACTTCCTCCAACAGTTGCAAACCAAAGAAAACCAGATGGAGAAGAAGCTGTTAAGGTAAATCCTTTAAAATAATCTTTATAAATTGATCTTTTAACTTTACTGTTATCTGCTTCTAAGTTTAAACTTCTTTGCTTAAACGCATCTTTTAACATGAGATAAGTCATATAGACAAGAACTAATGAACCACCTATCCAAAGTATATATCTAACGTAAATATTATTTAATAAAAGCGATAAACCTACAAGCGATAAAATTGCATATAGTAAGTCTGAAGTGGTTGCGCCTAACCCCATATAAATACCAGGTGCAGTACCTCTAGTCAAACTTGTTTGTATAACAGCGACATTTGCAACACCTATATCAAAACATAAGGATGCAGAAAGAACAAATCCAACCATAAAAAGTTCCATATTTATAATTCTCCTATATTTAAGCACTTAAATGTATATTATATAGTTTGTGAGAATTATTTTATATAGTTTTTAAATTATTAGCGTCTATACATATTTTATAAGAGACATAGAAGCTTATATGCTACGAGTTTTTCAATAAAAAACAACTAATGTTTTCATTAGTTGCACAAGTTTTCATTGTTTAGATCTTACGATTTTAAAATATTATAAGTAAGGCCAATTGCACCAGAATTAAATGTTTTGTTTTCAACAAGTGAGAGGTTGCGTTTATATTCCGAGCCCTTAAATAAAGGTAGACCACTTCCTATAATAACTGGTGAAATAGTAATTTTAATTACATCAATTAAATCAAGTTCCATAAGAGCATGTGCAAACCTTGGGCTACCTAAAATAACAATATCTTTACCGGGCTGTTTTTTTATGTTTTTAATTTCTTCCTCAATATTTTCTTTTACTAATTTTGTATTATTCCATTCAGCTTTTTCAAGTGTCGTAGAAAATACAACTTTTGAAGTCTCCTCAATCCATTTAGCATGTTCAATTTCATATTCTGATGCTTCAGGGTTAGAAGGTACTGATGTCCAATAATTTTCCATCATTTGATATGTTCCTCTACCCCATAACACAGTGTCTACAGAACTTAAAATTTCTCTAGCATGCTTTTCTAATTCTTCATTATAAGATACCCATCCAATATCCATTTCACCCTTTGGTCCTTCTACAAAGCCATCTAAAGAAGAATGTAAAAATAAAATCACATTTCTCATAAAATCCTCCTATGTACTGAGTTATAGTTGTTTCTTGTATTTATATAAACAAGGATTTACTAACAGTTTTTATTGTTTAGAAGAAATTTTTCTTCTTAAATCCTTTTCTTATATTCTTCACTTGGAAAAAAACCAAATCTCTGGCTTTAATGTCAAATCTTTGATAATTTCCCCATTTCTGAATTAATCAATACTGTCAATTAGACATTAAAAAACACCGACAAAATTGTCGATTAATCATGTTCTTCACTAACGCACCCGATAGTTTTCTAACATTTATTTGATTGTCTCTGCCAACTCTAAAATAATTCCTTCTGGGCCACGAACGTAGCATAACTTATAGCTTTCTTCATATTGCTGTATTTCACTAAAAATTTCAGTGCCCCTCTTTTTCAATTTTGCAATAATAGCTTCAATATCTTCAACATTAAAGCAAATATGTCGGATACCCAGCGTATTCGCTAAAGGTTGCTGAATTTCTCTTTCATCTGACGGCGTATAAAATTTGACTAGTTCTATCCATACCTGACCATCTGGCATCCCCATTCCTACACATGCCGTTTTAACATTATTAAGCCCAACTATTCTGTCCAACTGTTCTCCATCCAATTCCCATTCCGCTTTCACTTCAAGTCCAAGATCAAGAAAAAACGCTTTAGCCTCTGAAAGATCATTTACGTTTATACTCACATGATCTATTCTATTGATCTTCATATCTCATACCTCCTATGTACCTGTTATATTCAATATCTGTATTGGTGTAAGGTTTGTTTGAGATTAAATTCGATTAAAACAGAAAATATCCTTCTTCAACAAACCTGCCGCCTTTAGCTCAATAAAAAAACCGACTTTTCAGCCGATCGTGTTGTTCAACTATGCATGCTTTAGTTGAATAAGGAAAATTATTTTTCTAATTAACCTTGCCCTTTTTACTGAATATATCTAGTAAAAAAGGCAATCAAAATCTGATCACTGAAATTGATTGCCTTACCATAAATAATATTATTTTTTATTATCATATGGATATTTATGAGGACAATTTGTTAATTTTCGCAAATCTCCTCGATAAAAGACATCTTTAAATTCTTTATAATTAAACGGGATAATAGGCTCTAAATATGGAACACCTACTGAGCGTAACCGTGATAAATGTATTATTAAGATTATCATTCCAATTCATAATCCTGTTATCCCGAAAAAAAGACCCAAAAATAAAAATACATATCGAAGAGTGATAATCGAATCTGGTAATTTTCCAATTGTAAGCATTGTACTAGTAAGATAAGCTATACCAAAGAAATGTACGTTGATCTAGGTGAAGATTACTTTGATAAGCAGAGGCAAGAATCTATTGTCCGCCATTCGGTTCGAAGACTCGAAAACCTAGGGTATACCGTGAGTATAACCGAAGCCTCTTAATCTACTTAATTAGAATCCATATACACCAACAATAGGTCGCTCCTCTTTTTTTTAAAACGAATGAGCTGCTTCTATTTAGTATTGCCTTTTAATTGGTTTTTCAGAATTTATTTTCATGGTAGTTGTATAAGGAGATTCAATATCCTGCTAAGCCAGGTCCAGCAAATCACTCTTGCAGACGCACTTATCATAGCATTTGTTAAAAAAGCTAGACTAAATAGGAGAATGGGTGATTATATATGAGTAGATAAAAAATTTGGATTTTAGGAGCCTGGTTAATTATGACTGATTTAGTAAAATTGCCGAAAGCTGCTGTCTTTGGAGCTGCAAATGGCGTGATGTTCATGACTTTTTTTGGAGCGCTTTGGGCTTTCATTGGTATTATTGGTTCACATGGACTTGGAGCTCCATGGTTACTTGTTCTTTCAGTTGTTGTGACATTAATCTTACTCATCGGTGCCATATCGCTTTTTGGTAAAGCTCGTAACATGAACAATGCTTTTATACCGGAAGTGAGTGAACATTGGAAAAAAATAAATCGAAAATTTGGTTTGATCTTCGGTCTAGAAGGACTTGCGATCTTTATTGCAAGTTTGATTTGTAACATAATCAACCATTTTGAAGTCTTTTTCCCTATTATGGCCATTATTGTCGGTATTCATTTTTTTCCTTTAGCTAAATTGTTTCGAGAAAATTTTTATTATGGTACAGGTGGAGTACTCTGCATTTTAGGCGTTATTACTTTCTTATTACCAACGAATGTCACCGTTAGCAATGTAACTCTAATTGCGACGTCTACTTTTATCGGTTTTGGCTCTGCTTTGACACTATGGTTGACAGGTCTGAGAATTTGGATAACCATACTCAAACAATTGAAACAAATATAAAAAAGAGCGATGAGATGACGGGTTTAGTCTAAGATGTTTTAGCATTGTTAAACCCTTCTCGCGGATCAATCGAGTGTCCGCTTAAGAAATGGCTTCTCTTTCGTTACTCAGTTCACGGATGACCCAAGTACCACTATTGTTTCTTTGAAGTGACGGATTGAGGATAAACCAGTCATCCTAAGCAATCTTAAAAACCTCTCAATTTTTAATTAAACCAGCTAATAGTTTGATAAAGTTTTCAAGCTATATCTTGGAATAGTCCTGCTTTTTAGTAAGGCATAAATCCAATGTAAGAGTTTATTTACACTGGACATATTATCAAAAGAGGATCTTGCAGACTTAGACATACATGTATATGGCTGTTCAATGTCGGATTAGAGATTCTCGTAAAAAGAAGACAACAGATGAAATTATCCCACGTTATGGACTACTATTAATAAATTCATTTACTTGTAATTTATATTTTATTTATTAATGCAATAAAAGTGAACCAGCAACTAGAACCTGATAATCCAGCACCTATACTTGTTACTAACTTTGGTGAATTAGTTTTTGTTAATTCAATTTGAATTATATTAATCATTTGATCCATAGAGAGGACTTCTTTAACCAAAAGATACCACCTCTTCTTAAAACATTAAAATATCTTTAAATTTTATTTAATTTTAAATTGAAGTAAAATTTCTAAATCACAAAGATATAAATTAGCGCAATTCCTTATTAAACTAACCTACCATTAAGTGCAATAAAAAAAGAGTCAACGAAGGAACTCTAGATCTTCAACTATTGCTTGCTTAAGTTGCATAAGAGTTCTTAAAGATTGTCTAATTTGACAGCCTCTTTTTTAAGTTCAAAAATCAACATTTTAATTTAACAGCGCCTACTATAAAAGAAAAAAGATGGTGAATAACCATCTTTTAAGTTTGTAGACAAAGTCCTATATATGGAGTATAACTATCATTTTATTGTAACTTTTTTAATTCTCTAAAAGTTGGAATTGCTTGTTTTAGCGCATGTAAAACAGCTGCACCAGTAAATGTTATAAAAGAAATAAATTCAGCTAATCCATATTCAACTTTCGATACTGGTACAATTAATGGTATTATGCCTAGGCATAGAAAAGCAGCACCAAATGCAAGCCATTTAAATTTTACAAGATCTGGATTCTGTTTATCATTTGATTCTTGTAAGGAAATAAAGAAATCTACAAAAAAATAAAAAAAGGAACTAATTGCAGCTGCAATTACAATGTTATCCTGTGGATTGAAACACCAGATCATAAAGTAAGAAATAATAAAAATAGCAAATAAAAAATGCGGAGTTAAGAATACCGCCCATAATGCCTCGTTTTTTAAAACTTTTTGTGAATTCTCCACCAAACCCCCTCCTTATTTTTTTATAATATCAAAACAAATAAATAAAAAGTGGCTTTTGCTGAATACTTAATATTTTATATAAAATAATAATCTGTATGTCTTCTAGTATAAAGAATTTTACATATAAGTAATAGAATGCGAATTTTTTATAAAACAGTTACACTATTTTTACATAACTACCATTAAGAGCAAATTGACATGACTGTTCAATTAGAATAGAACGGTTAATTCGGATCTACACCCATTTACTTGAATAAGAAGAGCTACATTTTAGGCGGAATTTATTGTGCTATTCATTATCAGATTGTGGTGAAACTAAAATGCTTAGTCCTTTTTTTTCTCCATAATCCCACATTTTTACCCAAGGATAAGTATTTTTTGGTAAAAAGAAAGAACGTTCTTCAAGTGGTTTAATTACGGTCATATCACATTTTATGCCATTAACTTCTGTTGCAGGATGAACGCTTACTTCTCTACCTGTGTCATTATAAAACTTGATTTCATTGTATTCAAACCTTGGTCATGATCTATCTCTACATCAAATTAAATAATTTATTATAGCATTCCCTATTGAACTAAACTGTCAGTAGTTCTATAGAAAAAATCAAAACAAAGCCAATTAAGTAAAAATAGAGCCACAAAAAATGTGACTCATAATCTTCAATTAAAGAATAATTTTTTGAATCTGTGATGTAATTATTTTAATTTGTTGCGCAAAAATTTTTTCATTAACTCATTCGAAATGATTAAAGCTTCACTTTTACTATTTGTTGGACCTGTAACCATCCACCCGTCTTTACCTGTCCAACCTTTCCCATTATGATCTTCTCTAAATTCTCCAATCGTTACTTTCTTAAAATCTTTGTTAGCAAAGAGAATGCCGTAGCTTTCGGTAAATGGTTTTCCATTTTCAAAGTAACCATATACAATTGTCCCCATGCCATTTTGATCAAATGCTATTTCTAATTTACGATTTTTATTTGGATTAGGATACTTAGCACCTTTTACATCGATTGACCCTAAAAACCTTCTTTTTCCTAATAAAGAGTGATGAAGTTTGCCCTTTATTTTTATCGTCACAGAATTTACTTGATCATGCCCTGAACCTAATTGATATTCAACACCCATTATTGACGCATTTACAGTCTTTGGAATGTAGTAATAAACACCAAATCCAATTACTACTAAAAAGACTAGAAATATGCAAGAAACAATGACTTTTTTCAAGAAAATCACCTACATTCGTTAATAATCAAGTGTTACCTTAAAAAAGTTGAATCTAAACACCCATTAGCGATTAAAACAAATATTGTTAATTAATTTTTAGTAACAGGTTTCTCTTCCCCATTTTCTTTACTTTCATCAATATTAAATGAATCGATAAATGAAATAAAATTTTTATAGAAATTAGAAAATAATTGATATAGTACACCTATACCAAATAAACCCCATCCTAAAACCCTGAAAAAATGAGGACCAGTAAAAGTATTAAAATATGTCATATAGACAAATAAAAGTCCAACTAAAATATACAAAGCACACACAAGATTCCTCAAATTCATTCCACCTTTTTTTCGGTTTCTCATACAACTCAATAAAGATTTTTTTGAAGACAATTCATTTATACATTCGATATTCATTAATTTATTCCTTTTTATTCCAATACAAGTTTAAACATTAAAAATGCCTGCTAAATACTAGCAATTAATCCATGCCTTAGTTAGATAATTTGATCGACTGTTTTAATTTTAAAATAAACTCGTTTAGACTCTCGTGTTTCATTAAGATAAAGGTTTGAAAATTCACATTATCTTATATTTCCTCTTTAGAAATTCAATTCGTTTTTGAGACTATGTAACTAGCTTAGTAATCCACTATGAAGCATATAATCAAAACGTTGATTCTGATGGATACAAAATTATAAAGGAGAAGGCTGTTCTTTCTGGAGGAAATCATCTTGCATTTATAAGCTATTCTTTTGTTCGAATTGATAAATTCAATGAAAGAGGTGAGTGTAATAAAATCATTTTTAAAACTAATCTCCATTTTGACTTTTGGTTTGGTTTTAGGTGGATGTAGCTCTTTGGCAGTTTATTACAATAATAAAGGATATAAAGAAGAACAACAGGGGAAGTATGACGCGGCGATTTCCCATTTAAACAAGGCAATAAAAAATGATCCTAATTTATGGGAAGCTTATAACAATCGCGGGCTATCGTATAATCACAAAAAAATGTACGATAAAGCAATTGCCGATTATAGTAAGGCGATTGAATTGAATCCGAAAAAATATAAGCCATATAGCAACCGCGGGCTTGCCTACTACAATCAGCAGATGTATGATCAGGCCATTGCCGATTACAACAAGGCCATTGAGTTGAATTCAAAAGATTACATTTTATTTTACAATCGAGGGCTTGCCTACTACGATCAGCAGATGTATGATCAGGCTATTTCCGATTACAACAAAGCCATTGATTTAAATCCGAAAGATTATTTGTCATATAATAATCGAGGGCTTACTTTTTACGATCTGCAGATGTATGATCAAGCCATTTCTGACTTAAACCAGTCTATAAAATTAAAACCTAATTATGCAACATCATATAGTAACCTTGGGCTTGTCTATCTGGATAAACAAATGTACGATGTGGCTATTTCTGATTTTGATAAAGCTATTGAATTAGATCCGAAACATTATAAGGCCTATAACAATCGAGGGCTTGCCTATTACTATAAACACATGTATGATCAGGCCGTTTCCGATTATAACAAGGCCATTGGCTTGAATGCAAAATTTCACCTGGCCTATAACAACCGGGGGCTTGTCTTTTACGATAAGCAAATGTATAAACAGGCCATTTCTGATTACAACAAGGCCATTGATTTAAATCAAAAAGACTACCTGGTATATGACAATCGGGGGCTTGCTTATTATCATATGCAGATGTTCGATCAGGCCATTTCTGATTACAGCAAGGCCATCAATTTAAATCAAAAAGATTACCTCGTATATAACGACCGCGGGCTTGCCTATCAAAGCAAGCAGATGTATGATCAGGCCATTTCTGATAATACCAAAGCCATTGATTTGAATCCGAAAGATTACCAAGTCTATGACAACCGTGGCTTTGCCTATCACAGCAAGCAGATGTACGATCAAGCCATTGCCGATTACAACAAGGCCATTGATTTGAATTCAAAAGATTACCTCGTATATGACGATCGCGGGCTTGCCTATTACTATAAGCAGATGTACGATCAAGCCATTGCCGATTTCAGCAAGTCAATTGAATTGAATCCCCAATTTAAACTTGCATACAGTGATCGCGGAAATGCTTACCTTAAAAAAGGCATGAACAAAGAAGCGACACAGGATTTTAATAAAGCAAAGTAATCCTTATTTATTCAATAATAAAAGGAGTAGGAATTTGACCTACTCCTTTACTTTGTTCTCAGTTTTTTTGTACTAAACCAAAATAATGTAAAGAAGATATCAATTTCTAAAAATAAATTCTTCAATTCTCCAGTTTTTCATTTTCCTTTCATTATTATGTGTGATTATACAAATGTACTTTAATTCAATAGAAAGGAATTCAATTATGGAGACAAAACAAAATACAATAAATAATTTGCTTAACAAGGTACCAGAAGTTACAATCTTTTTTTGGATTATTAAAGTTCTATGTACAACTGTTGGTGAAACATTTGCTGATTTCTTGAATTTTAACGTTGGTTTAGGATTAGGACTTACAACGGTCCTTATGGGTGTAGCATTCTTTATCTCTTTATTTTTTCAATTCAAGGCAAAGAAATATGTTCCAAGTATTTATTGGATCACTGTTGTATCAATAAGTGTATTCGGAACATTGGTAACTGATAATTTAACTGACGCAATTGGCGTACCTCTTGAAACAAGTACGATTGTATTCTCAGCGCTGCTAGCATTAACGTTTCTTTTTTGGTTTCTTAGTGAAAAAACACTTTCGATCCATTCAATTTTCACAAGAAAAAGAGAAATATTTTATTGGTTAGCGATTCTATTTACATTTGCACTAGGTACAGCTGTTGGGGATTTATATTCTGAACAACTTGGACTAGGGTATTTTAAAACTGGTGTAACGGTTATTGGGATCATACTTTGTGTATTCTTAGCGTGGAAGTTTTTAAAACTCGATGGAATGTTAGGGTTCTGGATTGCGTACATTCTTACACGTCCACTTGGGGCATCATTAGGAGATTATTTATCGCAACCAAAAGTGAATGGTGGTTTAGGTTTAGGAACAACAAGTACAAGTATCATTTTTCTGGTTGCAATTTTAGCAATCATTGTTTTCCTTGCTGTTACAAAAATTGATATTTCATTATATATTGAAAAAATAGATGAAAATAGAAGTAAGAATAATATAATGACACAAACTATTTTAGCATTGTGTATTTTCTTAGCAGTTGGTATTGGCGGTTATATCAAATTATCATCAAATGTAGCATCTACTGAAACAACATTATCTGGTCAATTAACAGAATTTACAACAATAGAAAATAAAATGATGTCAGATGTGAATTCAAAGAACTTTAGTTTAGCTAAAAAAGATGCCGACAGTTTGGAACATCAATGGGATACTTCAGAGTCTAAACTTAGAAAAATAGATAGTACTTCATGGACTAAAATTGATGGTACGATTGACGTTGTATTAGCAGCAGCACGTACTTCAACCCCAGATGTAAATAAATGTAAAACGGCAATTAATCATTCTCTTGCTGTAATAAACACTGCAAATAAATAAAATACATTTAACATTATTAAAGAAAAAGCATTTCTTTGTATGAGAAATGCTTTTTCTTTTTGTCAAAATGAAAAGGACATTCAATAACAATAATAATATAATAAAAAACAACAGAAATTTATTGTAAAACGATAAATAATATGTTAAATTCATATTGTCATTAAATAAGTGAGGTACTTAATATGAATGTTAAAAGAGGTTCAACAACTTTCTTAAAGGCAATTATTTTTCTCGCTGGAATTGCAGTGCTTGCTTTATGTATATTTTTGGTACCAAATTTTGCGAATTTCTCTTCAAATTTGTATCCAAATATTGCCGCAATGAAATATCTCGTTTTCATCGTGATGTATGGAGCTGCCGTGCCTTTTTATTTTGCTCTTTATCAGGCTTTCAATCTTTTAAGGTACATTGACGACAACACTGCGTTCTCGGAATTATCTGTAAAGGCATTAAAGAACATAAAGTACTGTGCGATTGCAATCAGTGGTTTATATGTATTAGCTACGCCGCTCTTTCGTTTTATAGCGAAGAAAGTTGACCCTCCTATTGGATTTTTGGGACTGATCATTATATTTGCTTCGTTGGTTATCGCCGTTTTTGCTGCTATCCTCCAACAGCTTCTACAAGAAGCGATTAACATAAAATCAGAAAATGATTTAACGGTCTGAGGTGGATGGTATGGCAATAATTATTAATATTGATGTGATGTTAGCAAAACGAAAAATGAGCGTAACGGAGCTTTCAGAAAGAGTTGGAATTACAATGGCGAATCTTTCCATTCTGAAAAATGGTAAAGCAAAAGCAGTTCGTTTTTCAACATTAGAAGCGATCTGTAAGACTTTGGATTGTCAGCCAGGTGATATTTTGGAGTATAAAATCGACGAAGACACTCAGTAATAACAGACAATAAATTTGTTTAACTAATAGGAATCGATTGAGAATTTAAGGGATAGCTAATTGCTATCCCTTCTTTACGTTTATACTGAGGAATTACATTGATAATAGTGACAATAAAATGATACTTTTGAATCCTTAAGAACATTCATTGATGGTTTAAATCTAATACTACTGCCATTTCTTTACCAAATCGATCGCCATGATCAATAAACCCTAAACTGGAATATAAATTATGTGCTCCTAAATTTTCAGGGTGATATCCTACAACAATTTTTTTGGCATTTGGTAGTTTACTCATTTCATCGATCATTAACTGAGTTGCAATTTTACCAAGTCCTTTTTGTTGAAAATTCTTATCTACCATTATTCTATATATCCAATAGCCATCTAGCTCTTCTTCAGTAGTATTAAACATTAAAAATCCAACCGCTTTACCTTCAAAATGAATAGCATATGGCTTTAGTGAGGATTCAAACTTTGATTGAGCAATCGAAATTGCATTCGGTTCGATGTGACTCTTTTGGTCTTCAAATACCTCTAATAGACAGCATTCGTACCAATTTTCTGCATTTAGTTCAACAAGTTCTACGTTTCTGTTCTGCATAGTTTCCCCTTTGTTCCAATTATTTGAGCTGATTTGCCCTAATTATAATTTTAACAAATTTTTCCAGTAACGAATTAGGACGTTTATCCTAATTCAACTATTCTATTAGTAAATAGTGGACTAAAAAGGATTCTTAAACAAAAAATAACCTCTCATCATTGAGTGGCTATTTCTTTAACGATTTCGATAAATTTTTTACTTATATTAGAAAGCTTTTTGTTTTTTGGATAGATCACCCATAAATCCTTAACAACGTATTCATTATTTTCTTTGTAAGGAATAGATCTTAAGTTTCCACTTAGAATGTATGGATGAAATTTAGCGCCAGACTCATGAGAATAGACAAATACATTATGTTCTCTAACAGCCTCTGTAAGAATATTCATACTGTTTGTCGTTACTCTTATTTTATTTTTATTTTCTTTAATTAACTTAGAATAATAATAATCAGAATAGATTGTATAACACGCTGTATCCATATCTAATACATCAGCTTTTGTTACGTAGTCAAGATGATAGAGTGGGGAGTTTTTTCCTACAATAACATGAACACGATCAGTTCGAATTAATTCATAGTTAATATTTTTTTCACTATTTAGTAACTCTAAATCTTGAGGGAAAAAGCAAAAGTCATATTCAGTATGTTTAATTGTTTCCATTATTAACGGTGGATCTTTTTCCTCGATTTCAATTGTTACATTCGGATGTTCTTCTTTAATTCTGTTCAATGCTCGTAGAAGTAATGCTGCAAAAGTAGGAGCAGCTACTATTTTCAAATGTATCTTTTTATTATTTTTATAATCATACAGCTCTTCATTTAACTTACTGATAATTTCTAAGACTTCACTAGCTCTATTTATTAAAATCTTTCCTTCTTCTGTCGGAAATGTTCCTTTTCTTGAACGGTTAAAAATACTTATTCCCATTTCATGCTCTAATTGAGAGATCGATTGACTTAGACCTGAACTTGTAATATGCAATTTTTCTGCAGCTTTAATGATCGATTTCTCGCTTGCAACTTTCACTATGTATTCCATTTGCTCGAAATTCATAAATTCTCCTCGAATAAGAGTATACACACTTATATTTTCTTTCAATTGAAGTTGTATTCATTCTAGCACGAAAAAGTAGTACAATTCAAAAAACGAATCAACTGTGTGCGCCTAGAGTAGGGTAATTTAGACTACTAAACTGTGAAGTCTTTATTGAACAATCCTGCCATAAACTGAAACAGATAATGATCGACTAATGATCATTCTCTGTTTGTTATTGAACTATTGCATTCGTTCGTTGTATAAGAATATTGCTATTCCAAGTCCATTAATAATTTTTTCTTTTTACGATACCATGAAAACGCAGCAGCACGAAGAGCGTTATCTATTGCAATTGAAATCCACACAGCTGGAAGACCAAACCCAAGTTTCCAAGCAAAAATATAAACACCCAATGTTCTTACTCCCCATATGCCAATCATGGTCAGAATCATAGGAAATTTACTGTTACCACCTGCTTGTACCACAGCAGTGTCAACAGACACAGAAGCTAAAAATGGTTGGGATACTGTATCGATTAATAAAATAATTACTAATAAGTGAAGCACTGATTGATTATGTGTAAATAATTTCCCAATCAAAGGGCTTGCAACTGCTAGAATGCCTGTAACAAATGTCATCGAAACAGCAGACTGAATATAACTCCATTTTCGATATTCCTGAACATCTGATTGATTTTTTTCTCCAATTGCCTGACCAATTAATGTACTAGTTGCTATTGAAAAACCTCCAGCTATTACAGAGGAAAATGTTGTTAAATTACCTGCAATATTATGGGTTGCGTATACCTCTGTACCCATTCGTACAATTAATCCAAAATAAACAACCTGTCCCAACCTCATGGAAAGCCTTTCTATTGTCGCAGGTACTGCAAACTTGAGCATACTCCATGCTAAATTCCATCTTATTTTAAAATCTGTTAGTTTTAAAGCAATCGAAGGATTACGTTGAGATTTTATAATGAGACGAATAAAACCATATATCCTTGCAAAAATCATAGCAATGGCTGCCCCAGTTAAACCTAATCCTTTAAACGAACCGAATCCAAATATTAATAGATAATCAAGGGTCACATGGACAATATTCATTTCCATTCCTACTTTTAAAGTGGTCTTTGTATCTCCAATTGCACGAAAAGCAGCAGATTGAGCTGAAAATAAGGCAATGAACGGGGTTAGTCCGAGAACAACTTTAAAATAAACCGATGCTGCCTCTTTCAAATTCTCGTTTGCACCTGTCCAGTTTAACAATAAATTTGCAAAAGCAACGGAGAAAACAGAAAAAAATAAACCAATCAGAACAGAAACAAAAAGCCCATGAAAAATGACGGACTTACTTCGTTCAGTATCCTTTGCTCCAAAAGATCTAGATAAAAAGACAGTCAGTGTGGTAGAAATTGCTGTAAATACACCAATATAGGTCATACCATAAATATTGGTTACACCTACTGCATTAATAGAAAGTAAACCTAATTTTGCAATAAAGAAGGAATCAATTACACTTAGTAGATTCTGTAAATAAGATTCTCCAATGGCTGGTATTGCTATATATAAAATTTTCTTGGCTTTGCTTGGAAATTTCACAGTCAAATCTAACTCTCCTGTTAATACTTTTTGAATTCATACTATCATAAGTCTTTCATTATTTATTCTTTTTAACTTCTTTTTTAAGCTTTCTTATGCAACTTTCCTGCCGTTTAATTTAATAAAAAACTCATCTAAACAACCATTCATCTTGTTCAACTATGCATCAGTTAGTTGAATATGAGTCATCATTAAAAGAAGAAATGTTCATATTTTACAATTTACATAAAATAATATATTTTGGAATTCCCCGAAAAAATTGATAGAATTATTTGAAAACATATTTTAGGGGTGAAATAATTGGGAGAAAAACAAGAAAAGAATAAAATAGTTCAATTTAGTAATAAAGCAATTGAAAAAGCTTCTGATCTAGGTAACAAAGTTACTGAAAAAGCAAAAATAACTTTTGAAAATCTTAATTTTTTAAAAGATTTTTCTGATTTAGATAAAAAACTTTCAGATAATGAAAAAGAAAAAGCAAAAGAAATCATTGATGCTATTAAGGACATTAAAGATGATGAAACAAAAGCTGAAACGTTAAAAGATTACATTAAATCTAATAATCAAAAAGAAATTATAGAAAAAATAATTTATGCTTTTAAATATCTAGGTGGTGCAGCTTTAATAGTTGTAATTGCAGCACTAACAAGACAAAAACAAAAGTAATATTATCGAAATAATATAGTTCACAATTTAATGTAAATAAAAAAGCAGTAGTTGATATAAACCACACTACTGCTTTGATTTTTCGTAAACTCCCTGATTGCATAGGTAAATATATCAGCTATTATTAAATCACTTTTTTCATAAACATTCGGTTAAAAATTCACTAACTTTTATAGCTAATGGTAAATTTAAAAATAGCCTGTATCAATAATTACTTGGTAATCTTAGATACAGGCTTTAATTTTTTGGCAATTAATTGTCTTTATATATTTAATAATCTAGGTGGTTTTGTTAATTTACTTTTTTACTTTTTTTTACACTTATTACACGATTATATTCATCTTCAAGCTCGGTTAGCGTTAAAACAAATAAATGAGATGACTCTTTTTTATATATTCCATTTTTAATAAGCTTGTTGATGAGATAATGCTTTCTAGTTTCTACCGCTTTTCTCAACATATTTTCCACTTCATTCCCCCCTTAGAACTACTCAATTTTTAAAGATTAAATGCTTTCCTTATTTCAAGGAAAAACAAAGAGAGCTTAATAGTTTACTTACTCTGTTACTTTTGCAAAACGGAAGTCTGGATTGTTCAACGGATCGAAGCGAATACCTTTAATATTTTTCTTCACTAAAGAATTCTGTGACGAGAAATAAATAGGAATAATTGGCATTTCTTCCATTAATACAGCCTCTGCTTGATGCAATAACTCAAATCTTTTTTGTTCATTTTGTTCAATTAACGATTGCTCCAGTAATTGATCAAATTTTGGGTTACTCCAATTTGTAAAATTACTGGAGCTGTTCTTACTGTAAAGATTCAATACAGGATATGGATCAAGAAAATCTCCGATGGGGTCACTACTCAAGTTGAGAGGTTTTTTACTAACTCTACTTATCTTTTGGGATCTCCCATGGAATTGGCACGGTATTACAAGAACCCGCTGCCGAGGTTTCATAGGGCCAGTCCCTCCACCTCTCTGGATAAGAAATAATTTATTTAGTTATTATGAAGGGTATAGATGAAAAAAATCCCCTTCTTAGATAGAAGAGGATTTGTTGGAAAATCTACTCTTCTTATCTCTCAAGGGCAATACCCTGATGGAATTAGCACAGTGTTCATATAGAACCCGCTGCTGAGGTATCATAGGGCCAAGTCCCTCCACCTCTCTGGATAAGAATTATTTGTTATGTAATTTATTAATTGATTGAAACAAGATTAACCGATAAAAAAAATCACGTCAACCCATTTACTAAATGTTAGATTTTTCAGTAATTTTTGGAAATTAATTCCAAACTATTGTAGAAAACCTTGTCACTTCAAACACTAATAATTTATTTTCAAATTTACCAAATAACAATACTTTATAGATTCGCCTTACATATTTATTTTGATTCTTTCTATTAGTTCATTAAATTGAACGTAATAAAATTATAAAACGAAGATGATGATTGTTATATTAAAATAACTAGTTTAACTGCAAATTTCAGTAAAAAAACCACAAATGTTTTTAACTATCTTACTGATCTTTTCTTTTTCAAATAATAATTAAAAGGATTGAGCCTTCTTTTATAAGGTTCAATCCTTTTGAGTGTCGTTGGATAAAAAAGTTCTTTACTATTTGTAATAATTAACAAAAAAATCCTTCTCTTTTTGAGAAGGATTTTTTTTCTTATGGAACTAGTCGAGTAGAATGGAG